>JANNKC010000031.1:0-35053 GCA_031396105.1 Anaeromyxobacter sp.
GTCAAGGTGACCTTCGGCGAGGTGACCTCCGGCAAGGTCACCTACGGCCACCGCTTCATGGCCCCCAGGGCCATCGCGCTCAAGGGGACGCCGGAGGACTACCTGGCGAAGCTGGAGAAGGCCTTCGTGGTGGTGGACCCGGCGCTGCGGCGGGCGGCCATCGAGCAGGGGCTGGCGGCCGCGGCCAGGAGGGCCGGCGGCCTGGTGCGCCCGGATCCGGCGCTGCTGGAGCAGGTCACCTTCCTGGTCGAGCACCCCACCGCCATCGCGGGCGCGTTCGAGCCCTCCAACCTGGCGCTGCCGCCCGAGGTGGTGGTCTCGGAGATGCGCAACCACCAGCGCTACTTCGCGGTGGTGGACGCGCAGGGGCGGCTCACCCACCGCTTCATCGCCGTCTCGGGCACGCCGGTGCGCGACCCCAAGGTGGCGCGCCACGGCTACGAGCGCGTGCTGCGGGCCCGCCTGGCCGACGCCCGGTTCTTCTTCGAGGAGGACCGCACGCGCACGCTGGAGAGCCGGGTGGCCGACCTGGGGCGGCGCACCTTCCAGGCCAGGCTGGGCACCGAGCTGCAGCGGGTGGAGCGCATCGGCGCCATCGCCGCGGCGCTGGCCCGCGCCGTGGGCCACGCCGCGCCGGAGGACCTGGCGCTGGCGGCGCGGCTCTGCAAGGCCGACCTGGGCACCGGCATGGTGGGCGAGTTCCCGGAGCTGCAGGGGATCATGGGCGGCCACTACGCGCGGCTGGAGGGGCTGAAGGGCGAGGTGGCCGACGCGCTGGAGGATCACTACAAGCCGCTGGGCGCCAGCGAGGAGATGCCGCGCGGCGACCTGGGCGCGCTGGTCGGCCTGGCCGATCGGTTCCACGCCCTGGTCGGCATCATCGGGGTGGGGGAGAAGGCCACCGGGGCCGCCGATCCGTTCGGCCTGCGCCGCGCCGCCATCGGCATCCTGCGCATCCTGCTGGATCGCGGCTACCACCTCTCGCTGCGCGGCGCCGTGGAGGCCACGCTCGACGCGCTGGACGGCGTGAAGCTGGCGGCCGACCGCACGGCCGTGGCCGGCCAGGTGGTGGAGTTCGTGCGCGGCCGGCTTCGCGCCCAGTGGAGCGAGGAGCTGGACGCCGACCTGGTGGAGGCGGTGCTGGCGGCCGGCTTCGACGACGTGGTGGACGCCCGGCAGCGGCTGCAGGCGCTGGCGGTGGTCAAGCGGCGCGACGACTTCGTGCCGCTGGCGGTGGCCTTCAAGCGGGTGGCCAACATCCAGGAGAAGGCGCCGCTGGCCGGGGCGGCGGCGGTGGATCCGGCGCTGCTCACCGAGCCGGCCGAGCGGGCGCTGCTGGCCGAGCTGGAGCGGGTGGAGCGCGAGGCGGCCGAGGCCCGGCCCCGGCGCGACTACGGCGCCGTCCTCATGGCCGTGGCCACGCTCAAGCCGGCGGTGGACGCCTTCTTCGACGCCGTCATGGTCATGGCGGAGGACCCCGCGGTGCGCGCCAACCGGCTCGGCCTGATGCGCCGGGTGGCGGCGCTCTTCTCCGACGTGGCCGACTTCAGGAAGATCCAGGCCGAGCTGCCCCCGGGCGCCGGCGCACGGAAGGCAGGGTAGGCATGCGCTGGCTGGCTTCGTTGCTCCTCGTCCTGGTGGCCTGTGGCGAGTCCTCGGCGGCGCGGGTCACCCCGACCGACCGCTTCATCTTTCCGGCCTCCGTGGCGGTCACGGCGCGCCCGGGCGGCTCGGCGCTGCTGGTCGCGTCCGGCAACTATGACCTGACCTACGACGGCGCGACGGGCGGCACCGTCCTCTCGGTCGACCCCGCGCTGGCCCCGGCCGGGAGCGCCGGCCTGGCGGGCGGCGCGCTGAGGAAGCTCGGCGAGGGGGCGCACGTCGGCAGCCTGGTGGGCGAGCTCGCGGTGGTGGACGCCGCCACCTGCCCGGGATGGGGCACCGCGGGCGAGGCGCCGGTGGCGCTGGTCACCACCCGCTTCGCCGACCAGATCTGGCGCCTGCCGCTCGGCCTGGACGGCACGCTCGGCCCCTGCCAGGGGAGCGGCTGCACCGTCGACGTCGCCCCGCAGTTCCACGACCCCTTCGGCCTGACCCTGGCCTGCCGCGCGGACGGCCTGCGCCGCTCGGCCTTCGTGAGCTACATGCGCACCGCGAGCGTGAGCGGGTCGGGCGCCATCGGCTGGCTGGCCGAGCTGGACCTGGACGACCCCGCCGCGCCGGCCCGCCCCATCAAGGTGGACACCGACGTCTTCTTCGGCACCGCCGGCTTCGCCGGCATGGCCTACGACGGCCGGGCCGATCGGCTCTTCGCCCTGGGCCAGCGCGTGCTCACGGCCGAGGTCTTCATCCTCGACCTCGCGCCGTGCCCCCCCCAGGCCGCGCTGGCCACCTGCCCCCTGCCCATCGTCAGCGTCGTCGACCTGTACCCGGCGCTGGGCGGCCTCGACCTGCAGGCCATCGCCCTCTCCAACCACCAGGACGGGCTGGGGCGCCGCGCCTACGTGACGGCCCGCGTCTACGACCCGACCCTGGCCGCCCTGCTGCGCGGGCGCCCCTCGAACGACATGGGCGCGGTCCTGCTGGTGCTCGACCTCGAGGAGGACCTGACCGGCCGACCCTCGCTGCGGGTGCTGCGGGTCGTGCCCATCGGCCTGGGCGCCAGCCAGGTGCGGGTGCTCCCGGTCCGAGCCCCGGCCGCGGTGGGCGGCCTGCCGCGCCGCGACGTGGTGGTGGTCTCCAGCGCCACCGAGGGGGTGGTCACGGTGTACGACGACCAGGAGGCGGTGGCCCGCACGATCCCCATCGACGGAACCACCGGCGCGCCGGAGGCCGGCCGCTCGCCCTTCGGCCTGGCCGTGGATCCCACCCTGTACGGCACGGCGGCCGCGCCGGTGGCCCGCGTCTACGTGGCCGCGGTGCAGCAGGCCCTGGTGAGCGTGCTCGAGGTGCCGCTCGACTCGCCCGGGCAGGCGCACGCGCTGCGGGACCCTGCCACCGGCGCGCTGGTCCGGATCGGAGGCCTCAAGTGAGCGCTCGTCGGCTTCTCGTCGTCGCGCTGGCGGTCACCTCGGCCTGCAGCGGCACCTCCACGCGCCCTGGCCTTCGCCTCAACGGGCCGAGCGCGGTGGCGGTCTTCCACGGCGTCACCACCAGGGACGCCACCACCCTGCGCGCCTACCTGGCCGTCGCCAACGAGCGAGGCGACGACCTGCGCCTCCTCGACGCGGTGGATGGCCAGGCGGTGCTCGCCCCCGGGCTCATCATGTCGCTCTCGGTGCCCACCGCGCCCCGCCCCGCCTTGCTGGCGGCCGGCAGTCTGGCCGACGTCGGCGCCGCCAGGGCGGACCTCCTGGTGGTGGCGCCGGCCGGCCTGGTCGCCTGTGGGGTCCGTCCCGTCATCACGGCCTCGACGGTCTTCTCCGGCTGCATCCAGGTGGTGGGCACCTGGAATGCCGCCACGGCCATCGCGGTCGGCAGTCCGACCGACCCCGTCAACCCCACCCCGGACCCGACCATCGACCTCGGAACCCTCGCGGGGGGAGCCGACGCCGAGGTGTTGAGCCTGGCCGTGGTCCCGGTGCCGGAGGCCGACGGGGCAGGCGGCTGGCGCGTCTCGCCGGGCAAGGCCCGCGTGGTGGCCGGCCTGAGCGGCGGCCGGCTGCTGCTGGCCGATTACGGCCGCGCCGCCGACGGCGTCGCCATCTCGCTCGTCGGCGCGGCGGTCCACGCCGTGGGCTTCGATCCGGTCTCGCTCTCCGGCTCGCCGGACCTGGTCCACCTCTACGCCGCCTCGCCGGATCCCGTCGGTGGCGTCGAGGGCCTGGCCGAGCTGGACCTCTCCGGCCCGGTCGCCCAGGCGCCGGCGCTGCGCGCCCTGGCGGCCGGCGCGCCCACCACGCACGTCCTGGCCGCCGCGGTTCGCCCCTTCGTGGCGCTCACCTCCGACCCCTTGCGCGACCAGCACGGGCCCGAGGTGGTGCGCGTCTACGCGGCCCTCGACCCGGAGCGCTGCGGTCGCGACGAGGCGGTGGCCTGCGGCCTGGTGGTCCTCGACCCCGCGGCGGGCGGCCTGGCCCCCGACCCGGCCGGCCAGCTGCCGGCGCACGCCCCCATCGCCATCCCCGGCACCGTGCGAGGGCTCATCGCCATCTACCCGCCCTCGGTGGGCGGGCTGCGGGAGGACGGGTCGCCGTCGTCCAGCGGGACGCCCGGCGCCTTCCAGAAGCTGTCCACGTCGGCCGGCTTTCGCTGGGTCTCCACCCTGGCCGCCGCCAGCTCCTCGACCGGCTCCCTCTATCTGGTGGACCTGGCGCGCGGCGCGCTGGCCGCCGAGAACGCCATGCTCGCCTCCCAGACGGCGGACACCCAGGCGCGCGTGAAGAGCGTCACCGCCTCCACGCCGCCCGTCGAGGGGCAGCCCTACCTGGCGCTCTGGGACGATCGGACCCTGCCGGCCCCGCCGCTGACCCACGACCTGGCGAAGCTGCCGGAGCTCGTGCGCATGACGCCGGGCTACACCGCGCGGGACACCTGGACCGTGGAGTGGGAGGGCTTCCTGCCCGGCCTCTCCTCGCTCAAGGCCCAGGTCCAGTCCAGCGCGAACCAGGCCCGCCTGGACTGGCTGGCGGTGCAGTCCTCCACCGTCGGCGCCGCCGGCGGCGAACCCTACCGCGGCGTGGGGCGGCTCTATGACGTCCGCCTGGGACTCCGCCCCGGCGACATCGCGGTGGTCACGCCGGCCGACGCGACGGCCTGCCCGCGTGGCACCTTCGAGCTCGAGGTGACCGGCCTCCTCCACCCGCTCCAGCCGGGCGCCGACTTCCCGGGCGGCGCCGTGGCCGTGGCCCCGCGGCCGGACGCCCAGCAGCCCAAGGTCCTGGAGGGCGACCTGGAGGTGCCGGCCAATCCCCACTGCCTCGACGCGGCCGGGCGCAGCGACGTCCGCGTGACCTTCCGCGCCGGCGGCCTGGTCCTCACCGGCGCCGACTTCGGCTACGCCGGCCGCCCGGTGGGGGCGGCCAGCGCGGTCGAGCCCGGGTTCACCCTCGGCTGGGCGGACCCGGCCCCGCTCTCCTGCCAGATGCTGGAGGCGGGGGCGGCCTGGCCGCCGGCGCCGTGTGACGCGCCCTGCCGTGCCGAGTGCGAGCAACTGCTCCTCTCGCGCAAGGCGCGGCGCCAGTTCTACCTGGCCGAGAAGTGCCTGGCGACCGACTCCGCCTGCGTGGCGCGCTGGGCGAACCTCCCCAAGGTCGACGGCGGTCTGGTCAACCCGGTCGGACCGGTGCTGGCCTTCAAAGTGGGGTGGCAGGATGATCCGAGCGGCGGCGTCAGCACGGTCACGCCTGGCCGGGGCACCAAGCTCACCATCGAGACCTTCAGCGGCCAGGTGGCCGTGACCCGGCGGCCCCAGGTCAGCGGCCAGGCGACGGCGGCGGTGCTGCCGGCGGGGCTGGCCACCTTCGATCGCGCCGGCGTCACCACGCTGGAGGCGGACGGCGTGCGGGTCTACGCCGCCTATCCAGGCAACCTGGTGCTCGACCTCTCGCCCGGCCAGCCGGCCACCTCGGACAAGGTCCATCGCTAGGCGGGCGCGCGGTCGGGACGCGGCGCCGGGCCTCCCCGCGTCCACCAGGCGCGTGCTAGCGTTCCCCGGGTGACGACCGTCCGGGAGATCGACGTCCCCGACCGGCTCTGGGAGCCGCTGGGCCGGCTCGCGGCGGCGCTCGGCACCGACCGGGAGGCGCTGGTGCACCAGGCACTCCACGCGCTGCTGCGCTTCCACGGGGTGCTGCCGCCCGAGGGGCCGGTGGAGGCGCAGCCCAGCGGCACCGTGACGCCGGCGCAGCCGCCGGGCCAGGCGGTGGCGCGCCGGGTGCTCGACACCGCGCGCGACCTGGAGCGGGCCATCGCGCCGGGTGGAGAACCGGTGGCTGCCCGCGAAACGACCGGCGGCACCGCCGCCGCCCCCGGCACCCTCTGGCTCCACGGCGAGCGAGGGCCGCTGGCCCGGGTGGAGCACGAGCGCTTCATCATCGGGCGCGGCCGCCACTGCGATCTGGTCATCGACAGCTTCAAGGTCTCGCGCGAGCACGCCGTCATCCTGCGCGAGCTGGACGGCTGGTGGATCGAGGACCTGGGCTCCTCCAACGGGACCTGGTTCGCCCAGGCCCGCGTCGACCGGCGGCGCATCGCCGACGGCGACGAGTACTTCATCTGCGCGGAGAAGATCCGGTGCGTGCTCTCCTGACCGTCCTCGCCCTCCTGGTGGCCGCGCCGGCGCGCGCCGCCACGCCGCTGCCGCTCGCCGAGCGGCAGGTGGTGACGCTGGAGTTCACCCGGCCGGTGGCCAGCCTGGCCACCACCGACCCCGACCTGCTCGGGCTGGACGCCATGGCGGGCCGGCTCAAGGTGACCGCGCTCCGCGCCGGGCGGGCGCAGCTGGACGTGGTCTTCGACGACGGCGCCACCGTGACCTTCGACGTGAAGGTGGAGCCGGCGCGCGCCGCCGCGGCGGCGGCGGCCGCCGTGCCGGGCGAGGTGGTGCTCTCGGTGGGGCAGGCGCGACGCCTGCCGGCGCCCGGCCTGGCCCGGGTGCTGCTCGAGGAGAACGGGGTGGCGCGGGTGCAGGCGGAGGCGGCGGCGGTGGTGGTGACCGGCGCCAGCCCGGGACGCTCGTCGCTGGTGCTGGTGGACGGGGCTGGGCGGCGGACCACCGTGCCGCTGCGCGTCGTGCCGTAGCGTTCGGCCGAGGCGGCGGTCGAGGTCGCCGCCGTGGGAGCGCGGGGGTATGGTCCCGCCCGTGCCAACCCTCACCCTGATCGACGGCTCGGGCTTCATCTTCCGCGCCTACCACGCCCTGCCGCCGCTCTCGAACTCGAAGGGCGTGCCCACCAACGCGGTGCTGGGGTTCACCAACATGCTGCTGCGCTCCCTTCGCGAGCACGCCCCCACCCATGTGGCGCTGGTGCTGGACGTCAGCCGCAAGAGCTTTCGCACCGAGCTCGACCCCAGCTACAAGGCGCAGCGCCCGGAACCGCCCTCCGACCTGGTGCCCCAGTTCCCGCTGGTGCGCGACGTGGCGCGCGCCCTCGACGTGCCCATCCTGGAGCAGGAGGGGTTCGAGGCCGACGACATCATCGCCACCCTGGCCACGCACGCCCGCGGCCACGGCTGGGAGGTGGTCATCGTCACCGGCGACAAGGACTTCGCCCAGCTGGTGGACGGGCAGGTGAAGCTCTTCGACCCGATGGCGGAGGCGAAGGGGCAGGGGGGCTGGACCGGGCCGGCCGAGGTCGAGCTGAAGATGGGCGTGCCGCCGGGGCGGATGATCGAGTACCAGTCGCTCCTCGGGGACAAGGTGGACAACGTGCCGGGCGTGCCGGGCGTGGGCGAGGTGACCGCCGCGGCGCTCATCCGCCACTTCGGCACGGTGGAGGCCATGCTGGCCCGCCCCGACGAGATCCCGCTGGTGGTGAAGCGGGGCGGGGAGAAGCTGAGGGAGAAGCTCCTGGCGCACGCCGACCGGCTCAGGCTCAACCGGCGGCTGGTGACGCTCAAGACCGACATGGCGCTGCCCTGGGATCCGGAAGGGCTGGCCCGCCGGCCGATCGACGCGGCCAAGGCCCGGGCGCTCTTCACGGAGCTGGAGTTCACCAGACTCCTCAGGGAGCTGCCGGGGGCAGGGACGACCTCGACACCGACCTCGACACCGACCTCGACTCCGACCTCGACTCCGACCTCGACTCCGACCTCGACACCGACCTCGACACCGACCGGCGCCGGCCTCGCCCCGACACCCACCGGTCCGACCTCGCCCCGCCCGGAGCGGCCGGAGCTCCTGCTCGACGAGGCGGCGCTCGCCGAGGCGGCCGCGGTGCTCGCCTCGGCGCCCGCGCTCGGCCTGCTGGTGGTGGGCACGGGTGAGGCGCCGCGCACCGACCCGGTGGTGGGGCTGGCCCTGGCGGGGGCGGGGCGCGCCTTCTACCTGCCGCTCGGCCACCGCTACCTGGGCGCCCCGGCGGCGGTGCCGCTCGAGGCGGTCAGGCGGGCGCTGGCCCCGCTCCTCGCCGGCGCGGTGCCGGTCCACGTGCACGATCGCAAGGGCGCCATGCACGCGCTGGCGCGGCTCGGCCTGGCCCTCTCGGCGCCGGGCGAGGACACCGATCTCCTCTCCCGCCTCCTCGTGCCGACCCGGCGCGAGCATGCCCTCGCGGACGTGGCGCGCGAGCGGTGCCGGTTCGAGCTGCCGCCCGACCCGACCGCG
This sequence comes from Anaeromyxobacter sp., assembly GCA_031396105.1. GTDB lineage: Bacteria > Myxococcota > Myxococcia > Myxococcales > Anaeromyxobacteraceae > JADKCZ01. Next base: position 8,267 of record JANNKC010000031.1, read on the forward strand.
GGCGAGCGCAAGCGCGGCCCGGGGCGGGAAGGGGCCGAGGTGGAGCGCCTCGGGGCCTGGGCCGCGCCGTCGGCCGCGGCGCTGCCGGACCTGGCGGCGGCGCTCCTGGCCGGCGTGGAGGAGGGCGGCCTCGCGCCGCTCCTGCGCGAGGTGGAGCGCCCGCTCATCCCCGTCCTCTGGGAGATGGAGAAGGACGGCATCTCGGTGGACCGCGAGGCCATGGCGGCCATGAGCGTCGAGTTCGGCGCCGCCATGGCCGATCTGACGGCGCGCATGGCGGCGGCGGCCGGCCACCCGTTCAACGTGGCCTCCACCCGGGAGCTGGCGCGGGTGCTCTTCGAGGAGCTGCACCTCCCGGTGGTGAAGAAGCTCAAGACCGGCCCCTCCACCGACGTGGAGGTGCTGGAGAAGCTGGCCGAGCAGCACCCGCTGCCGCGGCTGGTGCTGGAGCACCGCGCCCTCTCCAAGCTCAAGGGCACCTACGTGGATGCCCTGCCGCTCCTCGTCGACCCGGCCGACGGGCGGCTCCACACCACCTTCCACCAGTCCGGGGCGGCCACCGGGCGGCTCTCCTCGACCGACCCCAACCTGCAGAACATCCCGGTGCGCACCGAGCTGTCGCGCCGCATCCGGGCCGCCTTCGTGGCCCCGCCCGGGCGGCGCCTGGTCTCGGCCGACTACTCGCAGATCGAGCTGCGCATCCTGGCCCATTACTCCGGCGACCCGGCGCTGCTCGAGTCCTTCCGCACCGGAGAGGACGTCCACACCCGCACGGCCGCCGAGACCTACGGCGTCCCGCCCGACGCGGTGACGCCCGAGATGCGGCGGGTCGCCAAGATGCTCAACTTCGGCATCGCCTACGGCCTCTCGGCCTTCGGCCTGTCGCAGCGGCTGGACCTTCCCCCGCGCGAGGGGCAGGCCATCATCGACCGGTACTTCGCCCGCTACGCCGGGGTGAAGCGCTGGCTCGGCGAGATCGTGGCGCAGGCCCGGCGCGAGGGGGAGGTGCGCACGGTCTTCGGCCGCGTGCGCGCCATGCCGGAGATCTCGGCGCGCAACCCGGCGGTGCGGCAGGGGGCGGAGCGGACCGCCATCAACACGCCCATCCAGGGGACGGCCGCCGACCTGGTGAAGATGGCCATGCTGCGGGTCCACGCCGCGCTGGCGCGGGAGGGGCTGGAGGCCCGGATGCTCCTCCAGGTCCACGACGAGCTGGTGGTGGAAGCGGCGGAGCGGGCGGTGGAGCCCGTGGCCGCGCTGCTCAAGCGCGAGATGGAAGCCGTGAGCGGCCTCTCGGTGCCGCTGCTGGTGGAGGTCGGGCACGGCCGGAGCTGGGCCGAGGCGCACTGAGGCACGGCCCGCGTCCCCGGGGCGCCCCTCGACTCCGGCTCGCTGGCGCTCGCCTACGCTCGGGGCGACCGGACTGATCGCGATTCGTGCGCGGTCGTCCAGGACGGCGAAGGGTCAGCCCTCGTCGACGGAGAGCCGCTTGCGCCCGGCGGCGAAGGGGATGGCCTCCTCGCGGGCCGGCTCGCGGAACGCCTCCAGCAGCTTGAGGTGGCTCTCCACCAGCGTCTTCACGCCCGCCTCGAACTGGATGCGCTGCCGCTTCAGCTCGCTCACGTCGTCCACGATCTTGAGGTAGCGACCGTGGGCCGACTGGACGATCCTCTCCGCCTGGAGCTCGGCGTCGGCCAGGGTGATCTCCGCCTCCCTGCGCGCCGACTCGCGGATCTCCTCGGAGGCCCGCTGGGCGGCCACCAGCGTCTCCTGCAGGGCCCGCTCGCGGCCGCGGTGCTCCACCAGCTCCTCGTCCTTGCGCTGGCCCGCCTGGCGGAGCGCGGTCACCTCGCGGACCAGCCCCTCGAACTCGCTGGCGACCAGCGAGAGGAAGCCCTCCACCTCCTCGGCGTCGAGGCCGCGGAAGGTCCGGCGGAACTGCTTCTGGGTGATGTCCAGGGGGGTGATGTTCATGGGCTGGCTCCGAGGTCCGCGATTCTACGCCCGGCCGGGAGCCTGTCCATTCCAGGGCGCTCCGGCGCGCCAGGGGGGCGTGCTATCTTCCGCCCCCCGATGCCGTTCTCCGAGGTCAGGGCGCAGGATCGCGCCACCGGGTCGCTCCGCGCGGCGCTCGCGCGCGGCACGCTCCACCACGCCTACCTGTTCGGCGGGCCGGAGGGGGTCGGCAAGGGGACCACGGCCAGGCTGCTGGCCCAGGCCGCCAACTGCGAGGGGGGAGTGGCCGGCCCCGAGGGGCTCCGCGCCGATCCCTGCGGCACCTGCGACCCCTGCCGGCGCATCGCGGAGGGGAAGCACCCCGACGTGCTGGTGCTGGCCGACGAGCGGACCATGGTGGCCTGGAAGCGCTGGGAGCCGAAGAGCGGCCGCTCGCCGTCGCGAGACATCGTGGTGGACCAGGTGCGCGACGTGGTGGACCACGTGGTCTCGATGCGCCGCTTCCAGGGCCGCCGCCGGGTGATCATCATCGACCCGGCCGACGCCATGAACCTGCAGGCCCAGAACGCGCTCCTGAAGACGCTGGAGGAGCCGCCGGACGGAACCACCCTGGTGCTGGTCTCCTCCACCCCGGACTCGCTGCTCCCCACCGTCCGCAGCCGCTGCCTGCGGGTGGCCTTCGCGCCGCTGCCCGACGCGCTCGTGGAGGAGGTGCTCCTCGCCGAGGGACGGGTCCACGCCGGCACCAAGGGGATGACCGCCGAGGCGGTCGCGGAGCTGGAGACCCAGGCCCGGGCGGTGGCTCCTCTGGCGGGCGGGTCCCTGGCGCGGGCCCGGACCCTGCTGGGCAAGGAGGTGGCCGCCATCCACGCCTCGCTGCGGGCGGTGGCGGCGCTCCAGGCCGACGCGCCGGTCGCCTGGCTGGCCTTCGCCCGCTCGCTGGGGCGGTGGAAGGCGGACCGGGAGGGAACGCCGACCGACCAGGAGGCGGAGGACGGCTCCGACCGGGAGAAGGTGGCCGAGCTCGGCGAGGCGCTGCTGGCCTGGTGGCGCGACGTGCTGGCGGTGCAGGCCGGCGGCGCGCCGCTGCTGGCCGGCCTGGCCGACGTGACCCGCCGCACCGCCGCCGCCGTCTCCCCGCAGGAGGCGCTGCGCCGGCGGGCGGGCGTGGAGCGGCTGCTGGCCGCGCTGCGCCAGAACGCGTCCGGGCCGCTGGCGGTGGAGCGCATGCTCATCGGGTGGTTCGATGGCCGGTAGGTTCGGCGGACCCCCCCGCGACGACGGGGCCGGCGCGAGCGAGCAGCTCGACGAGTGCCTCGCCGAGGCGCGGGAGGGGCGGCCGCTGGGGGTCTACCTCCTCGACGGCGACGCCTTCCTCTCGCTGCGCGCCGCCCGCGAGCTCTGCCACGCGCTGGTGCCGGAGGCGCTGCGCAGCCTCAACCTGGTGGAGCTCGACACGGCCGCCTCGCCGGCCGAGGTGGCTGCCGAGGTGGAGACGCGGGGCCTCTTCTCCAGCGGGCGCAAGGTGGTGCTGGTGCAGGAGCCGGCCTTCCTCACCTCCAAGGAGGACGTGCAGGAGTCCTTCGAGAAGGCCCGCCAGCAGTGGGCGGACGGCCGGCAGCGCGAGGCGACGCGGCGGCTGCTGGCCCTGCTGGCCAAGGCGGGCTTCCAGGCGGCCGACCTCGTGCCGCCCTCGCTGGCCGGCGGGCTGGGGCCGCTGGAGCAGAAGCCCTGGGACAAGGAGCTCGCCAAGGCCCTGAAGGCCCTGGCCAAGGACCTCCGGGCGGAGTTCGGCTTCACGCTCTCGGAGGAGGACCTGGAGTTCGTGGTGCGGGCCGGCCGCCACGCGGTGGAGCGCGAGCTGAAGGTGGCCAAGGACGACTCGGCCGCCCTCGACGCCGCCCTGACGCGCGGCCTGCCGCCCGGCCACGTGCTGGTGGTGGCTGCCGGCAAGGTGGACGCCACGCTGCCGCTGGTGAAGAAGCTGGCGGCGGCCGGACGCCGGGTCAAGGTGGCGGTGGCCCGCGAGGCCAACTTCGGGGCCAGGGTGATCCTGGGGCCCACCGTGCGGCTGCTGCTCCAGGGCACCGGCCGCCAGGCCGACGACGAGGCCATCGAGCGGCTCGCCGAGTGCGTCGACGGCGACGCGCGCACGCTGGCCCAGGAGCTGCAAAAGCTGGTGGCCTACGTGGGAGCGCGCCAGGTCATCACCGCGGCCGACGTGGCCGAGGTGGTGGTGCGCACCGCCGAGGACCAGTTCTTCGCGCTGGGGAACGCCGTCGAGGAGCGGAAGCTCGGCGACGCCCTCGCCGTGGTGGATCGCTCCGTCGGCGCGGGGGGCAGCCCGCACATGCTGCTCGGCTCGCTGGCCAGCACGGTGCGGCGGCTGCTGCTGGAGAAGGAGCGGGCCCGCGCCGTGGTGGGGGAGCGCAGGCTCGGGTCGCCGCGGGACTGGGAGGCCCAGGTCTTCCCCACCATCCCGGCCGCCGAGATCGGCAAGAAGAAGCCCTTCGGCTTCTGGATGAAGTACCAGGCCTCCACCCGCTTCAGCCGCGCCGAGCTGCTGGATGGACTGGTGGCGCTGCACGAGGCGGACGTGGCCATGAAGAGCGGGCAGGACGGTCGGCTCCGCCTCGAGCGGGTGCTGCTCGGCCTGCTCGGCTCCAACGCAGCGGACAGGAGAGCACCATGACGACGCGCCGGCTCATCACGAGCGCGCTGCCCTACGCCAACGGGTCCATCCACCTCGGCCACATGGTCGAGCACGTGCAGACCGACGTCTACGTCCGGTTCCTGCGCTCCACCGGCGAGGAGGTCACCTGGATCTGCGCCGCCGACGCCCACGGCACGCCCATCGAGGTGAACGCCGCCAAGGCCGGCGTGGCGCCGGAGGCGTTCGCCGACAGGTTCCGGCGCGAGCAGCACCAGACCTTCGAGCGGTTCGGCATCGCGCACGACACCTACTACACCACCCACTCCGACGAGAACCGCCGCTGGGCCTACCGGGTCTACGACGCGCTCAAGGCGAAGGGGCTCATCTACAAGAAGTCGGTGGAGCAGCTCTACTGCGACACCGACCAGCGCTTCCTGCCGGACCGCTTCGTCAAGGGCACCTGCCCCACCTGCGGCACGCCCGACCAGTACGGCGACGTCTGCGAGAGCTGCGGCACCACCTACGACCCGCGCGAGCTGAAGGAGCCCCGCTGCGCCCTCTGCGGCTCCGCGCCGGTGGTGCGCCGGAGCGACCACGCCTACGTCAACCTGCGGAAGCCCGAGGTCACGCAGCTCATCCGCGGCTGGGTGGAGGCCGAGGGACACCTGGAGGGCGCGGTGCGCCAGCAGGTGAAGGGCTGGCTCGACGACCTGCAGGACTGGTGCATCACCCGGGACGCGCCCTACTTCGGCTTCCCGGTGCAGGACCCGGACTTCCCCGGCAAGTTCCTCTACGTCTGGATGGACGCGCCCATCGGGTACCTCTCCAGCGGCGAGCACTTCTTCAGCGCCGAGGCGCCGGAGGGGCAGCGGCTCACGGCGGCCGAGTACGAGGCGCGCTTCCTGGCCCCGGGCGCCCCGTCGCGGCTGGAGCACTTCATCGGCAAGGACATCCTGCGCTTCCACGCGGTCTTCTGGCCCGCCATGCTCTGGGCCACCGGGCTGAAGCGGCCGGACCGCATGGCGGTGCACGGCCACCTCACCGTCAACGGCGAGAAGATGTCGAAGACGCGCGGCACCTTCATCAACGCCGCCACCTACCTGGAGGCCGGCCTCGACCCGGAGCTGCTGCGCTACTTCTTCGCCGCCAACCTCGGGCCGGGCGTCTCCGACCTGGACCTCTCGCTCGACGAGTTCCGCAACCGCATCAACGCCGACCTGGCCAACAACCTGGCCAACCTGGCCTCTCGCGTGGCGGCCCTGGGCGAGCGCAGCGGCGGGCCGCTCTCCGGCCCGGCCGACCCGGAGGTGGCCGGCGCGGTCCGGCAGGCGCTGGCTGGCGCGCGCGGCGCCTACGCGGCCCTGGAGTACCGCGAGGTGCTTCGGCTGGTGAGCCAGGCGGCCTCGGTGTGCAACCGGCGGATGCAGGAGTCGAAGCCCTGGGAGGCGCCCACCGCGCCGGCCGCCCAGGCGCTGCTCGCCTGCATCGGCCAGGCGCTGGTGGGGCTCTCGGTGGCGCTCCACCCGGTCATGCCGCGCTTCACCTCCGCCCTGGCGGCCGCCTTCGGCGCCCCCACGCTGCCGGCCTGGACCGAGGGGTTCGACCCCTTCGACGGACGCCCGGTGACGCTGGCCGGCCGGCCGCCGCAGATCGCCCGCCTCGAGGCGAAGCAGGTGGAGCAGCTCATCGCCTCGCCGCCGGCGGCCGCGCCCGCCAAGGTGGCCGCGCCGGCGAGCGCCAAGGCCCCGGCCGCGCCACCCGTCTTCGGCGTCATCCAGTACGAGGACTTCGCCAGGGTGGAGCTCAGGGTCGGGCTGGTGCGCGCCGCCGTGCCGGTGCCCAAGGCGGACAAGCTCCTCCAGCTCACCGTGGAGGTGGGCGAGCCCGCGCCGCGCACCATCGTGGCCGGCATCGCCCAGGCCTACCCGGACCCGGCGGCGCTGGTGGGGCGGCGCATCGTGGTGGTGGCCAACCTGGCGCCGCGCCCGCTGCGCGGCATCACCTCGCAGGGGATGCTGCTGGCCGCCGGCGAGCCGCCCAACCTGCAGGTGGTGACGGTGGGCGACGGCATCGCCCCCGGCACGCGGGTCAAGTAGGAGCACCGCGCCCGGGGCCGCCATGGAGCTCATCGACTCCCACGCCCACCTCGACTTCGAGGACTTCCAGGGCGACCTCGAGGCCGTGGTGGCTCGCGCCGCCGCGGCCGGCGTGAGGCGCATCGTGGCCATCGGGCTGTGGCGCGCCCCCGGAAGCTTCGGCAACGCCCTCGAGCTCGCCACCGGGCGCCCGTCGGTCTTCTCGGCCACCATCGGCGTCCACCCGCACGAGTGCGCCAAGGTCGGTGAGGCCGACTGGGCCACCAGCGAGGCCCTGGCCCGGGACCCGCGCGTGGTCGGGGTGGGGGAGACCGGCCTCGACTTCCACTACGACCTCTCGCCGCGCGACGTGCAGGAGGCGGCCTTCAGGCGCTCGCTGCGCATCGCCCGGGCCGCCGGCAAGCCGGTGGTGGTCCACGTGCGCGAGGCCGACGAGGCCGCGGCGCGGGTGCTTCGCGAGGAGGGGCTGCCCGAGGCGGGCGGCGTCATCCACTGCTTCACCGGCGACGCCGCCGCGGCGCGCAGGTACCTCGATCTCGGGCTGCACCTCTCGGTGGCGGGCATCGCCACCTTCAAGACGGCCGAGCCCATACGCCAGGCCATCCGGCTGGTGCCCCGCGACCGGCTGCTGGTGGAGACCGACAGCCCGTTCCTGGCCCCGGTGCCGCTGCGCGGCCAGCGGAACGAGCCGGCCAACGTGGTCCAGGTGGCCTCGAAGGTGGCGGAGATCTGGGGGATCCCGCTGGACGAGGTGGCGGCCCTCACCACCGCCAACACGAGGCGGCTCTTCCGCCTGCCCTGAGAGGGCGCTACAGCTTGAGCCGCATCTTCACCACCTCGTTCACCTGCTGGCCGGCCTTGACGCGGGCGGAGCCCGTCTCCTCGTACCCCTGGCGCGCCCAGAAGCGGATGGCCCCGGGGTTCTGCTTCTGCACGCAGAGCTGCACGCCGCGGGCGCCCTGCTCCTTGATCCAGGAGAGCACCTGGGCGTGGAACCAGGCCCCCAGCCCGACGCCGCGGATGGTCGGCTCGATGACCATGGTGCCGAGCCAGTACTCATGCTCCTCCGGGTCGTCGCGCACCACGTCCACGGCGCCCACCAGCCGCTCCTCTTCATCGAGGAGGCCGAAGACGGACCGGGCGCCGGGCGTCCTGCCCGGAGCCTCCTCGCGGAGCCATCGCTCCGCCTCGTCGGGCCGCGGCGGGGCGCCGTGGACCAGCTGGAAGAAGGCGGTGCAGCGCTCGAAGAGCGCCTGGAGCGCGGGCAGGTCGCCGGCGCCGAGCTCGACTAGCCGTCCCAGCTGCCCCATTCGTCGGCTCCCTCGCCATCGGCGCCAGGGCGGTTCCGGTCCGCCCACTCCACCACGTCCCAGCCGCGCTGCTCGGCCACCTCGCGGAAGGGCGACTTGGGGTTGACGACCACCGGGTGGCCCACCGCCTCGAAGAGCGGCGTGTCCGCCGGCGAGTCGCTGTAGAGCCAGGAGCGGCCCAGGTCGAGGTCCCACTGGTCGCAGATCCGCTCCACCGCCTCGCGCTTCCCCTCGCGGAAGACCACCGGCGGAAGGATCTGGTCGGTGGCGCGGCCGTCCACGATGCGGGTGCGCGTGCCGATGGCGGCGTGGACCCGCAGGTGGGCGGCCACCTCGTCGATGATGTACTGGGGGGAGCCGGAGGCGATGACCACGAAGTGGCCGGAGAGCAGGTGCTTGCGGACCTGCCGGATGGCGCCGGAGGTGATGCGCCGGCGCAGGTGCCGCTCGAAGCAGGTGCGCGCGTGGGCCTTGAGGTCGTCGGCGAGGAGCCCCTCGTGGCAGCGGCTGCCCACCTCCACCATGTCCAGCTCGCTGAGCCGGTGGCGGGCATACTCGTAGATGATGCGCGGGATGCGCGAGCGCACCTCGGGACGCATCACCTTCTCCCGGTAGAGGTACCAGGTGAAGATGGTCCCGGCGTTGCCGTCGAGCAGCGAGTCATCGACGTCGAAGACCGCCGCCGTCCTGCCGAACGGAACCATCCTCCCTGTGTAACACGCCGATCGGCGCAGCGCCCGCCGCGCCCCGGCTCGTCCGCTACGTCCCGCCGCTCTCGGGGGAGGTCGCCGGGGGGGTGGCCTGAGGCTCGGCGGCCTTCGGCTCGGTGGCCTTCGGCTCGGCGGGCGGGGCCTCGGCGGGCGGCGGCGGAGCGGCGTCGGCGGGCGGCTCAGGCGGGTGGGCCGAGCTCGGCTCCGGCGTCGGCTCCGCGGCTGGCTCGGCCAGCTTGGCGGCGTCCTCCCCCAGCTTCGCGGCCAGGGCCGCGAACGGGTTGTGCGTCAGGCTCTTGGGCTTGTCGGCGCCCGGCGGACGGTGCGGGCCGCGATCGCCCGGGAGGCGCGGCCCCGTGTAGCCCTTCTTCTTGTCGCCCGGGCCTCCGAACGAGCCGGGGCCGCGGTGCGCCCCGCGGTCCATGCCGCGATCGGGTCGCCCCTCGGGGCGCGGCGCCGCGGGCGGCGCGTCGGCCCTGGGGGCGTCGGCGCCGGGCGCGCCAGCCTCGGCCGCCGGGCGCTCCTCGGTCCTGCGCTCGGGGCGGGGTGGCTGGGCCGGGCGCGGCTTCTTCTCCGGCCGCTTCCGCTGCTGGCCCTGGCCCTGCGAGCCGCCCTCGCGCGGCACGTAGATGACCGGGGTCATCGCCTCGGCGGGCGGCCCCTTCTTCTCGGCCTGCACGGTGGGGAGGGCGCCGCGCCAGATGGACTGCTCATAGACGTTGTTGGAGTCGGTCCAGCGCCGGTTGCCGCTCTCGCGCCCCATCAGGTTGAGCCAGCTGTTGACCCGGCTGTCGATCTCGTCGAGGTAGTGCGTCAGCAGCGCCTCGAGCGTGAGCGGCACCTTGGGCGAGCCGTACTCCAGCTTGCCGTGGTGGGCCAGCACCAGGTGGACGATGTGGTGCTCCAGCTCGCGCGGCACGCCGACGCGGCGCGCCTTGTCGTGGATCCACTGCGCCGCCATCACCAGGTGGCCGACCAGCTTCCCCTCGTCGCTGTACTCGGCGTTCCGCTCGCCGATGAGCTCGCGCACCTTGCCGAGGTCGTGGAAGAAGGCGCCGGCCACCAGGAGGTCGCGATCGACCTGGGGGTACTGGTCGGCCATCCGGTGGGCCAGCTTGATGGTGGAGACGGTGTGCTCCAGCAGGCCACCCGCGTAGGCGTGGTGCACCGACTTGGCGGCCGCCGAGCGGCGCATCCGCGAGGCGAAGTCCTCGTCGGCCAGGAAGGCCGCCATGAGCGACTTCACGTTGGGGTCGACCACGGCGTCCACCAGGACGAGCAGCTCCTGCCACTGGACGTCGTCGGCCTCGGCGGCGGCTGGCCTCTCGGGCTTCTTGGGCTCGGGAGGCGCCACCCAGGCGAACTCGGCGGCGTCGAGGCCGGCAGGGTCCACCTTGGTCAGCGTCTCGACGCGGAGCTGGGGCTTGCCCTGGAAGGTGCCGATCAATCCCTCGGCCTCCACGTAGTCCTTCTCCTCGAAGAGGGCGACCAGCTCCTCGACCTTGTCGAAGGAGCGGGCCTCCAGCTCGCCGGTCTTGTCGACGAGCGTGGCGGCCAGGTAGGTCTTGCCGCTCTTGGCGGTCGGCGTGGCCTTGCGGGCGACCAGGAAGAGGCTCTTGACGCGCTCTCCCTCCTTGACGTCCTTGACCCAGGTCTTGTCCATAGGCGGCGGAAGCTAGCCCAGAGCGAGGGCGGAGACAACCAGGAAACCCGCAAGGATCAGGGCCGAATCGGTGTCGGGGAGCGCGCGGCGGGGCGTCTGCCAACCGGCTATGATCCGGGGCACCATGACGCTCGATCCCAGGCGCGACGCCCTCCTCGTGGTCGACCTGCAGCGCGACTTCCTGCCCGGCGGGGCGCTCGGTGTGTCCGGGGGCCACGAGGTGGTGGACCCCATCGCCGCGCTGGTCCCGCGCTTCGGCACCGTGGTGGCCACGCAGGACTGGCACCCGCCCGGCCACGTCTCCTTCGCCTCCTCCCACCCGGGCGCCGCGCCCTACACCACGCTGGCCCGCCCGGCGGGACCGCAGGAGCTCTGGCCCGACCACTGCCTGCGCGGCTCCGCGGGCGCCTCGCTCCACCCGGCCCTGCCCGACGAGGCCGTGACGCTGCTCCTGCGCAAGGGGACGCGGGGCGAGGTGGATTCCTACTCGGCCTTCCGGGAGAACGTCGGCCCGGACGGCGCGCGCCCCACCACCGGCCTGGGCGCGTGGCTGCGGGCTCGCGGCGTGGTCCGCCTCTACCTGTGCGGCCTGGCTCGCGACTTCTGCGTCCGCTTCAGCGCGGTGGACGCGGCGGCGGAGGGGTTCGAGGTGGTGGTGCTCGACGACCTGACCCGCGCGGTCTTCCCGGAGCGGGCCGCCGAGACCGACGCCGCCTTCCAGGCCGCCGGCGTGAAGCTCGGCACGAGCAGGGGGCTGTGAGGGCCAGGGAGGAGTCCCCGCGCCCGCCCCCCTAGAACAGCGCGCCCTGCGCCGGCGGCTCCGGCGGGGCGAGGCACTCAGGGTCGTCGTGCCGGGGTGAGTTGACGCGCGGCGACACCGGCCGGCCCGCCAGCCGCCCCGGGATCATCGGCGGGAATGGGGGCGGCGGCCCATCGGCCAGCCAGGCGTCGAGCTGCTCGGGCGGCAGGATGAGCGGCATCCGGTCGTGGAGCCGCGCCACCGGCTCCACCGCGCCGGTGGTGAGGATGGCGAAGGCCGGACCGCCGGCCCCCTCCACCGCCAGCGCCGCCAGGAGGAGCGGCGCCCCCCCGGGCGCGTGGAACCAGGTGGGCCGCCGCGCCGAGGGCGGCCCCTCCCACTCGTAGAAGCCGTCGGCCGGCACGGCGGCGCGTCCGTGCGCCAGCGCCGCGCGGAAGGTCCGCTTCTGCCCAGCCGACTCGGCGCGGGCGTTGAGGTGCAGCGCCCCACGACCCGCCGGCAGGCCGAAGGCGGCCTCCGCGAGCCAGCGGGCGCCGGGCGGGCCTCGCAGGAGGGGCACCCGCTGGCCGGGCGCCACGTTGTAGCGGGGGCGCCAGCGCGCCAGCAGGGCGGCGTCCACCTCGGCCCCCCAGGCGCGCGCCAGGGCGGCGATGTCCGAGCTGGTGAGTGAGAAGCGGCCACACATGTGGGTGGAGCATAACCGTACCTGGGCCGTCTGCTTGACGCCCCGGGGGCGGGGGGGTTCACTCGCGGCGAGAGGAGGGCCCGTCCGATGACGCAGCCCCAGCCGCCCGCGGGTGGCACGCGCACCACCCCGCCCACGGCCGGCCTCGAACCCGAGCGCGCCCCGCTGGCCACCTCCGACGGCGGCCAGGCTGCCGCCGCCCTGGTGCTGGCCCTGTCCAAGGCGGCCCGCTCCTTCAGCCTCTACGACCCGGCCAACGCGGTGGTGCGCCAGTTCCTGTCCGACTACCAGCAGAAGGCCCAGCTCGCCACCGCCGGCACCCCGCTGGTGCTCGACGTGCTCCCCTTCGACCTGCTCCGCGAGGGCGAGCTGGTCTACCGCGAGGTCGATCGCGAGCGCTCGCTGGCCTTCAAGCTCTTCCGCGACGGCGTGCGCCGGCTCACCTTCGAGCCGGAGGTGCCCTGGGCCGAGCTGCTCGCCTTCCTCGAGATCGTGGCCATCCGCTCCACGGGGATCCGCCAGCAGGAGGAGGACCTGGCCACCATGCTCCGCAAGGCGGAGTTCGGCGGCATCCGCGTGGTGGCGGTGGAGGGGTTCACGCCGGAGGAGGACAACCCGGAGCCCGAGGAGCGCCGCCGCCGCTCCGGCCAGGGGGCGCGCCCGCCGGCCGGCTTCGACACGCCATTCCCCCTGCTGCCGCCCCCCGGGCCCATCGCCTTCCGATCCGTGCCGGAGGAGGCGCTGGCGCCGCTCCGGGCCGAGGACGGGCCGGAAGCGCTGGTGCACAACGCGCTCCGGCTGGCGGCCCTGCTGCTCCACGAGGCCGGGCGCGGCGCGGTGGCGCCGGGCGAGGCGCGCCAGTTCCTGGTGGAGGTCCGAGACTTCCTCATCGCCGACGGGGCGCTGGCGGCGCTGGCGGCGCTGGCCGACCTGGTGGCGCGCCAGCCGGCCGGGGAGCTCCGCGAGGAGATCCTGAGGGCCCTGGGCGACGCCCGCGTGCTGGCCGCCGTGGTGGCGGCGGTGCGGCCCGGCACGGCCGAGCTGCCGCCCGAGGCGGCGCGGCTCCTCCCGCTCGTGCCGGCCTCGGCGGCCCTGGACCTGCTGGCCACCGAGCCGGACGAGGGGCGGCGCGCCGTGCTGGTGCGCATCGCCGAGGCGCGGCTCCCGGCCGACGCCGAGGCGGTGGTGTCCCGCCTGTCCTCGCTCGAGCCCGCCGCCGCCCGCGGCCTGGTCCAGGCCATCGCGGCGCGCGCGCCGGCCTGGGCGGCCGCCGCCGCGGCGGCGCTCCTGGAGCACCAGGACGTGCGGCTCCAGGTGGAGGCGCTCAAGGCGCTGGAGCACGCCGAGGGCGACGTGCCGGCTGATCGCCTGCTCCGGCTGCTGCGCGCCGGACAGGAGGCGGTGCGCATCGGCGTGGCGCAGGTGCTGGGGCGGCGCGGCCAGCCCTCCGCCTTCCCGGCCGTGGAGGAGGCGCTCACCGGCCGGCGCGACCTCTCCCACGCCGAGGCCGACGCCCTTGGGCGGGCGCTGGCCCACCTCCATCAGGCCCGCTCGCTCGACCTCTTCGCCCGCTGGCTGGAGCCGAGGAAGGGGCTGCTGGGCCGGCTCACCGGCGGCCGGCAGGAGGACCCGCTGCGCTGGGCCGCCGTGGCCGGGCTGGGCGCCCACCCCGCGCCGGACGCCGTGGCCCGCATCGAGGCGGTGGCCAAGGGGGCCGACGACGAGCTGCGCCGCCACTGCTTCGCCACCCTGGCGCGCCGCCGCCACGAGGGAGCCCGCCATGGATGAGCTGACCCGGGCGCAGACGGACCTGGGCCGCGCGCTGGGGCGTGCCCGGGCCGGGGAGGATCGGGAGCTGGCGCAGAAGGTCCGGGAGGGCGGCGAGCAGCTGGCTCACATGCTGGGCGGCCTGCTCAAGCTCACCCGCACCCATTCGCCGGACAACCACGCCTTCGACGCGCCGGTGGCCGAGTTCGGTCGGTCGCTGGCGGCGCTGGGCGAGCTGCTTGGCACGGTCCACCTGGTCACGGTGGAGGACCAGGTCTACGTCAACGACATCCGCATCCGCTCGGAGGGGAAGGCCGGGTCGAAGGACCTCGGCTCGGAGCTGCGCCGCCACAACACCGGCGGCCTCTCCTTCCACGGGCCGCTGGAGGTCGCGCAGATCCGCGCCCTGGTGGCCGGCCTGGCCGGCGCGGGCGCGCCCGGGGCGCCGCGCGGCTCGCTGGCCGGGTGGCTGGCCGAGCAGGGCGTGGGCTCGGTGGAGCTGACCGGCATCTACCGCTTCCAGACCACCCGGACCGACGCCGAGGCGCCGCGCCGCGATCCGGGCGAGGTGCTGGGCCGCCTGCTGGAGCTGGTGGAAGAGACCTTCGAGAACCTGGCGGCCGGGCGGGTGCTCAATCCGCTGCCGCTGCGCCGCAGCGTCATCGAGGCGCTCGAGGCGGGCATCGAGGCGCCGGCCTTCTGGCTCGCCTTCCCGGACTGCCCGCCGCATGCCGCCCACGCCGTGGAGGTGGCCATGACGGCGCTGCTGCTGGGCAAGGCGGCGCGGCTGCCTTCCGGTTTCCTGCAGGACCTCGGCATCGCCGCGCTGGTGCACGACGCCGGGTACCTCGCGCCCGGGGTGGGGGAGGGCGCGGCGGGGCTGGCCCGCCACCCGGTGGAGGGGGCCCGCATCGTGCTCCGGCAGCGCGGCTTCTCCGAGGCCAAGCTGCGCCGCCTGCGCGCCGTGCTGGAGCACCACCGCGACTTCGGCGACGCGTCGCTGCGCCCGTCCACCTTCGGAGCCATCCTGCGGCTGGCCGAGGATTACTCCAACGTGGTGCGGCTCTACGGGGCCAAGGTGACGCGCGACGCCGCGCTGGGCGCCATGCTCAAGGCGGGTGGCAAGCTCTACCAGCCCGTCCTGGCCCAGCTCCTGGTGAACGCGCTCGGCCGCTTCCCGCCAGGGACGCTGCTGGAGCTTGCCGACGGCCGCCATGGCCGCTCCACCGCGCCGGCCCGCGGCGAGGAGCTCTGGGACAAGCCGCTGGTCCGGCTCCTCGACCCCACCACGCATCGGCCGGTCGGGGAGCTGGTTGACCTGGCTCGGGGCGGCGCCATCCGCCGGGCGCTCCCGGGGTAGGGGATGCGCACACCACCCGCCGGTCTAGGCCAAAGTGCGCAAGCCGTGCGCACACCGGGTCCAGGACGCGAGGTTTGCGGTGCGAGATGCCTGAGATCGCTCGGCTTTTGTCGGGCACGAACCGTGCTTTGGCTCGGGAGGTGATGGGCCAATACGTGGTCGAAGCCAAGGATCAGCTCCTCCGTCGCCGCCGGTCGCTCCAGCGGCAGGCGGGGCTGCCTCCGCTGGCCGACCCGGCGGCGCGCTGGCTCGAGGTCGAGGCCGTGCCGTCCCCGCTCTCCGAGGTGGTGCGCCGGGAGCTCTCCGAGATCGACGCGGCCCTGCGGCGCATCCTCGATGGGCGCTACGGCACCTGCCAGGCGTGCGGGGGGCCGATGGGGCTGCAGCGCATGCGGGCCATCCCCGAGGCTCGCTACTGCACCGGCTGCTCCGGCCAGGGGCTCATCGAGGCCGAGTAGCTGCTTCAGACCGAGCCGCCGGGACCGGGAGCACCGGTCCCGGGTGAACGAGGGCCGGGTGGCGGCGCGGCGGCCTCGCTGCTATCACCCTGCCGACCGTGACCAACGACACCGCCAGCGTCACCGTCTCGCCGGTGCTCGCCTACCCGCTCGCCGACGCGCTCTACCTGAACGTCACGAGCGGCTGCACGCTGGCCTGCGTCTTCTGCCCGAAGATCAGGGACGGCGACTTCACGGTGGGCGGCTTCGACCTCAGGCTGGCGCAGAATCCGACGGCCGACGAGGTCTGGTCCGCGGCGCAGGCGGCCGGGCTGGCCGGGCGCTCCGAGGTGGTCTTCACCGGCTTCGGCGAGCCGACCCGGCGGCTCGACGTGGTGCTCGAGCTGATCCGTCGGCTCAAGGCCTCCGGCGTGGGTCGCGTCCGGCTCGACACCGACGGCCTGGCCTCGCTCCGCGAGGGGCGCGACGTCCCGCCGGAGCTGGCCGCCGCCGGCCTCGACGCGACCTCGGTCTCGCTCAACGCGGCCGACGCCGCGACCTACGCGCGGCTCTGCCCGAGCCGGTTCGGCGAGGCGGCGTACGAGGCGGTGAAAGGGTTCATCCGGAGCGCCGTGGCCTGCCTGCCCGACGTGGCCGCCAGCGCCGTCGGCATGCCGGGCCTCCTCGAGGCCGACTGCCGGCGGGTGGCCGAGGCGCTGGGGGCCCGGTTCCGCTGGCGTCCGTATGACCGGATCGGCCGAGTCTAGAGCCCCCATAGGGGCTATCGTTCATGGCCGAGCGCGCAAAGTCGGAGAGACCCCTCGGGACAGACTCCCCTGAAGGCGCTGGATTTTTAGACCTGGACGGGGCATAGACTCCCCGGGCCCGCAGCCTTTGCGCCCCTGGTCCAGGATACGGCTCCATGACCCTCAGCAGCACCGGCACCCGCGCCAAGGAACGGATCCTGGTCGTCGACGACGAGCAGAACGCTCGGGTCGCCCTGCGCCAGATCCTCGGCGAGGAAGGATTCGAGATCGCCGAGGCCGCCGACGGCGAGGAGGCCCTGGCCCTCTTGCCGGGGTTTGCCCCCGCCGCCGTGCTGGCCGACGTCCGCATGCCTCGCATGGACGGCATCACGCTGCTCAAGCGGGCGCGCGAGCAGGGCTCCGACGCGGTCTTCGTCATGATGACCGCCTTCGCCTCCGTGGAGGCGGCGGTGGAGGCCATGCGGGCCGGCGCCGAGAACTACCTGGTCAAGCCGCTCGACGTGAACGCGGTGCTGGTGGTGCTCGACAAGGCGCTGGAGAAGCTCCGCCTCCAGCGCGACACCCAGAACCTGCGCGAGCGGGTGCGCGAGCGGTTCCGCTTCCACAGCATCGTGGGCGATGCGCCGGAGCTGCAGGCGGTCTTCGACGTGGTGAAGCGGGCGGCCCCCACCAAGGCCACCGTGCTCATCCTGGGCGAGTCGGGCACCGGCAAGGAGCTGGTGGCGCAGGCGCTCCACGAGGAGTCGCCGCGGGCCGGGAAGCCCTTCATCAAGGTGAACTGCGCCGCCCTCTCCGAGACCCTGCTCGAGTCCGAGCTCTTCGGCCACGAGAAGGGGGCCTTCACCGGCGCGGTGGGGCTGAAGGAGGGTCGCTTCGAGCTGGCCGACGGCGGCACGCTCTTCCTCGACGAGATCGGAGACATCCCGCCCTCGCTCCAGATCAAGCTGCTGCGCGTGCTGCAGCAGAAGGAGTTCGAGCGGGTCGGCGGCGTCAAGACGCTCAAGGTGGACGTGCGGCTGCTGGCCGCCACCAACCGCGACCTGGCCGACCTGGTCAAGACCGGCCGCTTTCGCGAGGACCTCTACTACCGGCTCAACGTGGTGGCGGTGACGCTGCCGCCGCTCCGCTCGCGCAAGGGGGACGTGCCCTCGCTGGTGTCGCACTTCATCGACCTGTACTCCAAGGCCTACGCCAAGGAGATCAAGGGGCTGGCCCCCGGGACGCTCAACGCGCTCCTCTCGCATGACTGGCCGGGCAACGTGCGCGAGCTGGAGAACGTGGTGGAGCGGGCCGTGGTGCTCTGCAAGTCCACCGAGCTCACCGCCGAGGACCTGCCGCCATCGCTGCGCGGCCCGCGCCCGCGCGAGCGCGCCCCCGGGGCGCTCATCCCGGGCGCCACGCTCTACGAGATCGAGCGCGAGGCCATCCTGCGCACGCTGGAGATGGTGGGCGGCTCCACCTCCCGCGCCGCCGAGATCCTCGGCATCAGCGTGCGCAAGATCCAGTACCGGCTCAAGGAGTACGCCGCCGGCACCCGCGAGCCGGACGGAGACGGCGGCGACGGGGGGCCGGGCGGGGCCGAGGACCCGGGCGACCGGTAGCGGCGCGGCTCAGCGCGTGCGCGGCAAGCGGAGCACGAAGCGGGCGCCGCTCGTCTCGCCCTCCTCGACGGCGATGGTCCCGCCATGCTGCGCCACGATGGCGTGCACGATGGAGAGCCCCAGCCCCGAGCCCCTGGCCTTGGTGGTGAAGAAGGGCTCGAAGATGCGGTCGCGCAGCCCCGGCTCCACGCCCGCCCCCGAGTCCTCGATGGAGATGGCCACCCGCCCCAGGTCGTCCTGGCGGGACGGGTCGGGCGGCTCGGCGTAGCAGGCCACGCGGATGGCGCCCCCCTCCGGCGTGGCTTCCAGCGCGTTGAGCGTGAGGTTGACCAGCACCTGGCGCAGCCGCTCCTCGTCGCCGGGCACCGGGGGCAGGGTGCGCTCCGGGTCGAGCTCGCGCGCCACGCTGACGCCGCGCCGCTCCGCCTCGCCCTCCAGCAGGTCCAGCACCCGCGCCACCACCGGGCCGAGCTCCACCGCACGGGGCACGAACTCGCGCGGCCGGGCGAACTGCAGGAAGTCCTCCAGGATGTGGTCGAGCCGGCGGATCTCGTCCTTGACCAGGGTGAGCGGCTCGAGGAGCGGGCCCTGCGCCTCGACGGGGAGGCGCTGCAGGCGGCGCTCCAGCACGGTGAGCTGCAGCACGGCGGCGTTGAGCGGGTTGCGGATCTCGTGGGAGAGGCCGGCCGTCATGGTGCCCACCGCGGCCAGCTTCTCGGCCATCTGCGCCTTGCGCGCCAGCTCGCGCTTCTCGCCGTGAAGCCGCACCTGGCGCATGGCCTGCTCCACCGTGACCAGCAGCTCCTGGGTGGCGCAGGGCTTGACCAGGTAGGCGCAGGCGCCGGCGCGCACCGCCGCCATGGCCGACTCCAGGGTGGCGAAGCCGGTGAGCAGGACCACCTCGCCGTCGGGGGAGAGCTCCTTCAGGCGCGGCGCCAGGGCGGTGCCGTCGCCGTCGGGGAGGCGCAGGTCCACCAGCGCCACGTCGAAGCCGTCGCGGGCGGCCGGCACGGCCGCGGCGCAGGACGCGGCGCCGCGCACGGCGTAGCCGGCCTCCTCCAGGATCTCGGAGAGGTTCTCCACCAGCCCGGCGTTGTCGTCGACGATGAGGACGCGCGGGCGGCGCGCGGCGTGGTCCTTCATGCCTGGGCCGCCGGGCGGAGCTGGGCCGCGTGGAGCCGCTCCACCGCGTCCAGCAGGGCGGCCGTGTCGAAGGGCTTCCTGAAGAAGGCCTCGGTGGGGAGCGGCGCCTCGCCGTGCACGCCGGTCATGACGATCATGGGCAGGTGGGGGAAGCGCTGGGAGAGGCGGCGCATGGCCTCGCCATCCGGGCCGCCGGGGACGCGCAGGTCCACCAGCGCCGCGAAGGGGCGCACCGGCCCGAGCCGCTCCGTCTCCAGCACCGAGGCGGCGGTCACCGCCGCGAAGCCGCGGCCGCGCAGCACCTCGCACAGGTTGTCGGAGAGCCGCTGGTCGTCCTCCACGATGACCACCAGGCCGTCGCGGCGCGCCGCCCCGAGCAGCTTCAGCAGGCGGTCCACCGGCACCGGCTTGGGCAGCACCGCCAGCAGCCCCTCGCGCCGCGCCGCCTCCAGGGCGTCGTCACCGGCGTGGGCGGTGATGACCATGGCGGCCAGCCCCGGGTCGAGCCGCCGGAGCTCGTGGACCAGCTCGGCGCCGCCCATGAGCGGCATGCGCATGTCGGTGAGCAGCGCGTCGAAGCGGGTGCCGCGAGCCAGCCCCAGGGCCTCCGGCCCGCCGGCGGCGATGCTCACCTCGTCCCCGGCGTCGCGCAGGATCTCGGCCAGGTTCTCCGCGAAGTCGCGGTTGTCGTCGACGATCAGGTAGCGGCGCATGGCGGCGAGCTCCTCACCCCGGCAGGCGCACGGTGAACCGTGCACCGCCGCCCTCTCGCTCGGAGTACTCCACGCCGCCGCCATGGCGCTCGGCGATGCGCTTGACCAGGGCCAGGCCGAGGCCGATGCCCCGCTCCTTGGTGGTGATGAGGGGCTCGAAGAGGCGCCGGCGCGTGGCCGGGTCCACCCCCGGGCCGGAGTCCTCCACGTCGAGCAGCACGGCGCCGGCGGCGCGGCGCCCCCGCACCTCCACCGCGCCCTCTGGCGAGGCGGCGTAGACGGCGTTCTCCAGCAGGTTGACCAGCACCTGCCGCAGCTGCACCGGGTCGCCCTGCACCTCCGGCAGCGCGTCCACGCCGGTGACCTGGAGGGCCACCCCGGGCGGCCGCGCCACCGCCGCCACCGCGCCCGCCACCACCGCGGCGAGCCGGACCGGCTCGCTCGCCAGCGGCCGGTTGCGGATCATGTCGAGCAGGTTGGTGATGATGCCGTTGGCGAGGTCGAGCTGCTCCTTGATGCGATCCACGTGCTTGTGGGCCCGCTCGTCCTGGCCCACCCGCCCCTTCAGGATGAAGAGCGAGGTCTCGATGACGCCGAGGGGGTTGCGCAGGTCGTGCCCGATGGAGCCGACCAGCTGACCGAAGGTGGAGAGCCGCTCCACCCGGGCCTGCTGCGCCAGCAGGTCGTCGCGGTAGGTGTGGAGCATGACGGCCAGCTCCAGGTCCAGGATCTTGCCCAGCGCGGAACGGGTCGGCTCCAGCGCCTCGCCCGCCAGCCGCTCCACGGCGGCCAGGTCCAGCCGCTCGCGCAGCACGTTCATGCCACCGAACATGTAGTGCTGGGGCATGCCGATGCGCACGTGGACCCTGCCGATGCGGTAGCGGTGCTGCCAGTAGGCCTCGTCCCACGGGCCGGTGAGCAGGCTGTCCATCCAGGCCACCAGCGTGACCTTGAGGTGCCCCACCTGGGTCTCGCCGCCGTGCAGGACCTTGGAGGCCTCCTCGTGGGAGAGGATGCGGTCGTAGAAGATCTCGGCGATCTCCTGGAAGCGGGGCGAGACCAGCGGGCGGAAGGCGCGCAGCAAGGCGCCGTCCGCCTCGCCGAACCTGACGTAGCGCTTCAGCTCCTGGAAGACCGTCTCGGCCATGGGCCCACCCGATCTAGGTCGGGCCCCGGCCGCGGTCAATGGCCCCTGGGGCCGGAACGGCCTAGGCCTTGGGCGACTGGTCGTTCGACGGCGGGGTGGTGGCCGGCTTCTCGTCCTCGCCGGAGAAGGCCTTCTTGAAGCTGCGGATGCCCTGGCCGAGCCCGGCGCCGAGCTGCGGCAGCTTGGTGGCGCCAAAGAGCAGCACCACGATGAACCCGATGATCAGCAGCTCCGGCATTCTGAGACCTAGCATGGCTGTTCTCCTACCCCCGTGGTCACGCCGGCGCTCGTGTACCGCATTCCGGGCGCGGTGTCTCCTGCCCGGCCACCGGCGCGCCGGCGGCGCCTAGGCGGCGGCGTCTTCCATGGCGATGGCGGCCAGACGGCGGTGGTCGAGCACCTTGACGCCCCGTGAGGCGTCCACCACGCCGTCGCGCTCCAGCTTGGTGAGGCAGCGGGAGAGCGTCTCCGGGCGCATGCCGAGCAGGCGGGCCACCACCTGCTTGCGAACGGCGTTGGGGCGGTCGGCCAGGAAGCGGGCGTGGGCCAGCGCGAAGCGAGCCACCCGGGACAGGCAGTCGCCCTGCCGCCAGTTGACCTCGTCGCGCGACTGACGCGACTCGGAGAGGAGCAGGTCGAGGATGACGCGGCCGGCGCTCTTCTCCGGGCCCACCCACTGCGCCAGCGCGTCGCCGCCGATGCCGCAGACCCGGACGCGGGAGAGGGCGCGCACCTCGAACGGCGAGGCCTCGCCCTGGAGCGCCTC
Source organism: Anaeromyxobacter sp. (assembly GCA_031396105.1). Classification (GTDB taxonomy): domain Bacteria; phylum Myxococcota; class Myxococcia; order Myxococcales; family Anaeromyxobacteraceae; genus JADKCZ01. The sequence continues at coordinate 29,801 of JANNKC010000031.1, forward strand.
GGTGCAGAGGAGCGAGGAGGGGCCGCGCAGCGTGAGGAGCAGCTCCGAGCCTCGGGGGCTGACGGCCGAGAGGGCCACGAAGCCCTCCTTCACGAAGTAGACGGTGCGGGGACGCTCGCCCTGGGCGCAGATGGTGGAGCCGGACTCACGGGTGGCCGGGGTGAGCCGGCATTTGCCCTGGGACGCGATGCCGAGCGAGCAGGCGGCGCAGTCGGTGACAGGCGAATTTGAGAGCACGAATCCTCCATGACGGATCAGGTAGCGCCTTGACCTGAGTCTGCTTGCACGTCTCAGGCCCGCGATAACAGGAGGAATTTGGTGGCTACCGATGCAGGGCTTGCGCCTTGAGGCCGGTCAAGAGCGAGGCTGCGCAACGCTTGCGGGCGAGGCCGGGCCCACCCGGCCGTGGCATGATGCGCCATTCATGGAGAGGCTCCTCGCCGTCCGGGACCGGCTCGTCGCGACCGTGTCTCCCCTCGCCGCCGAGACGATCGGCATCCGCGAGGCCGCGGGGCGGTACCTGGCCGCCGCCGCCATGGCGCAGCGCCCCGCGCCCCCGGCCACCTGCTCCGCCATGGACGGCTACGCCGTGCGCGCCGCCGACGTGGCTGGCCCGGTCACGCTCCCGGTTGGCCAGGTCATCTACGCCGGCGGACACACGGTGCCGCTCCCGCGCGGCACGGTGGCCCGCATCTTCACCGGTGCGCCGCTGCCAGGTGGGGCCGACGCGGTGGTCCGCGAGGAGGTGGTGACGGCCGGGGAGGGGACGGCCACGTTTCGCCACGCGGTCCGACCGGGCGAGAACGTCCGCCCGGCCGGGGAGGACGTGCCGGCCGGAGGGGAGGCGCTCGGCGCCGGGGTGCGGCTCGGCCCGCGCCAGCTCGCGCTGCTGGCGGCGGTGGGCGTGGAGTCGGTGGAGACGGTGCGCCGCCCGCGGGTGGTGGTGGTCTCCACCGGCGACGAGGTGGTGTCCGGAGGCACGCCCGACTCGAACGGCCTCGCGGTGGCCGGGCTCTGTGCCGCGCTCGGGGCCGAGGTGGAGCGGGTGGCCGCGCCGGACCGGCTGGAGCCCCTCGTGGCGGCCCTCGAGGCGGCCCTGGCCCGCGCCGACGGCGTCGTCACCATCGGCGGCGTCTCGGTGGGCGAGCGCGACCTGGTGCCGAGCGCGCTGGCGGCCTGCGGCGCCGAGGTGCTGGTGCACGGCGTGGCCATGAAGCCCGGGAAGCCGTTTCTCTTCGGACGGCGGGGAGCCATCCCGGTGCTCGGGCTGCCGGGCAGCCCATCGGCCTGCCTGGTGGCCTTCGAGGTCTTCGGGCGGCCGGTCCTGCTGACGCTGGCTGGCGCGGCGGCGCGCCACCGCCCGGCGCTGCGTCTGCACCTCGCCGAGCCGGCCGCCGGGAAGCCGGGGCGGGCGCGGCTGCTGTGGGGCCGGCTCGAGGCGGATGGCCGGGCCCGTCCGGTCGGGCGCGACGCGGCGCAGGTGCGAGGGCCGGCGCTGGCCGACCTGCTCCTCTGCCTGGGCGCCGACGTGGGCGACCTGGCCGAGGGGGCGGAGGTGACCGCGTGGCTGCTCGGCGACGGCTAGTGCCCATCGTGGCGATCTCCGGGCCGAGCGGCGCGGGGAAGACCCGCTTGCTGCGCCGGCTCCTCCCGGTCCTGTCGTCGCGCGGGCTCCGGGTGGCGGTGCTGAAGCACACCCGCCACGCCCACCCCTTCGATCGGCGGGGCAAGGACACCGAGGTGCTGCGGCGAGCCGGCGCGGTGGCCGCCGCCATCCAGGGGCCGCGCGCCATGGCCCTCTTCGGCCCGCCGGTCGCCAGCGCCCGGGCGCTGGCGGCGCTGCTCCCGCCCTGCGACCTGGTGCTGGCCGAGGGATGGAGGGGCGAGCCGCTGCCCCGCCTCGAGGTCCACCGGCGGCGCATCTCACGCGACTTCCTCTGCGCCGGCGACCGGCTCGTCCTCGCGCTGGTGGGGGACGAGCCGCCGCCGCGCCGGATCCCGTGGTTCGACGCCGACGACGTGGAGGGGGTGGCGGACTTCATCATGGGGCGCTTCCGGCTGGCGCGGCCGCCATCCCCCTGAGGTGGAGCCGGCCGACGGCGAGACCGTGCTACACGGTGCCGGAGCCCTCTTCGTGAACGCTCCACCCCACCTGCCAGCCCACCCCGGTCGCTGCCTGCGCTGCCGCCGGCCGCAGCGCGCCTGCTGGTGCCCGCACCTGCGCCCGGTGGAGAGCGCCACGCGGGCCTGCATCCTCCAGCACCTGCGCGAACGCAAGACGGCCATCGGCACGGCCCGCATGGCCCACCTCTCGCTGCCAAACTCCGAGCTGCACCTGGGGATCTCCTTCGAGCACCACCCGCGGGTGCGGGCGCTCGCGGCGGCCGAGGGGACGGCGCTGCTCTTCCCTGGCGAGGGGGCGCTCGACCCGACCTCGCTGCGCGGCCAGCGCCCCAAGGTGGTGATCGTGGTGGACGGCACCTGGTCCCAGGCGCGCAAGGTGATCAAGCAGAACCCCTTCCTGCAGGCGCTGCCGCGCCTCGCCTTCACGCCGGAGCGGCCGAGCAACTACCGGATCCGGGCGGAGCCGTCGGTCGAGTGCGTCTCCACCATCGAGGCGGTGGTCCACCTGCTGGGCGCGCTCGAGGGGGCCCCGGAGCGGTTCCGGCCCATCCTCAACGCCTTCGACCGGATGGTCGACCTGCAGATCGCCGAGCGCGATCGGCGCTCCGGCGCGCCGCGGCGCCGGGAGCGGCGGGCGCGGCGCCCCCGCGTCGACGTGACGGTGGCGGCGCTCCGGTCCCGGCCGGCCGACGTGGTGGCCGTCTACGCCGAGGCCAACGCCTGGGCGCTCGGCAGCCCGGTCGAGGGCGACGCCGAGCTCATCCAGCTGGTGGCCGCCAGGCCGCACACCGGTGAGCGGTTCGAGGCGGTCATCGCCCCGCGCCGGCCGCTCGGGCCGAACGTGCCGGTGCACCTGGAGCTCCCGACCGAGCGGCTGCTGGCCGGGGAGCCGGCGGAGGAGGCGCTGGCGCGGTTCGCCGCCTTCGTGCGGGCGGGCGACCTCTACTGCGGATGGGGTCCGTATGCGGTCGGGCTGCTGCGGGCCGACGGCGCACCGGAGCGCGACTTCGCCGACCTGCGCCTGGCCTGCGCGCGCGTGCTGGGGCGGCGGCCAGGCGGCGTCGAGCAGGCGGTGCGGCTGCTGGGCAATGCCGAGCTGCCCATGCCGGTCGGGGAGGGGCGGGCCGGGCGGCGGCTGGGGTCGCTGCTCGAGATCTTCGGGAAGCTGGTGGGGGGGTAGGGCGCTCGCTGGCGGCCTCACCGGACCAACGGTCCGTCGCCTGGGGCCAGATCCAGCGGTCCCATATGGGTGGCAATAAACCCATACTCTGGTCGGCCGCCGGCCCGCGCTCGGGACCAAGCCGCCGATATCACTCCTTGCCCACATCGACCTTCATATCGGCACAACGCATGTAACATGAGTACAGTCAGGCACATAGATGCATTGACGCTGTGCGCTGTGGCGATGTACCACGTCGGCAGGCCTGTCCCATGATCGAGGTTCGTTGATTCATGGTTCAGGCCCTCGCTCCGAGAGTCGGCGCGACCCGGCGTCACTGAGGGCCGCGTGCAAGGTGGGTTGTTTGCAACCCACACGACCTCACGGAGCGACAACCCGCAGCGCGAGAGGTGCAAGAATGATGATGCCGAAGAGGTACCCCGGAGTGGTCGGGCTGAGCGCCGTAGCGCTTGGACTGGTGCTGGCCGCCTGCGGCACTGGCGAGGTCTCGGGCTCTGCGGTGACCGGCGTCGCCCAGACCGATGGCCCGATCACGGGAACGGTGTCGCTCAATGACTCGTCGGCCTCGATGCAGAGCCGCACGGTGTCGACGCGGAGCGACGGGACCTTCTCCATCGACGTGGCGGACCTGACCCCGCCGTACCTGCTCAAGGTCGAATGGCAGGCTCCCGCGGGGACGCAGCAGCTCTTCGCGGTCTCCGAGGGGAACGCGAACCTCGACGTGAACCCCATCAGCGACGTGGCCTTCGACGGCGCCGCCGGCGAGCGCGAGCCCGCCGAGGTGTTCAGGGCGTCGAGCTCCGACGACAACCGCCGCACGGCCACCAGGGCCCGCGCCCTGCTCGCCACGCTGAGCACGGTGCTGGCGCCGCTGTTCGAGCGGTACGGGATCACCGATCCGCGGACCGACAGGGCCGCCGTCCGGGCCTTGCTGGAGGACGTGCGGGTGAGAAAGGACGACGGGCAGGTGATCGTCACCAACAGGGCGACCGGCGGCGTCATCTTCACAGGGCCGCGCTCCGACCTGAGCCAGGGTACCTTCACCGCGGCCAACATGCCCGATGGCCCCGGCACGACCCCGCCGCCGACGCCCACCACCTGCAGCTCGTTCGCCTACGCGGCCTGGGGCGCCTGCCAGTCCAGCAACACCCAGTCTCGCTCCGTGCTGACCTCCTCGCCGTCCGGCTGCACCGGCGGCTCGCCGGTCACCACGCAGGCCTGCACCTACGTGCCGCCGGCCACCACCTGCAGCTCGTTCACCTACGCGGCCTGGGGCGCCTGCCAGTCCAGCAATACCCAGTCTCGCTCCGTGCTGACCACCTCGCCGTCCGGCTGCACCGGTGGCTCGCCCACGACCATGCAGGCCTGCACCTACGTCCCGCCGGTCGCGATCGACGGCGCCGCGCTGTACCAGCAGTACTGCTCGGGCTGCCACGGCAACGGCATGAAGGGCTCGTCGGCCTCGTCCATCCAGAGCGCCATCAACGCCAACCGCGGCGGCATGGGCTCGACCGCCCTCAGGGCCCTGACCCCGGCCCAGATCGCCGCCATCGCCGCCGCGCCGTAGCCACGGCTCGCAGCTCCGGGCCTTCCCTCGGCCCGGCCGGACGCCCTGCCCCGCACCGTCGGGGTGGGGCGTCCGCGTCTGGGCGAGGCGGGGGCGCGAGCCTCGCGTTAGGGAGGGGCGGATGTTCCCATCACCGTCACTCGCCGTGGCGCTGCTGGCGCTGGCCCTGGCGGGCCCCGGCTCGGCGCCGCGCCTCGCCATCGCCCCGATTCGGGGCGACGTGCGAGGTGACGTCGGCGTTCAGCTCGTCGCCGCCCTGTGCGGCGCGCGCCCTTGCCTGCCGGGAGTCCTGGCCGGCGGCGCCTGGCCCGACCTGGTGCGTGCCCGGCGCCGGGGCGCGGAGGGCGTCCTCGTCGGCTCCCTCTGGCGCGAGCCGGGCGGC
>JANNKC010000040.1:0-25962 GCA_031396105.1 Anaeromyxobacter sp.
GCCGGCCAGCGCCACCAGCGTGACGCCGAGGGCCACGATCAGCGCGCCCAGGGCTCCGCTCGGCGTGGCCCGCTCGCCGAGGAGCAGCGCCGCGGCCGGCCACACCAGCACCAGCGCGCCACCGCGGGCGATCGCGTAGACCGCACCATAGGTGGCGCGGCTCAGGGCGGCCGCCAGGGCCAGGAAGTAGACGCCCTCGAAGAAGCCGGCCGCGACCGTCCAGACCAGGCTCCCGCTCCCCGGGAAGCCGCTGCCCGGCAGGGCCACCGCCCCGACGGCCGCCACCACCAGGGCTGCGGCCAGCACCCCCAGCACCGCCACCTGGGGATCGCGCTCCCGCTTCAGCAGGGCATTCCAGGACGCATGCAGGAACGCCGAGGCCAGGAGCGCGGCGGTGCCGTCGGACAACTACGCCCCCAGCTCCGGCACGTGCCTCGCGAGCAGCGCCTGCATCCCCGCCAGGTCCGGCCGCCGCGCCAGGGCCTCGCGGACGTACCTGAGCGACGCCGGGATCGACACCAGGAACCCAGGATTCTTCCGCACCCGGTCGATGAAGACGAACCGCCCGGCGTCCTTCAGCTTCCGCTGCACGGTGAGGAGGTCGAAGGTCTCCCGGAACGGCCCGTACTCGAGCCTCGGCCCCCCCGCCTCGGCCAGCCGCACGAGGTAGCGCCGAAGCATGGCCTCGATGAAGGGCTGGTCCAGCTCCACGTAGCTGTCGCGCAGCAGCGCCACCAGGTCGTACTGCCGGGGCCCGAGCAGCGCGTCCTGGAAGTCGATGACCGCCTGCTCGCCGCCCGGCAGCACCATCAGGTTGCGCGACTGGTAGTCGCGGTGGGTGAAGCCGCGCGGCTCGGCGGCCAGGCTGGCCGCGATCCGGTCGAACCAGGCGTCCAGCTCGGCCCGCTCGGAGGGCGCCAGGGCGGCGCCCTTCCAGGCCTCCAGCAGCCACTCGCGGAAGTGCTGCAGCTCCCAGCGGTAGAGATCCTCGTCGAAGGCGCGGCCGAAGGCCAGGCACCCCGAAGGCCGGGCCTCGGCGGCGGCGCGCAGCCGGGCCAGCTGGTCGACGGCCCGCTGGTAGAGGGCGGCGCGGTCGTCGCCGGCCAGGAGTCGGGTCTCCAGCATGTCGTCGCCCAGGTCCTCCAGCACCATCAGCCCCTCGGGCTCCTCGAAGGCGCGGATGGCGGGGACGCGCACCCCGAGGCTCGCCAGGTAACGCTGCACGTCGACGAAGGGATCCACCGGCGGGCGCCCGCCCTTGGTGACCTCCTCCGGGCCGGCGCCGGGCGGCATGACCATGACCACCTGCGACGCCGGCGGGGTGCCCACCCGCCAGTAGCTGCGCATGGAGGCGTGGCCGGCCAGCCGCCTCACCGGGAGTGCGCTGGCGTCGCGGCCGGTGGCCCGGCCCACCGCGGCGCGGACGGCGAGCTCGATGGCGGCGTGATCCTGGCTCATGCGGCCTCCTCGAAGAGCGCGCCGGCCGGCGCGTTGACGCTCCTGGCGGCGGCGCCTATAAGTCCGTCTCCCCGCCCACGGAGCCACCATGAGCTACCACGAGAACGTCCTCTCCGCGATCGGCCGTACGCCGCTGGTGAAGCTGCAGAAGGTCACCGGCCCTGAGGACGCCACGGTCCTCGCCAAGCTCGAGTTCATGAACCCGGGCGGCTCCATCAAGGACCGCATGGCCCTCCACATCATCGAGAAGGCGGAGCGGGCCGGGCTGCTCAAGAAGGGCGGCACCATCGTGGAGAACACCTCGGGCAACACCGGGGTGGGCGTGGCGCTGGCGGCGGCGGTGAAGGGCTACCGGTGCATCTTCACCATGCCGGACAAGATGTCGAAGGAGAAGCAGGACACGCTCAAGGCCTTCGGCGCCCAGGTCATCGTGACGCCCACCAACGTGCCGGCCGAGTCGCCGGAGAGCTACTACTCGGTGGCCAGGCGCCTGGCGGCCGAGACGCCCAACAGCTTCTACCTGAACCAGTACCACAACCCCGACAACGTCGAGGCGCACCACACCATCACCGCGCCGGAGATCTGGGAGCAGACCGGCGGCCGCTTCGACGCCTTCGTGGCCGGCGTGGGCACCGGCGGGACCATGAGCGGCTGCGGCAAGTTCTTCAAGGAGAAGGACCCGCGCATCCAGAACGTGGGGGTGGACCCGATCGGCTCGGTCTACCACTCCATGTTCAAGACCGGGAAGCTGGGCCCCACGCACGTCTACAAGGTGGAGGGCATCGGCGAGGACATGATGTGCGGCGCCATGCACCTCGAGGTGCTCGACGACGTGCGCCAGGTCACCGACGCCCAGAGCTTCGCCATGGCGCGCCGCCTGGCCCGCGAGGAGGGGCTCTTCGCCGGCGGCTCCTCCGGCGCGGCGGTCCACGTGGCGGTGCAGCTGGCCCGCGAGCTGGGGCGCGGCAAGACCATCGTGGTGCCGCTGCCGGACGGCGGCCGCAGCTACATCTCCAAGTTCTTCTCCGACGAGTGGATGCGCGACAACGGCTTCCCGCTGGCCGACGGCGGGCCCAGCGTGGCCATGGCCACCGTCAAGGACGTGCTGGGCGAGCGCCGCGGCGCCGTCATCACCGCCCGGCGCACCGACAAGGTGGAGGCGGTGGTCAAGAAGCTCAAGGAGCACGACATCTCGCAGATGCCGGTGGTGGACGACGCCGGGCGCGCCATCGGCATGATCCACGAGTACGACCTGCTCAACTTCCTCATCGAGGGGAAGCACCGGCTCTCCGAGGTGGTGGAGCCGCTGGTGCAGCCGCTGCAGGGCGGGGTGGGGCCGGACACGCCCATCGCGCGGCTCCGCGAGATCTTCAACGACGACAACGTGGCGGTGGTGCGCGAGGGCGACCGCGTCACCGGCATCCTCACCAAGATCGACCTCATTGACTTCCTCGGCACGAGGATGAAGTAGGGGTGACCTGATGGCGACCGACCCGAAGTCCCGCTTCGACACGCTGGCCATCCACGCCGGCCAGCGGCCCGACCCCACCACCGGCGCCGTCATGACGCCGGTCTACCTGACCTCGACCTACGTCCAGGACGGCCCGGGGAACCACAAGGGCTTCGAGTACTCGCGCACGCAGAACCCCACCCGCTTCGCCCTGCAGGACTGCCTGGCGGCGCTGGAGGGGGCGGCCCACGGGCTCTGCTTCGCCTCGGGCCTGGCCGCCACCGACTGCATCCTCCACCTGCTCGAGGCGGGCGACCACGTGCTCGCCTCCGACGACGTCTACGGCGGCACCTTCCGGCTCTTCGACAAGGTCTTCCGGCGGCACGGCCTGGCGTTCTCCTACGTGGACATGAGCGACCCGGCCAACGTGGAGCGCGGCCTGCGCCCCAACACCCGCCTGGTCTGGATCGAGAGCCCCACCAACCCCATGCTCAAGCTGGTGGACCTGGCCGCGGTGGCCGCCCTGGCGCGCGCCCACGGGGCCCGCACGGTGGTGGACAACACCTTCGCCACGCCCTTCAACCAGCGGCCGCTCGAGCTGGGCGTCGACGTGGTGACCCACTCGACCACCAAGTACCTGAACGGCCACTCCGACGTCATCGGCGGCGCCGTCCTCACCAGCGACGAGCCCCTCTTCGAGCGGCTGCGCTTCCTGCAGAACGCCGTGGGCGGGGTGGCCGCCCCCTTCGACTCCTTCCTGGTGCTGCGCGGCCTGAAGACGCTCCACCTGCGCATGGAGCGCCACGCCGAGAACGCGCTCGCGCTGGCCCGCTTCCTGGAAGGGCACGCCCAGGTGGAGCGGGTCATCTACCCGGGCCTGGCCTCGCACCCGCAGCACGAGCTGGCGCGCCGCCAGATGCGCACGCCCGGCGGCATGCTGGCCTTCACCATCCGCGGCGGACTGCCGGCGGCCACGGCCTTCCTGAAGGCGGTGCGGGTCTTCGCCTGCGCCGAGTCGCTCGGCGGGGTGGAGAGCCTCATCGAGCACCCCGCCATCATGACCCACGCCAGCGTGCCGGCCGAGGTGCGGACCGCCCTGGGCATCGCCGACGGCTTCATCCGCGTCTCGGTGGGGGTGGAGCACGTCGACGACCTGAAGGCCGACCTGCAGCGCGGCTTCGACGCGGCGCTGGCCGCCTGACCGGGCGGGGGCCGCTCACGGGCGCCCCGGTCGCGGCGCCGCCAGCCGGCGCGAGGTCGCAGGGCGGCGCGACCCGCGGCCTCAGGCCGCGCCGGACCTCAGCCCCAGCGCCTTCAGGATCATGGCGGCCGGGCAGATGCCGGTGAAGACGCTCTGCGCCAGCATGAAGCCCACGAAGGCGGGCAGCCAGAGGACGTGGCGCGACAGGTAGAGCGGGCACTCCGGCACGGAGACCGCGATGCCGAAGACGATCAAGGTACCAGCCACGAGGCGAACGCCGTTCTCGATGGTCACGCGCGGTGCTCCTTCGCTCCCGGGCGACGGCCCGGACGGGTTGAGGTGGCAGGATGCGCCTCCCGGTGATTCCGGTAAAGTCCCGCCATGCTCGCTCACGCCGCCCTCACCCTGGCGCTCATGACCCCGCTCGCCTTCCCCGAGGCGCCCCGGCCGCTCGCCGCCGCGGCGAGGCGCGCCGCGCAGGCGCTCGAGGCGAAGCACGGCGGCGCCGAGAAGGCGCGCATCGAGCGCGGCGTGCGGCAGGCCGCCGCGCTCTGGCAGGAGGCGGACGGCGACGCTCGGGCCTTCGAGGCCTTCGCGGTGGCCCAGTTCGCGCCGTCGGGCGTGGCGCTCGACACGCTCTTCGGCCGGCTGGAGGGCTCGCTGGAGCAGCTCGACGGCCACGCCGTGGAGGTGGGGCGGGCCCTCTCCTGGTGGACGCAGATCGACACCGGCCCCTTGCAGCCGATCGACCCGCTGCTGGCCACCTACGACGCCAGCGCCCACCAGCTCGACGACCTCTTCGCCACCAAGGCGGCCTTCGCGGCCCTCCTCAACTTCCCGCTCACCACGCTCGACGAGCGGCTCGGCGCCGGTCCGGGCTGGACGCGCCGGCAGTGGGCCGAGGCGCGCCTGGCCGGCCGCTTCGCCCGCCGCGTCCCGGCCGCGGTGAGCCAGGGGATCTCCCGCGCCGGCGCCGCCTCGGACCTCTACGTGGCCGGCTACAACGTCCACGCCCACCACCTCCTCGACGCCGCGGGCGGGCGCCCCTTCGAGAAGGGGAAGCGGCTCCTCTCCCACTGGAACCTGCGCGACGAGGTGAAGGCCCAGTACGCCCAGGAGGGCGGCCTGGCCCGCCAGCGGCTCCTCGCCAGGGTGATGGAGCGCATCGTCACCCAGACCATCCCGCGCGCCGTGGTGGACGACCCCACGGTGGACTGGGACCCGGTCAGCAACGCGGTGCGGCCCGCCCCGGCGGCCGAGATCGAGGGCGGCGCCGCGCCCCGCGCCAGGGTGGACGGCGCCCGCGAGCCCGACACGCGCTACGCCCACCTCCTCGAGTCCTTCCGCGCCGTCAAGGCGGCCGATCCCTACTCGCCCACCGCCCCCACCCACCTGGCGCGCAAGTTCGAGCTGGAGCGGGAGCTCCCGGAGGCGCGGGTGGTGGCGCTGCTGGAGCAGGTGCTGGGCGCTCCCGAGGTGAGGCAGCTGGCGGCCCTCATCCAGCGGCGGCTGGGCCGGCCGCTCGAGGTGCACGACCTCTGGTACGACGGCTTCCGCCCGCGCGCCCGCTTCACCGAGGCCGACCTCGACGCCCGCACCAGGGCGCGCTACCCGACCGCCGCCGCCTTCGCCAGGGACCTGCCCACCGTGCTGGGCGCGCTCGGCTTCACGCCGGAGAAGGCCGCCTGGCTGGCCGAGCGCATCGAGGTGGACCCGGCGCGCGGCTCGGGCCACGCCGCCGGCGCGGCCCGCCGCGGCGACAAGGCCCGCCTGCGCACCCGCGTGGGCGCCGCCGGCATGGACTACAAGGGCTTCAACATCGCCGTCCACGAGCTGGGCCACAACGTGGAGCAGACCTTCTCCCTCCACGGCGTGGACTCGACGCTGCTGCAGGGCGTGCCCAACACCGCCTTCACCGAGGCCATCGCCTTCGTCTTCCAGGCGCGCGACCTCACCGTGCTCGGGCTGGGGGCGCCGGACGCGCCGGCGAAGCGGCTGCTGGCCCTCAACGACCTGTGGATGACCTGGGAGATCTCCGGCGTGGCGCTGGTCGACATCGGGGTGTGGCGCTGGATGTACCAGCACCCACGGACGACCCCGGCCGAGCTCCGCGAGGCCACGCTGCGCATCGCCCGCGAGGTCTGGAACCGCTGGTACGCACCGGTGCTCGGCGTGCGGGACTCGCCGCTGCTGGCCATCTACAGTCACATGATCCACAGCTTCCTCTACCTGCCCGACTACCCGCTCGGTCACCTCATCTCGGCGCAGATCGAGGAGCACCTCGAGGCGGGCCCGCCCGGGCAGCTGGGCGCCGAGGTGGAGCGCATGACGCGCCACGGCGCGGTGGCCCCCGACCTGTGGATGCAGCACGCCACCGGCTCGCCGGTCTCGGCCGGGCCGCTCCTGCGCGCCGCCCGGCGGGCGCTCGACGCCGGGCCGGAGTAGCGACCGCGCGCGCCGCGGGATGCTGCGACGGGGCCGGCTGCCGGCCAGCCCCGTTCTGCGCTAGAACCATCTCCTCCCCGGAGGACTCCCTCGCATGCGCCTCGCGCTCCGCCTCGCCATGGCCGCCGTCCCGGCCGCCTTCGCCGTCGCCGGCTGCGCCGGCGCACCCGCCCGGCCCGCCCCGGCCACGGCCGTCGCCTTCGACGCCGAGCGGGCTCCCCCGGCGCTCTCACCGCTGGTGGCCCGGGCCAGCGACGCGGTGGACCGCCTGCAGCGCGCGCTCTCGCGCCGCCTCATGGAGGAGCTGTTCGACGCCCCCAACGCCGTGCTGGTCTGCCGCGACGAGGCGCCCGGGCTGACCGCCGAGGTGGCCGCGGCCCACGGCGTGACGCTGGGGCGGACCAGCCACCGGCTGCGCAACCGTGAGAACGCGCCGCGCCCGTGGGCGGCCGGGCTGGTGGCCCGCGCCGCGGCCCGACCCGCCGCCGAGGCCCGCGCGGTGGCGCTGGACCTGGGCGATCGGATCGGCTACCTGCGCCCCATCTCGACCGGCCAGCCCTGCTTGAAGTGCCACGGCCCGGCCGCGACGCTCTCGCCGGGCGTGCGCGCCGCGCTGCAGGGAGGCTACCCGGCCGATGGGGCCACCGACTTCGCCGCCGGCGACCTCCGCGGCTTCTTCTGGGCCGAGGTGCTGAAGGAGCCGCCGCCCCGATGAACGAACCCATCGTCGAGATCACCCGCCGCGGCGCCGAGCGGCTCGAGAAGGGCCACCGCTGGATCTACCGGAGCGACGTGTCCAAGGCGCCCGGCGCCCAGGCCGGCGACGTGGTGGCGGTGGTGGACGGACGGCGCCGCTTCCTGGCCAAGGCCTGGTGGTCGGCCCGCTCCCAGATCGCGCTGCGCGTCGTGACCCGCGACGAGGAGGCGGTGGACGACGCCTTCCTGGCGGAGCGGCTCGCCTCGGCGTGGGGGCTGCGCCAGCGGGCCTTCCCGGGCGAGATCGCCTGGCGCATGGTCCACGGCGAGGCCGACCTCCTGCCCGGCCTGGTGGTGGACCGCTACGGCGACGTCCTGGTGATGCAGACCCTGGTGCCCGCCACCGAGCGGCGCAAGGAGCTGCTGGCCGACCTGCTGGTCTCGGCCCATGGCGCCTCCGTGGTGGTGGAGCGGAACGACGTGCGGGTGCGCGAGCTGGAGGGGCTGCCCCAGGTGAAGGGGGTGCTGCGCGGCGCGCCGCCCGGGCCCCTGGAGTACCGCGAGGGCGAGGTGCTGCTGCGCATCGACGTGCTGGAGGGGCAGAAGACCGGCGCCTTCCTGGACCAGCGCGAGAACCACCTGCGGGCCGGTGAGTACGCGGCCGGCCGGTGCCTGGACTGCTTCAGCTACGCCGGCGGCTTCGCCCTGCAGCTGGCGCGGCGGGCCGCCCACGTCACCGCCGTGGAGATGCAGCCCACCGCCGCCGGGCTCCTGCGCGCCAACGTGGCGCTCAACGGGGCGCCCAACCTGGAGTTGGTGGAGCAGAACGCCTTCGACTACCTGCGCGACCGCGCCGAGGAGGCGCCGGCCTGGGACCTGGTGGTGCTGGACCCGCCCGCCTTCGCCAAGAACAAGGAGTCGCTCCCGGCGGCGCGGCGAGGCTACAAGGAGATCAACCTGCGGGCGCTGCAGATCCTGAAGCCGGGCGGGATCCTCATCACCGCCTCCTGCAGCTACCACCTCTCCGAGGCGCTGCTGGAGGAGCTGGTGCTGGAGGCGGCCCGCGACGCCGGCCGCGAGGTGCAGCTGCTGGAGCGGCGCGGGGCCGGGCGGGATCACCCGGTGCTGCTCGGGGTGCCGGAAACCAGGTACCTGAAGTGCCTGGTGGCCCGGATACCCTGAGCCGCCCCCGCCCCGCCCCTCCTCCGCGGCACCCCGCGGTCCCATCGAGGAACCGGCCAGCCGTTTCGCCTCGGCCGTCCGCGGGGGTACGATTCCGCTCCTCCCCGCACGGCCGGCGACCCGGCCTGGAGCCCGTCCCCGCCGATGGCGATCCGCCCGAGTGACCTCGGCTCCACCCCGCGGCAAGCGCTGGCCCGCGGCCCGCTCCTCTCGCGCTTCACCCCGGCCGAGCTGGAGGTGCTGCTCGACCACGCCGAGCTGCTGCGGCTGCCCGCGCACGTCCGCCTCCACGGCGACGCCGACGCGGGCCGCCACCTCGACCTCATCCTGGAGGGGCAGGCGGTCTGGCGGCGGGACCAGCTGGCGCTGCGCCACCTCGGCCCGGGCGACCACTTCGGCGAGCTCTCGCACCTGGGGGAGCGCCACCTCGGCGAGGTGGTCACCTCCGAGACGGCGCTCACCGTGGTCCGACTCTCGCCGGCCGCCTTCGACGGGCTGGCGCGCGCGGCGCCGGCGGTGGCGCTCCAGCTCGCGCTGGCGCTGGCCGACGAGCTGGGGCACGAGGTGGCCCGGCTCACCGGCGACATGGGGTTGCTGCTGCGCGGGCGCTCGCTGCCGCGCGCCTCCACCGTCAAGGTCTCGGTGCGAGGCGAGGTGCGCGAGGTGGCCACCGGCACCCGGCTGCGCGACATCCTGCCGGCCGAGCACGGCGGCGCCCTGGTGGTGGCCGGGCTGCTCGGCGAGCGGCCGGTCTCGCTGCAGACGCCGGTCTTCACCGACACGGCGGTGGCGCCGCTCACGACGGCCCACTGGGAGGGGCGCCAGATCTACGCCCAGTCGGTGGGGCTGCTCCTGCTCGAGGCGGCCCAGGCCGTGGCGCCGCTCCTGCGCGTCCGCATGGGGCCGTCGCGCGGGCCGGTCCAGGTGGTGCAGATCGAGGGAGACGGCGCCGGCGCGGACGCCGGCCTGGCGGAGCGGCTGGCCACCGCCATGGCACGCCACGCCGCCGCCGACGCCCCCTACCGGCTGGAGTACTGGGCCACCGACGAGGCGCGGGCCTGGTTCCAGCAGCGCGGCTGGACCGACGCGGTGAAGCTGCTCCGGCTGCGCCGCCAGGGCACCGTGCGCCTGGTCTCCTGCGGCGAGTGCTACGCGCTCTCCATGGGGCCGCTCCTCCCGTCCACCGGCCTCATCCAGGGCTTCACGCTGGTGCCTCACCCGGAGGGGCTGGCGCTCGGCCTGGGCGACCGCGACCCGCGCACCCGCGGCCGCCCCGCCCCGCCCACGTCCGCCCCGGCCAAGGACCGCGACGGCGACATGGTCGCCGAGCACCAGCGCTGGCTCGGCGCCATGGGCGTGGACAGCGTGGGGGCCCTCTCCGAGCTCTGCATCGACGGGCGGGTCTCCCAGCTCATCCGCGTGTCCGAGGGGTTCCACGAGAAGCGCATCTCGCGCATCGCCGACCAGATCGCGGCAGCGCGGGACCGCATCCGCATCATCTCCATCGCCGGCCCCTCCTCCTCGGGCAAGTCCACCTTCATCAAGCGGCTGACCGTGCAGCTCCAGATCGACGGCGTGAACCCGGTGGCCCTCTCCCTCGACGACTACTACGTGGACCGCGAGCGGAACCCGCGCGACGACCAGGGCGAATGGGACTTCGAGGCGCTGGAGGCGCTCGACCTCGGGCTCCTGCAGGATCACGTGCGCCGGCTGCTGGCTGGCGAGGCGGTCAAGACGCCGCGCTACGACTTCCACACCGGCCTGAGCCGCCCGGAGGGCGGCCACGAGCTGCAGCTCAAGCCCGGCGATGCCCTCATGCTGGAGGGCATCCACGGCCTCAACCCGCGGCTGCTGGGCGCCATCCCGGGCCCAGGCGAGCTCTTCCGCGTCTTCATCCACCCCGCCACCAGCCTGCCCTTCGACCGGCTCACCCGCGTCTCCACCACCGACCTGCGCCTGCTGCGGCGCATCGTGCGCGATCGGCACCAGCGCGGCTACAAGGCGGCCGAGAACATCGCCCGCTGGCCCTCGGTGCAGGCCGGCGAGCGGGCCCACATCTTCCCCTTCCAGCACGAGGCCGACGCGGTCTTCGACTCCTCGCTGGTCTACGAGCCGGCCGTCCTCAAGATCTTCGCCGAGCGCTACCTGCTGGAGGTCCCGACCGACCACCCCGCCTACCCCACCGCCCACCGCCTCCGCTACCTGGTGGACCGCTTCGTCTCCATCCACCCGGAGCACGTGCCGCCCACCTCCCTGGTGCGGGAGTTCATCGGCGGCAGCGGGTTCGAGTACTGAGATGGCCTTCTGGCGCTTCCTGAGACGCGGGGCCGATCCCGCCACCGAGAGGCGCCTGCGGGCGCTGGTGAGCCAGGCCGCCAGCGTCTTCTTCGTGCTCGACAAGCAGGGGCGCGCCGTCATGGCGGAGGGGCGGCTCCTGCGCGTGCTGGGGCGGCGCGCCCCCGCCGACGGCAGCTCGATCTTCGAGCTCTTCAAGGACGTACCCTGGGCCCTGGAGGGCGTGCGGCTGGCGCTGGGAGGCCGCACCGTGTCGGTGCGCGGCGAGGTGGACGGCCGCTTCTACGAGGTGCGCTTCGCCCCGGTGCGCGACGCCGCCGGCGCGGTGGAGGAGGTGGTGGGGCTGGCCTCCGACGCCACCGAGCTCCACGAGGCCGAGGAGCGGCTGCGCCGGCAGGCCTCGCGGCTGGCGGCGCTGGCCGAGGCCTCGCGGGTCTTCGCCGGGGGGCTCGACTACACCGCCACGCTGGAGACGGTGGCGCGCCGCTTCGCCGAGCTCATGGGCGACGGCGCCCTCATCCGCATGGTCTCCGACGACGGCCAGTGGCTCGTCCCGGTGGCCGTCTACCACCCCAACCCGGAGCGGGCCGCGCTGCGGCGCAAGGTGCTGCAGGCGTCGCCCCAGCGGGTCGGCGAGGGGCTGACGTCCCAGGTGCTCCGCACCGGGCAGGTGCTGCGGGTGGCGCAGCTGACGCCCGAGGTGGTCCACGCCCAGATGAAGCGGGAGTACTGGCCCTACCTGGAGGGCGCCAGCTCCCTGCTCATCGCGCCGCTCATCCACCGGCGCGAGATCATGGGGCACATCACGCTGCTGCGCGACGCCGGCCGCCCGCCCTACACGGCCGAGGACGAGACGCTGCTGGAGGACCTGGCCCACCGGGCGGCGCAGGCCATCGAGAACGCCCGACTCTACGGCCAGGCCCAGGCGGCCGTGGCGGCGCGCGACGAGTTCCTCTCCATCGCCTCGCACGAGCTGCGCACCCCGCTCACCGCGCTGCGGCTGGCGCTGGAGAACCTGCGGCGCGTCACGGCGCGCGAGGTGGCGGCCGGCCCCTCCCCGCAGCTGGAGCGGGTGCTGGCCGCCTCGGAGCGGGCCGGGCAGCGGCTGGAGAAGCTGGTGGAGGCGCTGCTGGACGTCTCCCGCATCCACATGGGCCGCCTCGAGCTCGACGTGGAGGCGCTGGACCTGGGGGCGGCGGTGGCCGACGCCGTGAGCGGGCTCGACGACGAGCTGCGCCAGTCCGGCTCCACCGTCGAGGTGCACGGCGAGCCCACCACCGGCCACTGGGACCGGCTGCGGCTCGGGCAGGTGCTGGTCAACCTGCTGGCCAACGCGGTGAAGTACGGCGCCGGCAAGCCCATCGAGATCCGCTACGGCGTGCGCGAGACGCGCGCCTGGCTCTCCATCCGCGATCACGGCATCGGCATCGATCTGGCCGACCAGCGGCACATCTTCGAGCGCTTCGAGCGGGCCGTCTCCAGCCGGAACTACGGCGGCCTGGGGCTGGGTCTCTACATCGTGAAGCGCATCCTGGAGTCCCACGGCGGCACGGTGCGCGTCGAGTCGCGGCCCGGCGAGGGGGCGGCCTTCCTGGTGGACCTGCCGCTGCGCCCGGCCGTGCCGCTCCGGCCACCGGAGACCACCTGGCGGCCGTGAGCCGGTCAGCCCCCCAGGAACCCGCTCGCCGGGAAGAGCAGCACCTCCTCGATGGTCGCGGCGCCGGTGAGGAGCATGAGGAGCCGGTCGAAGCCCACCGCCACGCCGCCCGCGTCGGGCATGCGCGAGAGCGCCGCCAGGAAGTCCTCGTCGAGCGGCAGCGCCGGACGGCCCAGCCGGACCCGCAGCGCCCGCTCCGCGACCAGCCGCGCCCGCTGCTCCGCGGCGTCGGTGAGCTCGGTGAAGCCGTTGGCCAGCTCCAGCCCGCCGGCGTAGAGCTCGAACCGCTCGGCCCAGCGCGGATCGGCCCCCTTCACCCTGGCGAGCGCCGCCATGGAGGCTGGCCAGTCGGTCAGGTAGGTGGGGCGCTCCAGGCCGAGCCGGGGCTCCACCGCCGAGAGCATGAGCCTGAAGAAGGCGTCGTCGAACGGCTCGCCGGCGGGGCCGGCGTCGTGGCCCGCCGCGCGGGCGGCCGAGCGGAGCGCGCCGGCGTCGCCGCCGCAGGCGCCCAGGTCCACGCCGGCGTGGCGCAGGAAGGCCTGCTGCACGGTGAGCCGCTCGAAGGGAGCGGACAGCTCGATCGAACGTCCCCCGCGCATCACCCGCGGCGCGCCTGGCGCCTCGTGCGCCTCGTGCGCCTCGTGCGCCCGGCCCGGCCCGGGGCGCGCCTCGCCAGCTCCGAGCGCCCGCGCCGCCGCCTCCACCAGCCGCTCCAGGTCCGCCATGATCCCGCCGTAGCCGGTCCCGGCCCGGTAGAACTCGAGCATGGTGAACTCCGGGTTGTGCGTGGCGGAGACCTCGCCGTTGCGGAAGACGCGGGAGAGCTGGAAGACCCGCTCGAACCCCTCCGCCAGGAGCCGCTTCATGGCGTACTCGGGGCTGGTGATGAGCCAGAGCGGCCGGGGCGCCCCGCCGCCCTCGGGCACGAAGGGCGCCTCGAAGGGAGAGAGGTGCGGCTCCATGCCGGGCGCCGGCACCAGGCAGGGCGTCTCCACCTCCTCGTAGCCGAGGTCGCCGAGGGCGCGGCGCGCCTCGGCGGCGAGGCGGGCGCGGGCGCGGGCCATGGCGCGGCGGGGCGGGAGCACGGCGCGGAGTGTAGCCGGTCGACGGCGGCGGTGTAGCATGCGCGCCTCGTGAGACACCCTCTCCTCCTCGCCCTCCTCGCCGCGGGCTGCGCCCACGGCGCCGCCACCGCGCCCGCCGCGCCGCCCGGCGGTGGCGCCCCCGGTCCTTCGGGCCCGGCCGGCGCGCCCCTGGCCGCCGCCGAGCCCACGACCCCCCATCCCCCGGACTCGCTGGCCGACCTGCGCGACGGCGTGGAGGCGCTCCTCGCCGCACAGGGCGAGGCGGCCTGGCGCGGCTGGACCGCCGGCGACCCCATCGACCCCGCCGCCGCCTGGAAGGGGCGCGAGGCGTTGCTGGCGCCCGAGGCGCTGGCCCGCGTCGCCGAGGCGCGCGCCGCCGCGCCCGAGGCGGACCGCCCCGCCCTGGACCGGCTGCGGGCCTTCCTGCTCGGCGAGCAGCTGGCCCGCGCCTCCGCCGGGCCGTCGCAGGCCCTGGCCGCCGCGCGCGCCGCCGCCACGTTCACCTGGGACAAGCGAACCGTGCCGCTGCGGCAGTTCATCCCGCTGCTGGCCGCCGAGCCCGAGGCGCCGCGCCGGCAGGCGCTGGCCGCGGCCCATGCCGCCGCCGTGAGGAAGCTCGCCCCGCTGCAGGCCGCCCGCGACGCGGCGGTGGCCGGCGCCGGCGCCAGGCTGGGCTACGCCTCCACGCTCGACCTCGCCGCCGCGCTGCGCGGCGAGGAGGTGGATGCGCTGGCCGCGCTCGCGGAGGCCACGCTGGCCCGCACCGACGCCACCTGGAAAGCCCTGCTCGACGCGCTGGCCCGGAAGGAGCTGCAGACGCCCGCCGAGCGGCTGCGCGAGCGCGACCTGCCCCGCCTCCTGCGCACCGCCGCGCCGCCGGACGCCTTCCCCGCCACGCGCCTGCTCGCCGACGCCGAGGCCACGCTGGCCGGCTTCGGGCTCGACCTCACCGCCGGTGGCCACCTCGCGGTGGACGCGGCGGCCCGCCCCGGCAAGCTGCCGCGACCGCTCGCCGTGCCGGTGCTGGTGCCGGGCGGCGTGCGGCTCAGCCTGACCCCGCTGGCCGGGCTCGACGCGGCGCGCGCGTTGCTCCACGAGCTCGGCGTGGCGCAGGCGGCGGCCCGCACCGCCGGCGGGCCGGTGGAGGATCGCCGGCTCGGCTCGGCCTCGCTGCCGGAGGCCTGGGGGTCGCTCCTGGCCGGCGTGACCGCCTCGCCGGAGTGGCTGGCGAACCACGGGCTCGACGCCGAGGCGGCGCGCCGCGAGGTGCGGGTGGCCGCCGCCCGCAGGCTCCACGCCGCGCGCCAGGCGGCGGCCCAGCTGCTCGTCGAGGTGGCCCGCGCCCGCGAGCCAGCCAGCCTGGCGGCCCGCGCCGCCGCCATCGGGAAGCGCGCCCTGGGCCACCCGCTCGACGCGACCGATCCGCTCCCCTGGGCGCTGGAGCCCGATCCGCTGCTCCGCTCGGCCGACCGGCTCATGGCCGCGCTGCTGGCGGCGCAGGTGGAAGCCCACCTCGCCGCGGCCGCCGGCGGTCCCTGGTGGCGCGCCCGGGGCTCCGGGGTTTGGCTGGCGGGCGCCTGGGCCGGGGGGGGGCGCCGATCGCCTGGCGCCGTGGCCCGCTCGCTCGGTGCCGCCGGCCTCGACCCCGGGCCGCTCGACGCCCTGACGCGCGCGGCCGCGGCCGCGGGCGGACTGGAGCTTCCGGGGTCGACCCCGACCTCGACCTCGACCCCGACCCCGACCACGCCGGCGCCCTCGTCAACCAGGCCGCCCGCCGGAGGTTGACGAGCGGCTGGCGGGCTGCGATCTTCCGAGCCGCCCGCATGATCACTCTCGACCGCGACGACGGCGTGCGCCTCCACGTCGAGGTGTCCGGCTCCGGCCCGCCCCTCCTCGCCCTGCACGGCTGGTCGCGCTCCTCGGCCGACCTGGCGCCGCTCTCCGAGCGGCTCGCCGGCCACCGGGTCCTCCGCCTGGACCTGCGCGGCCACGGCCGCTCCACCCCCGGACCCTTCACGCTCGCCGCCTTGGCGGCCGACCTGGCGGCGCTCGCCGAGGCGGAGGGGCTGGCGGGCGCGCTGCTGCTCGGCTGGTCGCTCGGCGGCCAGGTGGCGCTGGCCGCGCTGGGCGCCCACCCCGCGCTGCGGGCCCGGGTGGCGGGCCTGGTGCTGCTGGGCGCCACGCCTCGTTTCACCGTGGGTGACGGGTGGCCGCACGGCCTGCCGACCCGCGCGGTCGAGGGGCTGGCGCTGCGGGTGCGCCGCACCACCGTGAAGACCCTGGCTCGCTTCCTGGATGACTGCTTCGCCCCGGGCGAGCTCGACGCCGCCGGGCTGGCCCGGGTCGAGCGCCTGCGCGACGCGGAGCCGCCCGACACCGACACGGCGCTGGCCGGCCTGGAGTTGCTGGCCTCCACCGACCTCCGCGCCGGCCTTGGCGGGCTGACGCTCCCCGCGCTGGTGCTCCACGGCGAGGCCGACGCCATCTGCCCGGTGGGCGCCGGCCGCGCCCTGGCGGCGGCGCTGCCGCGGGCGCGCCTCCTCACCTTCCCCGGCCTGGGCCACTCCCCGCTCCTCTCGCGGCCGGACCAGGTGGCCGCCGCGGTGGCCGACTTCGCGCGGGGGCTCTCTTGAACCGCGTCGACAAGGCCCGCGTCCGGGCCGCCTTCTCCCGCGGCGCCGCCGGCTACGACGCCCGCGCCGGCGTGCAGGCCCAGGTGCGCGGCCAGGTCCTGGCCCTGGCCGCCGAGGCGGCCCCGGCGGCGCGCCGGGTGCTCGACGTGGGCTGCGGAACCGGCCGGTTGCTGGCCGACCTCGACGCGGCCCGGCCCGGCGTGCACGCCGCCGGCGTCGACCTCGCCCCCGGCATGTGCCTGGCCGCCCGCGGCGCCGCGCCGCGCGCCCTGGTGGTCGCCGCCGACGCCGAGGCCTTGCCCTTCCGCCCCGGCGCCTTCGACCTGGTGGTCTCCAGCTCCACCTTCCAGTGGCTCCCCAGGCTCGAGCCGGCGCTCGGCGAGTGCGCCCGGGTGCTGGCGCCGGGCGGCCGGCTGGTGCTGGCCCTCTTCGGCGCCAGGACCCTGAACGAGCTGACCGGCGCCTGGCGCGCCGCGGCGGACGGTGGGACGCCGGACCGGACCCACCGCTTCTTCACCTCGGGTGAGGTGAGCCGGGCGCTCGACGCGGCCGGCCTGGCGCTGCACCACCTCGCCGAGGAGGAGCGGGTGGAGCGCCACCCGGACGCCCGCGCCGTGCTCCGCTCGCTCAAGGCCATCGGCGCGCAGAACGCCTCCCCGGCCGCGGGGGCTGGCCTGGCCGGGCGGCGCACCACGCTGGAGATGCTGCGGCGCTACGAGCTGGCCCACGCCGGACCGGCCGGTGTCCCGGCCACCTGGCACGTGGTCTACGCGGTCGCTTCACGGTAGCATCGCCGGATCGTGGCCGCGGCCCCCGCCATCCAGAGCGAGTTCAAGCCCCACAGCTTCGGGAAGTTCTTCCTCTTGCAGCGGCTCGCGGTGGGCGGGATGGCGGAGATCTACCGGGCCCGGGTGGTGGGCGCGGCCGGCTTCGAGAAGGAGCTGGTGGTGAAGCGGATCCTGCCCAACCGGGCCCAGGACCAGGGCTTCATCTCCATGCTGGTGAACGAGGCCAAGCTCACCGTCCAGCTGACCCACAACAACATCACCCAGATCTACGAGTGCGGGGTCATCGAGGGCAACGCCTTCATCGCCATGGAGCTGGTCACCGGCGTCTCCCTCAAGGAGGTGATGCACGCCTTCACCCGCGCCGGGGCCACCATCTCCCCGGAGCAGGCCATCTTCATGGTGCTGCAGCTGCTCCAGGGGCTGGACTACGCCCACAAGAAGACCGATGGCCAGGGCCACGCGCTCCAGATCGTCCACTGCGACGTCTCGCCCGACAACTGCCTGGTCTCCTTCGAGGGCGAGGTGAAGCTCCTCGACTTCGGCATCGCCCGCGCCTCCACCGGCCTCTCCAATTACAAGGAGGGCATGCTGATGGGGAAGCTCGGGTACGTGGCGCCCGAGCAGGCCTCGCTGGAGACGCGCTGGGACCACCGCGTCGACATCTTCGCCGCCGGCATCATCCTCTACGAGCTGCTCACCAAGCAGAAGCCCTTCCCCAAGTCGACCGACGTCGAGACGCTCATCGCCTCGCGCAAGGCCAAGGTGGTGCCGCCCACCACGCTGGACCCGCGCCTCCCCAAGGAGCTCGACCAGATCGTGTCGCGGGCGCTGGCCTACGACCCGGCCAGGCGCTACCCCGACGCGCGCAGCTTCGCCGAGGCGCTGGTCGACATCCTCTTCCCCACGCCCCACTCCGCGGTGCAGGACCTGCTCAACCGGCAGATGCACCAGGTCTTCGCCGAGAGGATCGCCAAGCAGCGCCAGGCCCGCGCCCACGACGCGCTCATCATGAAGGTGCTGGCCAACATCGCCGACCGGCCCAGCGAGGGGTTCGCCATCACCCCCTCGCAGCCCTTCCCGGAGGTCCGGCCCGGCGACCCGCCCGAGCTGGAGCCGCTGGCCGACGGCGCCACGGCCCACTCCGAGCCCCGCACCGGCTCGGTGGCCCGGCCGCCGCACCGCCCGGTGGTGGCGCGGCGCGGCGCCCCGGCCGGCGCGCTCACCCTGGCGGCGCTGCTGGGCGCCGGCGCCGGTGGCGCGGCCGCCTGGTTCGGCGCGCCATGGTTCCGCTCCGGCGTGGTGCTGGTCACCAGCGAGCCCGCCGGCGTGGAGGTGGCCCTGGACGGCCAGCCCACCGGCCAGCGCACCCCGGCGGTGCTGGAGAACGTGCTGCTCTCCCGCCCGCACGAGGTGACGCTCTCCGGGCCGGCGCTCAGGTCGGTGACGGTGCCCCTGCCGCCCGTGCCGGGCCGCCTCTCGGCCCGCGCCCACGTCCGGCTCGGCTCCACGCTGGGCACGCTCACGGTGGAGAGCCAGCCCCCCGGCGCCGAGGTGCGGCTCGACGACCGGCCCATGGGGGTGACGCCCATCGCCATCCCGGGCGTGCGGCTCGACGAGCGCCACCGCGTCGACCTCAAGCTGCGCGGCCACGAGATCGACCAGGTGGTGGTGCTGCCCGAGAAGGACGGCGCGCTGGTCCGCCGCACCCTGACGGCCCTGGTACCCAACGGCCGGAAGCTCCAGTAGGGGACCGCGGCAATGAAGCTCGTCATCGAGGACGACCGCGGGACCCGCACCGTCGTCCCCTTCACCTCGGAGGAGCTGACCCTCGGCCGCGCCGCCGAGGGCGTGGCCTGGCGGCTCACCGACCGCAACGTCTCCCGGCGCCACGCCCGCTTCACGCGCGTGAGCGGCGCCGTCTTCGTGGAGGACCTGGGGAGCCTGACCGGCACCTGGCTCAACGGCGAGCGGCTGGCCGGGCGCCGGCGCGTCCGCCCGGGCGACCTCGTCGAGATCGGCGACTACGACCTGGTGGTGGCGCCGGAGGGGCTGGAGGCGGCTGGCCCAGGCGCGCCGCCGCCGCTGCCCGCCGTGCCGAACCTCGAGGAGGTCGAGCCGCTCGAGCCGTCCTCCGCGGCGCCATCGTTCGCCGAGGCCTCGCCGGCGGCGGCCCTGGCCGCCTCGCGCGCGGTCCGCCTGCGCCTGGCGCTCCTCCTCGGCGGCGCGGCCCTGGCAGGCGGGCTCCTCACCGGGCTCCTGCTCGGGCGCCTGGCGCGCTGAACCCCCGACGTCGCCAGGATCGGCCCCATGACCCCTGCCCCCGCGAGCTTCCCGCTGCCGCTCGACGCCTACGTCGGCGAGGAGGGGCTGGGGCTCCTCGAGATCCTCCTGCGGCGCGCCGCGCAAGATCCCCTCAACCTGCTGGCCACCGGGCTCTTCCTGCTGGCCATCCTCCACACCTTCCTGGCGCCCACGCTCCTGGCCGCCTCCCACCGGCTGCGCCACCGGCTGGCGCGGGAGCGCGGGGCCGACGCCCACAGCGCGCTGGTGGAGGTGCTGCACGTCCTCGGCGAGGTGGAGGCGGTCTTCGGGCTCTGGGTCGTGCCGCTCCTCGTCGTGCTGGGGGTGGTCCATGGCCCTCGCGCCGCCGAGGCCTTCCTGGGTGGGGTCCACTTCACCGAGCCGCTCTTCGTGGTGGTCATCATGGCCATCGCCTCCACCAGGCCGGTGCTGAGCTTCGCCGAGCGGCTGGTCGGCGCGGCGGCCCGGCTCGGCGGCGGCACCCCGCGCGCCTGGTGGCTCGCCATCCTGACCCTGGGCCCGCTGCTCGGCTCGCTCATCACCGAGCCGGCCGCCATGATCATCTGCGCCCTGCTCCTCTCCCGGCGGGTCCTCGACCTCTCGCCCAGCCCGGCCTTCCGCTACGCCACGCTGGGGCTGCTCTTCGTGGACGTGTCGGTGGGCGGGACGCTGACCCACTTCGCCGCCCCCCCGGTCCTCATGGTGGCCACGCGCTGGGGCTGGGACACGCCCTTCATGCTGGAGCACTTCGGCTGGAAGGCGGTGGTGGGGATCGTGCTCTCCAATGTCGCCTACGCGCTGGCCTTCCGGCGCGAGCTGCACGCCCTGGGGGCGCAGGCCGAGGCGCGCCAGGTGGAGGCGCCGCCGCCGGTGCCGGGCTGGATCGTGGCCGTGCACCTCGCCTTCCTGGCGCTCGCCGTCTTCGCGGCGCACACCCCGGCGGTCTTCATCGGCGGGTTCCTCTTCTTCCTGGCCTTCCACGCCTCCACGCTGCCGCACCAGCAGCGGCTCGACCTGCGCCCCCCGATGCTGGTCGGCTTCTTCCTGGCCGGCCTGGTGATCCACGGCGCCGGGCAGTCCTGGTGGATCGCGCCGGTGCTGTCGCACCTCGACGCGCTGCCGCTCTTCCTGGGCGCCACCGCGCTCACCGCCTTCAACGACAACGCGGCCATCACCTACCTGGCCTCGCTGGTGCCCGGCTTCTCGCCGGCGCTCCAGTACGCGGTGATGGCGGGCGCCGTCACGGGCGGCGGGCTCACCGTCATCGCCAACGCCCCCAACCCGGCCGGGCAGGCGGCCCTGGCGCGCCACTTCCCGGACGGCGTGGCGCCGCTGCGGCTCTTCCTCGGCGCGCTCCTGCCGACCGCCATCATGGGGGCCTGCTTCCTGCTGCTCTGACGGGTCTGGGAGCAGCCCGGGGCCGACCGCGGGGTCGGCGCCCCGGCGGGCCTCAGCGCCCCTGGAACCGCGGCGGGCGCCGCTCGGCGAAGGCCTGGCGCCCCTCCAGGATGTCCTGGCTCTCGAAGGCGCGCCGGCGCAGCGAGGTGATCTCCTCGCGCTCCGCCGCCGAGAGGCCGCGCTCGTGGGAGCCCTCCAGGAGCTGCAGGATGCGCTTCATCCCCTGCACCGCCAGCGGCGCGTTGCGCGCGATCTCCTCGGCCAGCGCCAGCGCCGCCCCCTCCGCCCCCTCGGCCGGCACCAGCCGGTTCACCAGCCCCCAGGCGTGCGCCGTGTGGGCGTCCACCGGCCGGCCCAGGAAGAACAGCTCGCGCGTGCGCGCCCCACCCACCAGCTGCAGGAGGCGGCGCAGCCCGCCCTCCGGGTAGACCACGCCCAGCTTGGCCGGCGGCAGCCCCAGCGAGATCCCCTCGCGCGCCACCCGCAGGTCGCAGGTGGCGGCCAGCTCGCAGCCGCCGCCGTACGCGGAGCCGTTCAGGAAGGCCACCGTGGGGCAGCCCACCGCGCCGAGCGCGTCGGCGGCCCGCTCCACCGCCTCGTCGGGCCGCTCGCCGCGCGCGTTGACCGCGCCCATCTCGGCGAGGTCGAAGCCGGAGGAGAAGGCCTCGTCGCCCACGCCGCGCAGCAGGAGGCAACGCACCCCGTCGGCCGCCGCGGCCTGGCACTCCGCCTCGAGCTCGTCGAGGGCGCGGAAGTCGAGGGCGTTGCGCTTCTGCGGATTGTCGAGGAGCAGCACGCGGACCTGGCCGCGCTCCTCGCGCAGGACGCGCGGCGGCGTCATCCCAGGATCACCGGCCATGCCGGACCTCCCATGCTGGGCACACAATGAGAAGGTCCGCGCCGTTGGGTGCGGACCTCCTTGGATGCCGAAGCGCTCGAGGTCTTCGGCTCACCGGCTGGGAGCCGGCTTCTTGGTGCCCTTCACGGTGCCCACCGGCGGCGAATCCGTCAAGGCCCTGGGGTTGGGCTCGCTCGGGGGGTCCACCGCGGCCCGCGGAGGCGAGGTGACCTTCCCCTGGCGCGCCTTGAGGAGGAAGCGGACGGTGTCGGCGAGGTCCGGATACTTGACCGGCTTGTGAAGGAAGAGCGTCACGCCAAGCCTGGAGAGCTCGGCCCGCTCCTTCTCGCCGCCCGAGGTGATGACCACCACCGGCAGGTGCTCCAGCGCCGGCTCGGCGCGCAGCCGCTCGATGAGCTCCACGCCGGAGAGGACGGGCATGAAGACGTCGCTGATGAGCAGGTCGATGGTCGGCTTCCGGATGAGCCGGTCCCAGGCGGCGGCGCCGTCGTTGCACACCTCCACGCCGAGCCCCACGATCTTGTCGGTGTCGGAGAGCCGTCGCAGCGCGGCGGCGTACATCTGGGCCACCAGCGAGTTGTCCTCCACCAGCAGGATGCGGAAGCTCGGCTCCGGCAGGCGGGACGCGGTGGCGATGCGCCGGGCCACCTCGGCCAGCTTGGCCCGGTGGTCGGGCAGGTCGTCCGGGATGCGCACGGCCACGCCACCGGGCGAGGCCTTGCCGCCTTCCCGCTGCCGCACCACCTCCACGATGAGCTCGACCGGCTCGAGGATCTGCGGGAAGGAGACCACCAGGGTGGTGCGCTCGCCCGGCTGGAAGGTCCGCTCGGTCCGCACGAACAGGCCGCTGGCGGAGAGGTTCTCCGTGGAGTCGAGCACCGCCTCGACGTCCAGGTACTGGACCGTCAGGACGAGTGGGAACCTGGCGTGGGCGCGACGCTCCTTTGACATCCCATCTCCTCGGCGCCCCCGCGCTCGCGGCCCCGGCCCGGGCGATGCTGCCCGGAAGGGGACCGGCGACCGGCCCTGGAGGATTATGCGCCAGGTCGCCGAGGATGCGAGTTCCAAATCTCATTCCAGTGCGACCGGCCACCGTTCCGGGAGGCTCGGCGAGCCGCGGCACGACCCTGGGTCACCTCCTTGCACCAGGGGCGAGGCCGCGAGGTGGGCAAGTGGCGGCGGTTGGGGCCGAGGTAGGCGGCGCGTTGCGGCCCGGCCGAGCCCGGCCCTAAGCTCTCCGCCACCCCGGAGGTCCACCATGGAGTCGCTCGAGGGACGCGTCGCGCTCGTCACCGGCGGAGGCCGCGGCATCGGCCGCGCCATCGCCCTCGCCCTGGCGCGCGCCGGGGCCCACGTGGCGGTGGCCGCCCGCACCGTGCCGGAGCTCGAGGCGGTGGCGGCCGAGGTGGCGGCGCTGGGGCGGCGAACCTTCTTCTTCCCGCTCGACATGGCCGACCGCGCCATGATCGCCGCCGCACCCGGGCAGGTGAGCGCGGCGCTCGGCACGGTGGAGATCCTGGTCAACAACGCCGGGGTGCTGGCCTCCGAGCCGCTCCAGGCGCTCACCGACGCGAGCTGGGACATGATCATGGCGGTCAACCTGACCGGCCCGGCGCTGCTGACCCGCGCCTGCCTGCCGGGCATGTACGACCGGACCTGGGGGCGCGTCATCAACGTCGCCTCGGTGGCCGGCAAGGTCGGGCTCAGGTACGGCTCGGCCTACGCGGCCTCCAAGCACGGGCTCATCGGGCTGACCCGCTCGCTGGCGCTGGAGGGGGCCAGGAAGGGCGTCACCGCCAACGCCATCTGCCCCAGCTGGACCGAGACCCGCATGATGGACGACGCGGTGGAGTCGGTGGCGCTCCACACGCAGCGGACCGAGGCGGAGGCGCGCCAGGCCCTCCTGCGCGGCAACCCGCTCGGCCGCGCCGCGCTGCCGGAGGAGGTGGCCGACGTGGCGGTGCTGCTGGCTGGGAGCCCCATCCTGACCGGCCAGTCGATCCACGTGGACGGCGGCGAGGTCATGGCCTGACCGCCGGCGCCGCCCGCCTGGAGCCCGTCGCGGAGCTCCACCTCGGCGCGCAACGCCAGGCGCGGCGAACCGGCTCGAACCTTGACGCGGCGGCCGCGCTCCTGCCCTAATTCGCCCTTCCCGCGCCACGCGCCCCCGCCCCCCGCGCGCCCGCCCCCCGGGCCGCCACGAGGAGAACCATGCAGACCAAGTTCCTGCTCGGCGAGAACCAGATCCCCACCCACTGGTACAACATCATCGCCGACCTGCCCGCGCCCCCGGCGCCGGTGCTGCACCCGGGCACCATGCAGCCGGTCACCCCGGCCGACCTCTTGCCGCTCTTCCCACCCGGAGTGCTCGAGCAGGAGATGTCGGCGGAGCGCTGGATCAAGATCCCCGACGAGGTGCGCCAGGTCTACCGGCTGTGGCGCCCCAGCCCGCTCATCCGCGCCCACCGGCTGGAGAAGCTGCTCGGCACGCCGGCCCGGATCTACTTCAAGTACGAAGGCGTCTCGCCGGCCGGCTCGCACAAGCCCAACACCGCCATCCCGCAGGCCTACTACAACAAGCTGGCCGGCACGAAGCGCATCGCCTCGGAGACCGGAGCCGGCCAGTGGGGCTCCTCCATCGCGCTGGCCTGCCAGATGTTCGGCCTGGAGTGCACCGTCTACATGGTGAAGATCTCCCACGGCCAGAAGCCCTACCGGAAGTCGATGATGCAGCTCTGGGGCGCCGAGGTGCTGGCCTCGCCCAGCCCGCGCACCAGCGCCGGCCGCGCCATCCTGGCCCGCGACCCGGACAACCAGGGCTCGCTCGGCATCGCCATCTCGGAGGCGGTGGAGGACGCCGCCACCCATGACGACACCCGGTACGCGCTCGGCTCGGTGCTCAACCACGTCTGCCTGCACCAGACCGTCATCGGGCTGGAGGCCAAGGAGCAGATGAAGCTGGCCGGCGACTACCCGGACGTGGTCATCGGCTGCCACGGCGGCGGCTCCAACTTCGCCGGCATCGCCTTCCCCTACCTGGCCGACAAGGCGGCCGGCAAGCAGGTGCGGGTGCTGGCGGTGGAGCCGTCCTCCTGCCCCACGCTCACCAAGGGGGTCTACGAGTTCGATTTCGGCGACACCGCCAAGTTGGCGCCGGTGGCCAAGATGTACACGCTGGGTCACGACTTCATGCCGCCCGGCATCCACGCCGGCGGCCTGCGCTACCACGGCGCCTCGCCGCTGGTGTCGCAGCTGGTGCACCACGGGCTGGTGGAGGCCCGCGCGGTGAACCAGCTGGCCTGCTTCGAGGCGGCGGTGACCTTCGCCCGCACCGAGGCCATCATCCCCGCCCCCGAGTCGAGCCATGCCATCCGCGGCGCCATCGACGAGGCGCTGGAGGCCAAGCGGGAGGGGAAGCCGCGCACCATCCTCTTCAACCTCTCCGGCCACGGCCACGTCGACATGGCCTCCTACGACGCCTACTTCGCCGGGCAGCTGGAGGACTACGAGTACCCGGCCGAGAAGGTGAAGGAGTCGCTCCGGCACCTGCCCAAGGTGCCGGCGCTGTAGGTCCCGCCGCGGGGCTCCGGCGCGATCGCCCCTGCCGCGGGCCCGATGCACCCGTGCATCACGGCGAAGACCTCGGCGCCTCCGGCGGGGGCCGCTCCCCTCTCGCCAGGACGACGAGCGTCACCACCGTCGCGACGAGCATGGCCGTGATGAGGGCCGCGGCGACCAGCTTCTCCGGGCGGCCACCGAAGACCGCGAGCCAGCTCGCCGTGGAACGCCAGGCGAAGACGAGGGTGAGGAACCCGGTCGTCGAGATCGCCGCCGTGCGCGCCCATCCGCGGCCGCTCCGCAGGAGGAAGCCCCACGCCAGGGACAGCGCCCCGAAGGCGCCGCCGGAGGCGAGCGCCGTGGCCGCCTTCTCGGGGTTCGAGAGGTATCCGACGACGCCGACGGCGATGAGGAACGCGCCGTAGCCGAGCAGCCAGGTGCCGAGCCGGTGAGTCATCGAGGCCGTCCTGCTGGTGCGCGCGGCTCGACGTAGACCCACAGGTCTTCGAGGCCCTTCATGTCGCCCCTTCCATCCGTACGAGGCGGCGCGCCCATCGCGCCGCCGGCGCCCAGGACATAGGGCCGGGTGGACTCGATGAACATGAGGAAAGCCCGACGGGACGGTGCGGTTACGTCAATGCATCCGGCGGCTGGCCCGCCCCGGTCCCGGCCGGGGCCACCCCCCGGCCGGGCCTGTCGTCCCACGTCACCTTCCGTGTATTCGTGAGGGCTCACCACCCTCGCCCACCGGAGGTTCCGATGCGCCTCGCCCGCCGTCTCCCCCCAGCCCTCGCCGCGCTCGCGCTCCTGGCCCTGGGCGCTCCGGCCCGCGCCCAGGAGGTGGTGCGGCTCGGCAACCTCAAGTTCGCCCACTACGGCGCCGTCTCATCCATGAAGGAGCACTGCAGGAAGTTCGGCCTGGAGGTGCAGGAGACCGTCTTCCCCAAGGGCATCGA
>JANNKC010000053.1:0-6152 GCA_031396105.1 Anaeromyxobacter sp.
GGCGCTTCGACCTGGCCGCCACCAGGACCCAGGGCGCGTCCGGGCGGTGCGTCCGGTCCAGCATCTCCTGGATGGCTCGCTGGTACTCCGGCCACTTCTTGCGGTTGCGCCAGTCGTCCGGGCCGATCTTGTACTGCTTGAGCGGGTCCTCCTCGCGCTCCTTGAAGCGGCGCTTCTGCTCGGCCCGGTCGATGTGCAGGAAGATCTTCACCAGCCGGACGCCGTCGGCGGTGAGGGTGCGCTCGAAGGCGTTGATCTCGTCGTAGGCGCGCCGCCAGGCGGCCGGGCGGGCGAACCCCTCCACCCGCTCCACCAGCACGCGGCCGTACCAGGAGCGATCGAAGACGGTGAGCTCGCCCGTCTCGGGGAGCCGCCGCCAGAAGCGCCAGAGCCAGTGGTGGCGGGCGTCCTCGTCGCGCGGCGCGGCGATGGGCCAGACCTTGTAGCCGCGTGGGTCCATCAGCGCGGTGAGCCGCTTGATGCAGCCCCCCTTGCCGGCGGCGTCCCAGCCCTCGAAGGCCAGGACGGTGCGCTGGCCCTTCTGGAAGCCCTCGATCTGCAGCGCGAAGGCCTTCCGCTGCAGCTCGACGACCCGCTCCTCGTACTCCTCGCCGCCGATGTCGGCCGAGAGGTCCACCTGGTCGAGCGACAGCGTGCCGGGCGGGTAGACCTCCACGTCGAGCCCGGCCGGCCGCGCCGCGCCGGAGCTCCGCTGCTTCTTCCCTGCTCGCTTCGCCATGGCCTGGGCTCCTCCCGCTAGTGCCGCCAGCCGTGGGCGATGGGGAACCGCCGCCCCTCGCCGAAGGCCTTCTCGCTCACCTTGAGCACCGGCGCCGCCTGCCGCCGCTTGTACTCGCTCATCACCACCATGCGGAGCACGCGCCGCACCAGCTCGTCCGGGTGGCCGCGGGCCACGATCTCGCCGGCGGCGCGCCGCTCCTCCAGGTAGGCGTGCCGGATGTCGGCGAGCACCTCGTACGGCGGCAGCGAGTCCTGGTCCACCTGGCCGGGCTTGAGCTCGGCCGAGGGGGGCTTGGTGAAGGTCCGCTCCGGGATGAGCGGCCGCCCGGCGCGGGCGTTGGCGGCGCGCGAGACGCGGTAGACCTGCGTCTTCATCAGGTCGCCGATGACCGCCAGGCCGCCCGCCATGTCGCCGTAGAGCGTGCAGTAACCGACCGCCAGCTCGCTCTTGTTGCCGGTGGAGAGCACCAGCCCGCCGCTGTCGTTGGAGAGGGCCATCAGCACCTGGCCGCGGATGCGCGCCTGCACGTTCTGCTCGGCCAGGTCGCCGAGCGGCTGCCCGGTGGCCTGCGCGAGCTGGGCGAGGAAGGCGGCGTGCATCGGCTCGATGGGGATCTCCATGAAGCGGATCCCCAGCGCCGCGGCCAGCGCTCGCGCGTCCTCGCGGCTGTGGCCCGAGCTGTAGCGGGAGGGCATGGCCACGCCCAGCACCTGTGCCGCGCCCAGCGCGTCGGCGGCCAGGCAGGCGGTCAGGGCCGAGTCGATGCCGCCGGAGAGCCCCACCACGGCGGTCCGGAAGCCGCACTTCCTGACGTAGTCCCGCACCCCCAGCGAGAGGGCGCGGAAGAGCTCGTCCGCCTCGGCGTCGGCGGGCGGCGCCGCGGGCGGCAGCGGCCGGCCGTCGAGACCCCGCACCTCCGGGCGCCCGCCGTCCACGTCCACCACCAGCAGCGCCTCCTCGAAGAGCGGGGCCCGCACCAGCACGCGGCCGTCCGGGCCCACCAGCATGGAGCCGCCGTCGAAGATCAGGGCGTCGTCGCCGCCCACCTGGTTCACGTAGGCGATGGGGACACCGTGCCCGGCCGCGCTGGCCGAGAGCATGCGCTCGCGCAGGGCCGGCTTGCCGAGCGCGTAGGGCGAGGCGGAGAGGTTGGCCACCAGGCCGGCTCCGGCGCGGGTCAGCTCGGCGATGGGGTCGCGCTGGTAGCGCGGCGCCTGCCAGAAGCGCTTGTCGTTCCAGACGTCCTCGCAGATGGAGAGGCCGAGCGCGCCGGCCAGGCCCGGGAGCGGCGCGGCGGTGGAGGCCGCCGCCGGGACGAAGTAGCGGGTCTCGTCGAAGACGTCGTAGGTGGGCAGGAGCGACTTCTGCCCCACCGCCTGGACCCGGCCGTCCCGGATCAACGCCGCCGCGTTGGCCAGGCCGGGCGGCGGCGCCCCCGCCACCCGCTCCGGAAAGCCCACCACCAGGGCCACGCCGCGCGACCACTCGGCCGGGGCGGCCAGGGCGGCCAGCGTGGCGGCGGCCCGGTCCACGAACTCGGGGAGGTCGAGCAGGTCGCGGGGCGGGTAGCCGCACAGCGCCAGCTCCGGGAAGACCACCAGGCCGGCGCCGGCGGCGCGTGCCGCCTCGGTGGCACGGCGCACCAGGGCGGCGTTGCCGTCGAAGTCGCCGACGGTGGTGTCGATCTGGGCCAGCGCGATTCGGAAGGGAGCCACGTCGCCCATGATGATACATTGTCGCGCCATGGCCGGTCGCATCCTGGTGGCGGTCGATTCCAAGCCGGTGGTCTCGGCGCTCCGGCGCGATCTGGAGCCGGCCGGCTTCGCCATGGACGCGGTCCTCCCGGTCGACGCGGCGGTGCGGCTCGATCCGGCGCGCCACGTGGCCGCGGTGGTGCGCGCCGCCCCCGGCGCCGACGCGGTGGTGGCGGCCCTGAAGGCGATCGACCCCCACCTCAGCGTGCTGGCGCTCTTCTTCGACGAGGAGGAGGCCGAGGGCTACCCGGGCGGCCTGGGGGCCGATGGCGTGCTGGTGGGGCCGCTCACCGCGCCGCAGGTGGCCGGCACCTGCGCCCTGGCGGCCCGGCTCACCGCCGCGCAGCGCCGTCTCCACACCGCCGAACGCGCCCGCCCGCTCACCTCGAGCGGGGAGCACGACCTCGCCTTCCTGAAGCGGCTCCTCTTCGTCGAGGTGAAGCGCTCCAAGCGCTATGGCATCCCGCTCTCGCTGGCGCTGGTCTCGGTGGACGGTTGGGACAGGCTGGCGGCGCAGATCGGGCCGCGCGCCCGCGCCGCGCTCCTCGCCGAGCTGACCGGCCTGGTCTCGGGGGCGGTGCGTGACATCGACATCGTCGTGCCCTTCAGCGAGGAGCGGCTGGTGGTGCTCATGCCCCACACGCCGTCGGCGGGTGGGCTGCACGTGGCGCAGCGCATCTGCACCCGGGTGGGCGCGCGGGCCACCTCCATCCCGGTCGCGGTGAGCGCCGGGGTGGCGAGCCATGAGGGGCAGGGGACGGTCTCCTTCGGCTCGCTCGTGAAGCGGGCCGCCGAGGCCTTGGCCTCGGCGCGTGCGGCCGGCGGTGATCGGGCCGTGGGGGCCGATCCCCCCAAACGGCGCGATCGGATCTCGATCGGGTAGCGCCCGGCCCACAACCCGCAATGGACGTGGACAAAAATACCGTGACATTGCCGAGCTTTACGAAAAAGTTGCACGGTGGGGGTGGAAACCAGACGGGTCGGTATTAACGTCTCGGAGCCGGACGACGCACCGACAGGGGTGTTCCGCGGGGGATCACCTGCCCGACCAAGGTGCTGCCGACCCGGCGAGACGACCCCCAAAGGGGGCCAGAAAGCCGGGGACGTACAGATGGCCCAGATCGACATCGAGATCCTCACGCCGTTCGCAGCCCGCTTCATGGAGGGCAGCACCCTGACGCCGGCAGAGCGGGCCGAGGTGCTGCGCATCGCGCAGGGCTTCGCCTGCAAGGACTCCGCGGCCGCCGCCGGCGTCTCGCCGGAGACCATCCGGGCGCGCCGCAAGCGCATCTACCGCAAGCTCGACGTGCCGGGGTCGGGCGAGCTCCTCGCCAGCCTGCTCTCGCTCTCGCTGAAGATGCTGGCCAACGGCGAGAAGATCGAGCGCAAGCCGCTGGCGCCGGTGGCCCAGCCCGTCGCGGCCCAGTCGGCCGCGCGGTAGCGAAGTCCGACAGACCACCCTTCGAGGCGTGCGCCCCCGGCGCGATCGCCTGCTGCGGTCGCGTCGGTGTCGGCTCAGGAAAGCGCCCCTCGACTCCGCGCGCCCGCCACGCTCGGGGCGACCGGAGACTCAGGGCTGGATGAGGTTGCCCTTGAACCGCACCACCGCGACGCGCGGCTTCACGGCGGCCGTCGAGGTGATGGTGAGGGTGGCCTCGGTCCCCCTCCCCTTGCCGGTGACGAACGAGCCCCAGCCGTCCTTCTTCAGCGAGGTGGGGAACGGAGCGCCGGCGGCCGTGCCGGGGCGTGGCAGCGAGGTGTAGCCCACGCGCCCCACGGCGGCATGGAGCGGGCTCCAGAGCGCCGGGGCGGCCGCGAAGCTCCAGTCCGGCGAGGGCTTGAGCGGGTAACCGGTGAACATGGCGTCCTCGCCCGAGAAGAGCGCGGCCGTGCCGAACCGGGCGTACCCCTCCTCGAAGGAGAGGCCGGAGGCGGAGGAGAAGGCCGCGCGCGAGGGCTGGGTCGATGCCACCATGGCCCTCGAGAAGGCGGAGGGGTCGGCGGCCTGGTCGAGGTGCCAGCGCAGGAAGGCGTGGCTGCCGCCGTAGTTGCCGTAGGGGTCGCCGCCGGTGGAGTTGCCGGCGGCGTCGGTCGGCCAGGTCGTCAGGCTCGCGTCTCGGTGGCAGAGGTAGTCGGGCGAGGGCTTCCGGCAGCTCAGGTAGACGCCCACGCGGGCGCGCCCGGCGGTGGTGTTGAGGCCGAAGCCGGCGAAGTCCTCGGACACCATGGAGAGCCCCTCGTTGAGCCAGAGGTCGCCGGCGGGATCGTCGAGACCCTGGCAGGCGGAGGTCCGGGACGGGCGGCACCTCGTGTTCTCGATGACGTTGTGCTGGAGCTCGTGGGCCATGGTGCCCGGAAGTTCCCCGTCGAGGACATCGCTGGCCGAGCGCCCGGTCTTGCCGATGAAGGTGGCGGGGTCCAGCAGGTAGAGCATGTCGGCGCCGTTGGAGCCGGGGGGGCCGACGGCGCCGGTGGTGCTCGAGCCGGTGCAGGTCGGGACGGCATCCTGGAGCCCGGGATCGGGCGCCTGGAGATCCCAGGGGTCGAAGAATCCCACGACGATGCTGCTGGAGCCGGCGGGGAAGTCCTTCGTCAGGTTCGCGAACAGGAACGTGACCCGGCAGTTCGCGTCGTAGTCCGACTCCTGGCCGAAGGACTGGTGCAGGGCGTCACGGATGCGCTTAAGGCCCGTCAGGTTCCGGGTTCCGCTCGAGGTCCCTTCGAAATAGTCCTCGAAGTCGAGCCAGAGGTCGGCGGGGTTGGTGACCCGCCTCAGGAGCACGCTCCGGACCGCCGGCCAGACGTCGTCGGTCACGTAGAACAGGGCGTTCGGCGTGACGTGCTGGAGCGTGGCGATCCGCGCCTCGGACGACCGCTGGGAGCCGGTCAGCTTGTCCACGCAGAAATTCCGCTTCGTTCCGACGGCCGGGTCGGTGACGGGGCAGTTGGCCCCGACCGCCAGGACCCTGGACTGCGCGCGCCCCGGCAGCGAGGCTTCGACGGCCAGCATGGCCCTGGACGACGCCTGCCGCCGCGCCACCACCAGCGCATGGCCCGCCTCGATGGCGCTGCGGTCGTAGGGCGCCTCGGCGGGCGCCAGCGAGGCGAGCGCCGACGGCGCGTCGAGCGGCGGAGGCGCCAGGCTCGCCACCGGGGCGCCGTCGGCCGCCGAGAAGGCGAGCGTGCCGGCGAGCGTGATGGAGGGCGTGGCCGTGTCCAGTCCACCGGCGTTCACCAGCACCAGCGCCAGCCGCTCGTCGGCCGCCAGCGCCGGCGCGTGCACCGTGAGGGTGGCGCAGGCCGGGTTCCAGTCGTCGGGTCCGAAGAGCTTCCAGCTCGTGGCGGCGTCCACCGTCACGTCGGCCGGCGCGACGCACACCGCCGGCGGCGCAGGATCGCTCCCGCCGCAGGCGGCGAGGAGGAGGGCCGCGAGCGCGCCCCCGGCAAGCGGGGGCCCATGGCGGGCGTGGCGGGGGGCGGGCATGTCCCCCGATCTTAACCGGTCAGCGCCGCGTCCGCAGCCAGCCCTCGAGCCGCTCGGCCACCTTGGGGGGCGTGAAGCCGTAGGCCTCGGCCAGCGCCTTCTCCGGGCCGCTGGCGCCGAACCGGTCGATGCCGATGACCAGGCCGTCGCGCCCGGTCAGCTTCCACCACTC
>JANNKC010000066.1:0-9719 GCA_031396105.1 Anaeromyxobacter sp.
CCTCACGGCCGCCCCGGGGCTCGACGGGCCAGGCCGGACCTGGGCCGAGCGAGCGGCCACCGTCATGGCCAGCGAGCGGAAGGGCTACCGCGCGGTGCTGCAGGCGCCGCCGGCCATGCAGAGCGCCAGCGACGACGACCCCCCAGAGGCCTCGCCGATTCCCCCGCCGCCGCCGCCCCGCCCGGTGCCCCCGCCGGCCACGAAGGCGGTCGCGACGGCCAAGAGGCCGGTCAAGAAGCTGGTGGCGGCACCGCCCAGGAAGCCGGCCCTCGCGCCCTTCAAGAAGGCCACGCCAGCCAGGAAACCGGCCCCGAAGCAGCCGACGCGCTGAGTGGCACGGCACGCGGTCACGCGGCCCCGGCGGACGCCGCCTGCCTGGTGTCGAGGCAGCGTCGTGCCGTCCCTCCGAGCAGCCCCTGCCCGGCGCGCGCGAGACGCCCGGGAAACGGGCGCCTGGCTGTTCGGCACGCTGGCTGCACAGGCCCCGGAGCGCCTGCTGCTCGACCCACCGACCCCCGGAGGATCCGTGAAAAAGCTCCTGACCACGCTCGCCCTGACCACGCCGGCCATGGCCCTGGCCCAGGCCGCCGCCGCTCCATCGATCGACACCGGCGACACCGCCCTCGTGCTGGTCAGCGCCGGCCTGGTCCTGCTCATGACGCCCGGCCTGGCCTTCTTCTACGGCGGCCTGGTCCGCGCCAAGAACGTCGTCCACACCATGAACATGTCGCTGCTCTGCATGGCCATCGTGGGCGTGCTCTGGACGCTGGTGGGCTACAGCCTGGCCTTCTCCCCGGGCGGCACGCTCGACTGGTTCATCGGCGGCTTCTCCTGGGCCGGCCTGTCCGGCGTGACCGGAGCCATCGAGCCGTCACTGGCGCCCACGGTGCCCCACCTCGCCTTCATGCTCTTCCAGGCCATGTTCGCGGTCATCACGCCGGCGCTCATCTCGGGCGCCATCGTGGAGCGCATGCGGCTCAAGGCCTTCGTGCTCTTCGTGGCGCTCTGGAGCCTGGTGGTCTACGCGCCGGTGGCCCACTGGGTCTGGGCGCCGGGCGGCTGGCTGCGCGGCCTGGGCGCCCTCGACTTCGCCGGCGGCACCGTGGTCCACATCAACGCCGCCGCCGGGGCGGTGGTGGCGGCCCTGCTGCTCGGAAAGCGGCGCGGCCTGCGCACGCCCTCCAGCATCCCGCACAACGTCCCCTTCGCCATCCTGGGCGCCGGGCTCCTCTGGTTCGGCTGGCTCGGCTTCAACGGCGGCAGCGCCCTCGCCGCCAACGGGCTGGCCGCCTACGCCTTCACCAACACCTTCGTGGCCCCGGCCGCCGCGGCGCTGGCCTGGGCCCTGGCCGAGCTCGTCCTCCACGGCCGGATCTCCGGCGTGGGCCTGGCCTCCGGTGCGGTGGCCGGCATGGTGGCCATCACCCCGGCGGCGGGCTTCATCACGCCGCTCGCCAGCGTGGGGCTGGGCGCCCTGGCGTCGCTGGCCTCCTTCGGCGCCGTGCGGCTCCGGCCGCGGCTCGGCCTGGACGACTCCCTCGATGTCTTCGCCGTCCACGGCGTGGCGGCCACGCTGGGCGCGCTGCTGACCGGCGTGCTGGCGTCCAAGGCCGTGAACGAGGCGGGCGCCGACGGCAGCCTGGCTCTCCTCGGCGTGCAGGCGCTGGGGGTGCTGGCGACCTTCGCCTGGTCCGGCGGCCTCTCCTTCGTGATCCTCAAGGTGGTCGGCGTCATCACGCCGCTGCGCGCCGACGAACAGGACGAGTGGACCGGACTGGACCAGTCGGACGCCGGCGAGCGCGGGTACGCCATGGCGGACGACAACACCTCCGCCTCGTAGGCGGAGGACGCCGCCCCGGGGGCCCTGGTCGCGGCAGGGCCGGGGGCCCTGGTCGCGGCGGGGCCGGGCCGTGGCCGCGGCCGGCGGCGGTCCTAGTGGACCAGATGCGCCAGCACGGTGTCGAAGACGAAGAGCTCCAGCCGCTCGCGATCGGCCGGCGGCAGGTCCATGAAGCGAGCCGCCACGCGCACCTGGCCGGCCTGGGGCCGGGCGTCGGTGACGCGGGCGCGGCAGACCAGCGGGTCGGCCGCCGGGAGGCGCAGCGAGATGCCGAGGTCCTCGCCCAGCGGCGGCGCCGCGGCGAGCAGCGTGGAGAAGCCGCCGGTGGAGAGGTCGATGGTCACGGCCCGCTCGCGGGCGGTGGGAAGGTCCAGCTCGATCTGGAGCGCGCGGGCCACGCGCAGCGCCTGGCGCGGCGTCTCGCCCGTGTTGAGCGTGAGCCGCTGCGCCGCCAGCAGGGCGCGTGCCAGCTCATCGCGCCCGGTGCGGTAGGCGGTCTGCTCACCCGGGGTCAGCGAGCCCCGCCGCGCCCGCTCGTGGAGCTCGCGGAAGGCCGAGAGCCACTCGGTGAGGCTCGTCACCTAGAGGACCTTCTTCAGCTCGGGCGCGGGCTTGAAGCCGACCGTCCTGGTGGGGGCGATCTGGATCTCGGCGCCGGTGCGCGGGTTTCGCCCCACCCGGCCGGCCCGCTTCTTCACGGCGAAGGTGCCGAAGCCCGGCATGACGAACCGCTTGTCCCTGCGGATCCCCTTGCCCAGCTGCTCGAACACCTCGTCCACCACCTGGCCCACTTGCCGCTTCGAGAGGCCTGGATGAGCCGCCTGCACCTTCTCGATCAGGTCCGCCTTGGTCATGTCGTGGTGCCCCTCGATTGGCAGGCGGAAGCTAGCGAGCCCACCCCGGGCCGTCAAGGCAGCAGAACGGCGCGCGGAGCTACCACGGGTGCCGGCGCACGGGCGTGACAATCCAGCGCCGGGGATGAAGGGGCGTGCCCACGGGCGCGTCAGGCCAATCCGAGCAGCGCGCGGGCCTGGGACGGCGTGGCGGGCGGGCGGCCCGCCTTCGTCGCCAGCGCCACCGCCGCGGCGACCAGCTGGTCGGTGCCGGTGGCCAGCACGCCCTTCGTGATGAAGAGGTTGTCCTCCAGCCCGACCCGCACGTGGCCACCCAGCCGCAACGCCACCTCGGCCATGGGCAGCTCGGCGCGTCCGATGCCGGCCACCGACCAGTGCACCGCCTCCGGCAGCCCCTCCACCAGGAAGCGCAGGTTGCGCTCCGTGCCGGCCATGCCTCCCGGCACGCCCAGCACGAGCTGCACGTGGTAGGGCTGCG
Organism: Anaeromyxobacter sp.; assembly: GCA_031396105.1. GTDB lineage: Bacteria > Myxococcota > Myxococcia > Myxococcales > Anaeromyxobacteraceae > JADKCZ01. The sequence continues at coordinate 3,173 of JANNKC010000066.1, forward strand.
CCAGGTGGCCCTTCTCCAGGAGCCAGCGCAGCGTCTCCAGCATGCCGGCGTCGTAGACCTCGCACTCCGGCACGAGGCGCCGCTCGCGCAGGCGAGTGGCCACCTTGACGATGTCCGGCCTGGAGTTGACGAACACCTCGTCGCCGAAGTTCATGGTGCCCATGTTGAGCGTGCCCATCTCGGCGCCCGGCACCAGCGAGCCGAGCCGCTCCTCGATGGGCATGCCCACCGCGCCGCCGGTGGAGCACTGGATGACCAGATCGCTTCCGGCGCCGCGGATCCGGTCGACGATCTCGCGGAAGTGGGCCGCCTCCTGGGAGGCGCGGCCGTCCGGCCAGCGCGCGTGCAGGTGGACCACCGCCGCGCCGGCCCGCCCGGCCGCCACGGCCGCGGCCGCGATCTCCGCCGGCGTGTAGGGCACGGCGGGGTTCTGCTCGCGGGTGACCTCGGCCCCGACCACGGCTGCCGCGATGATGACTGGCTCAGACATGGGACCCCCGCTGCTTCTCCTTCGGCACCACGCAGGTGCCGCTGGCGCGGCACACCACCACCGGCTCGGCCAGCACCTCGGCGGCGCTGTCCGAGAGGTCCGGGCGCGGCCGGATCACCTGGCGCGCCTCGAAGCGCATGGCGCGCGAGGTGGCGCCCACCTTGACGATCTCCCCCTCCACCTCCAGGACGTCGCCGGCGTGGACCGGGGCCAGGAACTCCACCGCGTCGTAGGCGCGGAAGAGCCCCTCGTCGCCGTCGTGGCGCACCAGGAGCTCGGTGGCCACGTCGCCGAAGAGCGCCAGCAGGCGGGCCCCGTCCACCAGGTTGCCGCCGTAGTGGGCGTCGGCCTGGCTCATGCGCAGCCGGATGGTCACCTTCATGTCGCCCTCGCCTCCTGGCGCCGCCGGGCGCCGCACCTCAGTGGATGTCCCTGCCCATGCGCCGCAGCAGCTCGCCCACCAGGTAGTTGGCCACGTCGGAGGGGCGCGTGCCCGGCCCGAAGCCGGCGTCGAAGCCCAGCTCGAGCGCCAGCCGGTGGTCGATGCGCGGCCCGCCCAGCAGCGTGATGACCCGCTGGCGCAGCCCCAGACGCTCGAGCTCGTCGAGCAGCTGGCGCGCGTTCTCCTTGTGGACGTCCCGCTGCGTCACCACCTGCGAGACCAGCACGGCGTCGGCGCCCCGCTCCAGGCAGGCGCGCGCCAGGACCGCGTTCTCCACCTGGGCGCCCAGGTTCACGGCCTCGAAGCAGCCGTAGCGCTCCAGCCCGTAGTCGCCGGCGAACCCCTTCATGTTCATGATGGCGTCGATGCCCACCGCGTGCGCGTCGGAGCCGGTGCAGGCGCCCAGCACCACGATGCGGCGCCCCACCTCGCGCAGCGAGAGCTCGTTCAGCTCGTCGAAGCCGCGCTTGCGGGTCACCACCTCCGGCACCTGCAGCGCCGCGTAGTCCACCGCCACCGTGGTGCGGCCGTAGACCACGAAGAAGGTGTAGCGCTCCGCCGCCGCCTCCATGGAGGCCACCTGCACCTGCTCCAGCCCCATCTGGCGCGCCACCTCGGCGGCCGCCTCGCGGGCGCGCTCGCCGGCCGGCACGGGCAGCACGAAGGAGAGCTGGATCACGCCGTCGTCCCGGCGATCGCCGTAAGGGCGGATGAGCGGCCCCGGCTCCTGGCGGCGGGCCGTCACGGGCCACCTCCCAGGCGGGCGCTCGCCACCACCCCGCGCCACGCCTCGAGGAGCTCGGCGGAGATGGGGGAGCGGCCGTTGAACATGAGCCGGTGCTGCTCCCCCCCCTGGCAGACCGCGTAGGCCCAGCCGTGCCAGCCTCCGGCGTCGGCCTCCTGCATCACGGCGGGGCGCCGGGCCAGCGTGGTCTGGTGGCGGCGCACCCGCGACAGCTGCGCCTCGCCCCGAGCCAGCGCCTCCTCGGCGGCCGCCAGGCAGGTCCTGGCGTCGGCGAAGCGCTCCTCCACCACCCAGGCCTCCAGCCGCGCCGCCTCGCCGGCCTCGAGCGTGAGCCGGCGCGCGTCGCCCGCCGCGGTCCAGGCGGCCGGCGCCTCCAGGCGCAGCTCCCCCACGCTCCACCCGAGCCATCCAGGTCGATCGGTGGGCATGCCCTGGGGTGGAGGCGCCAGCAGCGCCCGCAGTCCGGCGCAGCCGGACGCCATCAGCGAGAGCAGGAGCAGCGTCAGGGCCCCCGTGCGCGCCGACGGGCCGCGCGGCGCGTGGCGCGCCGTACGGCCGCCCTTCGGCCGAGCCGTGAGCGGCGTCACCTCGCCGGGCGGGCTCACCGCCCCTCCAGGACGTCGAGGAACGGGTTGAAGTACCCCGGCTCGCGGGCCACCACGCCGGCCAGCCCCTTGCCGCCGTCCTCGGCGCGCGCCACGTCGCCGAAGCGGGCCCTGCCGATGGCCGCCATGAGCCCGTCGGCGGCCACCTCCTCCAGCAGCGCGTGCGCCTTGCCGAGCGTCGCCTTGGCGCGCGTCTCGATCAGGCCGCCCGGCTTGAGCTGCAGCTCGCCGCCCATGGAGCGCCAGGCCCGGTAGGTGTAGTCGGCCCCCTTGAGCGCCACGTAGCGGTCCATCAGGAAGGGGTTGTGCATGGCCTCGGTCATCATGCCGAGGAGCTGGATCCCCTGCCCCGTCACCCAGCCCACCACGTCGGCCGTCATGTCGTAGGCGTGGCTGAAGAAGATGTCGCCCTGCTTGTGCTTGGTGGGCGGCATGTACTTGATGGGCGCGTCCGGGAAGAGGGTGCGCACCAGCAGCGCCTGCGCCAGCTCCCGCGCCACCGTGTCCTCTCGCGCCGGGTCGATCTCGAAGGAGTGGCCCAGGCCGAGCAGCCGGTCGGGCAGCCCGGCCCGGTGGGCGAAGGACTCGTTGATGAAGTGGGAGGCGATGACGGTGTGGGCCGCCTCGTCGGCGTCGGCGGTGGTGATGTAGTTGTCCTCGCCGGTGTTGATGAGGATGCCGGCCAGGGCGCAGATGCGGCGAGAGAAGTGCTGGTCGCACAGGGTCCGCTTCATGTTGATGTCGCGGAAGAGGATGCCGTACATGGCGTCGTTGAGGAGCATGTCGAGCCGCTCCCAGGCCGCCGCGAAGGCGATCTCGGGCATGCAGAGCCCCGAGCTGTAGTTGGTGAGCTGAACGTAGCGCTTCAGCCGCCGAGACTCGTCGTCCAGCGCCTCCCGCATGATGCGAAAGTTCTCCTGGGTGGCGTAGGTGCCGCCATACCCCTCGGTGGTGGCACCGTGCGGCACGTAGTCGAGCAGCGACTGGGCGGTGGAGCGGATGACCGCGATGACGTCGGCCCCGGCCTGGGCAGCCGCCCGCGCTTGCTCCACGTCGTCCCAGATGTTGCCGGTGGCCACGATGAGGTACTTGTGCGGCCGGGGGCCGGTGCCGAGCTCGGCCCGGAGGGCGTCGCGCCTGGCCACCCGGGTCCGCAGCGCCTCCACCGCGGCGCGCGCCTCGCCATCCAGGTCGGCCCGCAGCGCCCGCTCCGCCTCCGGCGCGAGCGGCGGCGGCGACTCCGGCAGCGAGGCGATCCGCTCCACGATGGAGGCCGGATCGGTGGCCCCCTGCCGCAGCACGTAGCCGAGCCACCAGGCCGCGCCGCGCCCCAGCAGGCGGCGGCGGTGCAGCTCGTCCACCACCAGGTTCGCGTGGGGCACGCCGCGCGGCCCGGCGTCGTGAAGGCCGTAGACCCGCAGGACGGTCCGCTCGATGGCCACGGTGGTGTGGGCCTCCACCAGCCCCAGCACGCGGGCCGTGACCTGGTCGGCCAGGGCGCGGCAGCGGGCCACCTCGGCCTGGTCGAGGTGGAGGTCTGGCACGAGGCGGCCGTCGGCGAGCTGCATGGGCGAGAGGTGTAGGCGCGGAACCGGTCGGGCGGCAAGGGTTCCGACGGGCCCTGTACCCCTGGGCGAGGCCGCCGAGCGGTCACGGCTCGGCGGCCGGCGCGGCCGGGATCTCGATGGTGAAGCGGCAGCCGGCGAAGTGGCGGCCGCCCAGCCAGGGCTGGGTGCGCGGCGGGCTCTCCATCCAGACCCGGCCGCCGTGCGCCTCCGCGATGCGCCGCGCCACCGGCAGCCCGAGGCCCGATCCCGGGTGGTGAAGCGCCTCCTCCTGCGCCCGGACGCGGGCGTGGTGGAAGGGTTCGAAGATGCCGGCCGCCTCGCTCTCCTTCACGCCCGGCCCCTGGTCGTAGACCGCGAAGCGGAGCGTGCCGGCGTCGCGGGTCACCTCCACCAGCACCTCGGCGCCGTGGGGCGAGAACTTCACGGCATTGCCCACCACGTTGGTGAGCGCCTGGCGGAGCTTGCGGGGATCGGCCAGCAGCGGCTCGCCGCCGGCCTTCACCAGGGCCACGTTGAGCCGGGCGTCGCGGATGAAGGGGCGCAGGTCCTCGATCACCTTCTCGGCCAGCGCGTCCGGCGCGACGGGCTCCAGCGAGAGCGAGGCCCGCTCCGCCCCCAGGCTGGCGAAGTCGCCCAGGTTCTCGACGATGCGCGTCAGCCGCGCCACGCAGACCGACATGGTCTCGACGACGCGCCGCTGCTGCGCCGAGAGCGGACCGAGCTTCTCGCCCTGCATGATCTTGAGGTACCCGGCCAGCGGCGTGAGCGGGGTGGAGACCTCGTGGACCAGATCGCGCAGGAAGGCCGCGCGCGCCCTGGCCGTCTCCTCGGCGCCCATGGGCCCGTCCGCTCCTGACCGATCAGCCATGGCCCGTCTATAATGGCCTGCCGGCCCACCAGCGGCGGGCCAGGTCCGCCAGCCTGTCCGGGTCGTTGAGCGACGGATCGTCGAGCGCCTCGTCGAGCAGGACGCGCAGCCCCTCCCCCACGTGGGGCCCAGGTCCGCAGCCCAGGAGCGCCATGAGGGACCTCCCGTCCAGGGCGAGGGCGCCGGCGGTGAGCGGAGCGCCGGACGCCAGGGCGGCCTCGACGTGATCCCTGAAGGCGCGGGCGCGGCGGCGTGGGGCGCTCCGGCGAGCGGCCGGCAGGGCGCGCACCTCGGCGTCGCGGAGGGCGAGCAGCGCCGGCGCCCGCTCAGGCCCCACGCCGGCCAGCCAGCGGCGCACCGCCGGCGATGCCCTGGGGTCCTCCGGGTCGCCGTCGCGCAGGCAGGCGTGGCGGGCCACCAGCGCCGCCGCCTCCTCCGCGACCTTTCGCGGGAAGCGGAGGCTTGCCAGGAGCGGCCCCACCTCGGCGGCCGGCACGCCGTGGAGCAGGGCCGCCAGCCGGAGCCAGGGCTCGGCCGGAACCGGCGCCAGCGCCGCGGCGGTGAGGCCGGCGTGGCGACGCGTCGCCGAGGGGAGCGCGGCCAGCGGCGGCAGCACCACCTCGAGCAGGCCGGTGGCGGCCAGCAGGTCCAGGCCGTGGGCCAGGTGGGGCGCGGCGGCCATGCGGGACAGCTCCTCGCAGATCCGCTCCTGCGAGACCTTGCGCACCACCGGGAGCGCTCCGCGGATGGCGGCGCGGGTGCGAGGGTGGAGCCGGAAGCCGAGCTGGGCCGCGAAGCGGACCGACCGGAGCGGCCTGAGACCGTCCTCGCCGAAGCGCGCGGCCGGGTCGCCCACGGCGCGGATGACGCGGGCGGCGAGATCCCGCTGCCCGCCGTGCGGATCGGCCAGCTCCATGGCCAGCGGATCGAAGGCCAGGGCGTTCATGGTGAAGTCGCGCCGGGCCAGGTCCTCGATGAGGTCGGTGTGGAAGGTGACCGACTCGGGCCGGCGCCCGTCGCGGTAGGCCCCCTCGCCGCGGAAGGTGGTCACCTCCACCTTGTGCCTGTTGGCGGCCAGCACCGTCACGGTGCCGTGCTCGATGCCGGTGGGAATGACGCGCGGGAAAAGGGCCGTCACCTGCTGCGGCGTGGCTGGCGTGGCGCAGTCGAAGTCCCCGCGGGGCCGGCCCAGCAGGAGATCCCGCACCGCGCCGCCCACCAGCCAGGAGCGGTGGCCGGCCGCGCCGAGGCGCGTCAGCACCTCGAGGATCTCGGGCGGGAACTCGGCCCGGCGGAGGGCGGCGGGCAGCGGCATCGCGCCTCCGAGGGTCAGTGGGTGGGCGCGGCCCGGCGCTTCTCGGTGTGGGCGCGGTCCAGCAGCCGGAAGTAGAGCCGGATGAGCGAGGTGCGGGCGCTCGGGGAGAGCATCTCGACGGCCCCGAGGGCCACGCGCGGCGAGTCGCGGCAGATGGAGAGGAGCGCTTGCCCCACGTCGCTGGCGTCCTCGCGCGCCACCGGCGCGTCGGCGTCCGGGGCGCCGAACGCCTCGCGGATGGCGTCGGCCTCGAAGAGCGGGTGGTGGCCGCGCAGGCCCTGCACCAGCAGCGTCGAGAGCCTGCCTGGCGCCAGCGTCGAGAGCTTCTCCATGCGCGCCCTCCTTTCCCTGCTCGCCCGCTCCGAAGTGATCCCGGCGGGATTCGAACCCACGACCCCCGGTTTAGGAAACCGGTGCTCTATCCAGCTGAGCTACGGGACCATGTCGTGTGACGGCGGCGGTATACCACGGGGGGCCGGCGGTGGAGGGTGGGAGAAGTGACGCCGGGAATGCG
>JANNKC010000162.1:0-2900 GCA_031396105.1 Anaeromyxobacter sp.
AAGGCCGTGGTGGGCGCCGCCGCGCTGGCCGCGCCCGCCATTCACGTGGCGCAGGCGCCGATCACCCTGCGCTTCCAGAGCACCTGGCCGACCAAGGACATCTTCCACGAGTTCGCGCTCGACTACGCGAAGAAGGTCAACGAGATGTCCGGCGGGCGGCTCAGGATCGAGGTCCTGCCGGCCGGCTCGGTGGTGAAGGCCTTCGAGCTGCTCGACGCCGTGGCCAAGGGGACGCTCGACGGCGGTCACGGCGTGGTCGCCTACTGGTACGGCAAGAACACCGCGCTGGCGCTCTGGGGCTCCGGGCCGGCCTTCGGCATGGACCCCAACATGCTGCTCGCCTGGCACTACTACGGCGGCGGCAAGCAGCTCATGGAGGAGATCTACCGGTCCCTCAACCTCGACGTGGTGTCCTCCCTCTACGGCCCCATGCCGACCCAGCCGCTCGGCTGGTTCAAGAAGCCGGTGGCCAAGGCGGACGACATGAAGGGGCTCAAGTTCCGCACCGTCGGGCTCTCCATCGACATCTTCACCGGCCTGGGCGCGGCGGTGAACGCGCTCCCCGGCGCCGAGATCGTGCCGGCGCTGGACCGCGGCCTGCTCGACGCGGCCGAGTTCAACAACGCCTCCTCCGACCGGATGCTGGGGTTCCCCGACGTCTCCAAGACCTGCATGCTCCAGAGCTTCCACCAGTGCAGCGAGCAGTTCGAGATCCTCTTCAACCGGACCAGGTACCAGGCCCTGCCGGAGGACCTGCGCAGCATCCTCGGCTACGCCGTGCAGGCGGCCAGCGCCGACATGTCCTGGAAGGCCATCGACCGCTACACGACCGACTACCACGAGATGCAGGAGAAGCAGGGCGTCAAGTTCTACAAGACCCCCGACGCCATCCTGAAGCGCCAGCTCGACCTCTGGACCGAGATCGTGAAGAAGCGGGCCGCCGAGAACCCCATGTTCAAGAGGGTGCTCGACTCCCAGGAGGCGTTCGCCCGCCGTGCCGCCCGGTGGCAGAACGACACCAACGTCGACTTCCGCATGGCCTACAACCACTTCTTCGGGAAGAAGAAGCCCTAGGCCGACCCCGTGCAGCGACTCCTCCTGGCGGTCGACCGGCTCTCCACCTCGCTCGGCCACCTGTTCGCGTGGCTCATCGTCGTGCTGACCGGCCTCATCACCTGGGAGGTGCTCTCCCGCAAGGCGGGCGTCCCGCACGCCTGGGTCTTCGACGCGCAGATCATGGCCTACGGCGCCCTCTTCATGATGGCGGGCGCCTACACGCTCGCCAAGAACGGCCACGTGCGGGGCGACGTGCTCTACGGCTTCTTCCCGCCACGGCTGCAGGCGGGCGTGGACCTGGTCCTCTACCTGCTCTTCTTCCTGCCCGGCGCCGTCGCCATGGTCTACGCCGGGTGGAGCTACGCCGCCGAGTCGTGGGCCATCCGCGAGCACTCGGCCATCATGGTGGACGGACCGCCCGTCTACCCCTTCAAGGCGGTCATCCCGGTGGCCGGCGCCCTCATCCTCCTCCAGGGGGTGGTGGAGATCGTCCGGTGCATCGACTGCCTGCGCCGCGGCGCCTGGGCCTCACGGAGCCAGGACGTCGTGGAGGTCGACGTGGAGAAGCTCAAGGCGCAGGTCCACGTGAAGGACGAGGAGCTCGCGGCCCTGGATCGGCTGGTGGTGGAGCGGGAGCGGGAGAGGGAGCGGGAGAGGGAGCGGGCGAGAGAGAGGCGGCCGTGAGGAAGGAGCTCTGGTTCGGCCTGGCCCTGGTGGCGGTCGTCGCCGTCCTGACGGTGGCGGTGCTCCCCGCGCCGTCCCGCATGACGCCGAGCCACCTCGGGCTCCTCATGCTGTCGCTGGTGGTGGTGGCCATCATGCTGGGCTTCCCCACCGCCTTCACGCTCATGGGGATGGGGACGTTCTTCGCCTGGCTGGCCTACCGCTTCAGCTCGCCCGAGCTGGCGGTGCGCCAGACGCTCGACCTGATGGTGCAGCGCACCTACGCGGTCATGACCAACGACGTGCTCATCTCGGTCCCGCTCTTCGTCTTCATGGGCTACCTGGTCGAGCGAGCCAACCTCATCGAGCGGCTCTTCAAGGGGCTGCACCTGGCCATGTCCTTCGTGCCCGGCTCGCTGGCGGTGGCCACGCTGGCCACCTGCGCGCTGTTCGCCACGGCCACCGGCATCGTCGGCGCGGTCGTCACGCTGATGGGCCTGCTGGCCTTCCCGCAGATGATCAAGGCCGGCTACGACACACGCCTGGCGGCGGGCGTGATTTGCGCCGGTGGCTGCCTGGGCATCCTGATTCCGCCGTCGATCATGCTGATCGTCTACGGCGCGATGGCCGGCCTGTCGGTGGTAAAGCTGTATGCGGCGGCCTTCATTCCCGGCTTTTTCCTGGCGGGCATGTACATCGTCTATGTGATCGTGCTGGCAATCATGAAGCCCGAGCGCGCGCCCAGGCTGCCCAAGGAGCAGGGCGATTTTCCGGTGATTGAGGTCATCAAGATGCTGGCCAAGTCGTTTCTGCCGCTGTCGTTGCTGATCCTGTCGGTGCTGGGCGCCATCATGTTCGGCATCGCCACGCCGACCGAAGCCGCCGCCGTGGGGGCGATGGGCGCGGCACTGCTGGCCGCGGCCTACAGGTCACTCACCTGGCAGGGTCTGCGCGAATCGGTGTTCTTGACCGCGCGCACCTCGGCCATGGTGTGCTGGTTGTTCGTCGGCTCGGCCACGTTTGCTTCGATCTTTGCCTACCTGGGCGGCAACCAGATCATCAAAGAGTTCGTGCTGGCGATGAACCTGAACCCGATCACCTTCATGCTGCTGGCGCAGTTGATCATTTTCGTGCTCGGTTGGCCGCTGGAGTGGACCGAGATCATCATCATCTTCATCCCC
>JANNKC010000204.1:0-4315 GCA_031396105.1 Anaeromyxobacter sp.
CCACGAACAGGTCGTCGAGGAGGCCATCCAGGCCGTCCTCGCGGCGGTGGACCTCGACGTGGTGCTCGAGCGGACCGGGCGGCTCCTGGAGCGGCGCTTCGGCGCGACGCGGGTGGTCATCCGCCGCCTCGAGGGGCAGCCGGCCGGGCAGGCGCTCACCGCCCTGGTCGCCGACCCGCGCCACCCCGCCGCCGAGGTCGGGACGGTCTTCGACCTCGCCGGCACCGCGGCCGGCAGCGCCGTGGAGTCGCGCCAGCCGGTGGTGGTCGATCCGGTCGACCCGGCCCGGCCGCGCTTCCGGGACGAGGCGGCCCTGGCCGCCCTCGGCTACGGCTCGCTCGTCGCCTTCCCGCTGGTGGTGGAGGGCCGGGTCCTGGGCGTGCTGGAGATCGCCCACCTGCCGCAGGAGGGGTTGCTCGCCTGCTGCTTCCAGGTGGCCCGCCAGGTGGCCTCGCTGGTGGCCATCGCGCTCCACAACAGCCTCCTGGTCGGCGAGGTGCGCCGGCTGAACGGCCTGCTCGGCCGCGAGAACGCCCTCCTCAAGGAGGAGCTGCGCCAGGTGAGGCAGGACGGCCGCTACGTGGCGGAGAGCGCGCCCATGCGCGCGGTGCTGGAGCAGGTGCGGCGCGTCGCCCCCTCCGACACCAGCGTGCTGCTGCGCGGGGAGACCGGCTCGGGCAAGGAGGGGCTGGCGCGGATGGTCCACGACCTCTCGGGCCGGCGCGAGGCCCCCTTCGTGCCGGTCAACCTGGCCGCCATCCCGGAGGGGCTCATCGAGAGCGAGCTCTTCGGCCACGAGAAGGGGGCCTTCACCGGCGCCGTTCGGCGGCGCACCGGGCGCTTCGAACAGGCCGACGGGGGGACCGTCTTCCTCGACGAGGTGGGCGACGCCCCGCCCGCCGTGCAGGTTCGGCTGCTGCGGGTCCTCCAGGAGCGGGAGCTGACCCGGGTGGGCGGCGCCGAGGTGGTCAAGGTGGACGTTCGGGTGGTGGCCGCCACCAACCGGGACCTGGAGCGGCTGGTGGAGTCGGGGGCCTTCCGGCAGGACCTGTACTACCGGCTGGCCGTCTTCCCGGTCCGGTTGCCGCCGCTGCGCGAGCGTCCCGCGGATCTCAGGCCGCTCGCCCTGCACTTCCTGGCGCGCCACGCCGCCGCCATGCACCGCCGGCCGCCCGAGGTCGGGGAGGCCTTCTGGAAGGCGCTGGCGGCCCACACCTGGCCGGGCAACGTCCGCGAGCTGGAGAACTTCCTGCAGCGGGCGCTCATCCTCTCGCCTGGCCCGGTGCTCGAGCTGCCCGGGCCGCTGGGCGCGGCGGCCACGGCGGGGGCCGCGCCGCGCCGCGCCGTCGGCAGCTTCGAGGAGGAGGCCCGCGCCGTCATCGAGCGGGCCCTCATCGAGGCGGGCGGGCGGGTCTACGGCGCGCAAGGCGCCGCGGCCTTGCTGGGCCTTCGGCCCACCACGCTGCAGGGGAAGATGAAGAAGTACGGCATCGGCGAGGCGCGCCCGCCCGGCAAGGGCGAGGCGTAGGCGCGTGATCGCTCAGCCACCCTGATGCCGGACCTGCCCGTGGGCCGGCGAATGCTCGCCGGGCGCGTGCGGAGCGGCGGCCGGCTCGGGGTGTACGCCGGCGCCGGCGGTCGCGGCCTGGTAGACGCCCTCGACCCAGTGGACGTAAGGGACGTAGGCCTCCACCCACGCGCGGCCCTGGGCCACCTTCTCGCCGGGCGGTGCGCGTGTGGCAACGAGCTCCAGGCGCTGGTGGAGCCCCCTCCGGACCGCCCCGACGAGGAGCTCCTCCACCTCCTCGGCTGAGCGCTGGGCGATGGCGCGGTCCGCGGCGGGCACGGCCGGGCCGTGGTCCTGGCCCGCGGGCTTCAGGCCCGTGTAGGGCGCCCGCTCTCCGGCGCGGTGCACCCGGACCACGGTCTCGAAGAAGGAGAGGTCGGCGAGCTCCCGGGCCTCGGGGCCGAGCTTGCGGACCACGAGGGCGCGGGTGAAGGCGGCCTTCACCTCGACCTCGTCCCCGGGCTGTACCCAGGCCAGGACCGGGTTCAGCTTCCCGGTCTCGAGGGCCGTGCGCGCGGCCTTCACCACGGGTCCATCGAGCGTGTCGCAGTGGGCGCGGGCGGTCGCGGGCAGGACGGTCAGGGAGGCCAGGATGAGTAGGGCGAATGGGACGGCGCTGCGCTTCGACATGAGTTCCTCCGGGTGGTCATCGACGAGATGTAGAGCGGAGCGTCGCGGTGCTCCGCGCCTGCGGCACGGCGCCGCCCTCAAGGGCGCTTCGCCGGCGATTGGTGGTGGCGAACCAGCTCGCGCCCCAGCTGCTCCAGGGCGGCGAGGCGGCCGCTCGCCACCGCCTCGGCCTCGGCGCGAGCACAGCCCGCCTCCACCTGCTGCACCAGGGGCTCGGGGAGCCGCTGCTCCGCCATGGGGTAGAGGATGCTGTCCTCCTTCTGGATGTGGGCGCGCAGCAGCTCGCCGTAGCCCCCGGCCGCGGCGGCCAGCTGCTCGCGTTCGACGTCGGTCCAGGGCGCGGCGGCCTCGGCCAGCGCCGCCAGGACGGCCACCTGCCGCCGGCCCAGGTCGTGCTCGTGGAGCATCACGCCGATGGGACCCGCCTGCCGGGGGAAGCCGGCCTGCACCATGGCCTCGAAGAGCACGCCCTCCTCCTTGGCGTGGTGGTGGCCGTCGGCGAACTCCCGGATGAAGCGGACGAAGCGGGCCAGCTCCGGCCGGTCCTCGGCGCCGCCGCGCACCGCGGTGGTGAACGCCTGCAGGGCGTCGATGACCTGCTCGATGGACCGGTGCTCCGACATCAGCGTCTCGATGGCCTTCATGGGCTAGGCGGCCCGTCGTTCGGTCACGGCGTCCTCGGCCCGCTCGGCCCTGCGGATGGCCGCGTCCTTCAGCCAGGCGCGCAGCACGAAGGCCAGCAGCGCCACCACGCCCACGTCGAAGATCAGGTCCGGCACGACGCGGGCCCAGGTGACGGCGTGGATGAAGGCGCTGCCGGTCACCTCGGGGCTGCGGGCCCACCAGGTGCCCTTCTCGAGCGCCGCGTGGAGCTGGTAGATGCCGGCGGGCAGCAGGGAGGCGAACATCATGAGGAACAGGCCGGCGTTGAGCCCCCAGAAGGCCACCTGCAGGAGCCGGTCGCTCCAGGCCTCGGGCCGCACGATGGAGCGGAGCGAGAAGAGCATGAGCGCGATGGCCAGGAAGCCGTAGACGCCGAAGAGCGCGCCGTGGCTGTGGATGGACGTCGTGTCGAGCCCCTGGGCGTAGTAGAGGACGATGGGCGGGTTGATGAGGAAGCCGAAGACGCCGGCGCCCAGCATGTTCCAGAAGGCCACCGCCGCGAAGAACCAGAGCGGCCAGCGCCAGGGCCGGGCGTTCTCGCCGGAGCGGGCCAGCTTGAGGTGCTCGTAGACCTCGAAGCCGAGCAGCGTGAGCGGCACCACCTCCAGCGCCGAGAAGGTGGCGCCCAGCGAGGTGATGAAGAGCGGCGTGCCGCTGAAGTAGAGGTGGTGGAAGGTGCCGATGATGCCGGCCCCCAGGTAGAGGGCGATGGAGAAGTAGGTGGCGCGCAGCGCGGCCCGCGGGCCCAGCGCGTTGATGCGGGTGAGCACGAAGGCCACCGCCACCGTGGCGAAGACCTCGAAGAAGTTCTCCACCCAGAGGTGGACCACCCACCAGCGCCAGTAGTCGGCCACCGAGAGGTGCGTGCCGGGCGTGTAGAAGAGCCCGACCGAGTAGAACAGCGGGATGGAGACGGCCGCGTAGAGGAGCAGGTGGGTCAGGCCGCCCTTGTCGGTCTCCGCCTTCAGCGCCGGGGCCAGGGCGCGCCGCACCAGCCAGAGCCAGAGCACCATGCCGCCGATGAGCGCCACCTGCCAGACGCGCCCGAGCTCGATGTACTCGTAGCCCTGGTGGCCGATGAGCCAGCCGTCGGGGCCGGAGAGCTTGCCCATGACGCCGGCCCAGGTGCCGGAGAGGGCGCCCACCACCACCACCACCAGCGCGCCGAGCAGGACGTAGTTGAGGGCCTTCTGGCCCCTGGGCTCGTGGCCGCCCACCGCCGGTCCGATGAAGAGGCCGGTGGCGAGCCAGCAGGTGGCGATCCAGAAGACGGCCAGCTGCAGGTGCCAGGTGCGCGAGGCGGCGTAGGGCAGGATCTTCCCCATGTCCACGCCGAAGAGCCGGTTCCCCTCCACCGCGTAGTGGCCGGTCACCGAGCCGAGCACCACCTGCAGGCCGAGGAGGACGATGGCGATGGCGAAGAAGGGGATGGTGGCGCGCTGGCTGGCGGTGGGC
>JANNKC010000238.1:0-2189 GCA_031396105.1 Anaeromyxobacter sp.
ACGTACGGGTCGTCGGCGCCGTGGAGCGCCAGCACCTTCCCCTTGATCTGCCTGGCGTCGGCGGGGGTGGGGGAGCCGAGGCCGCCGTGGAAGCTCACCACGCCGAGCACCGGCGCTCCGGAGCGGGCCAGCTCGAGCGCGGTGGTTCCGCCGAAGCAGTAGCCGATGGCCCCGAGCCTGGTGGTGTCCACGTTGGGCTGGCGCTTCAGCAGATCGAGCGCGGAGTTGACGCGCGCGCGCAGCAGCGGCCGGTCGCCCTTGTACTTGCCGGCCAGGACGCCGGCCTCCTTGCCGCTGGCCGGGCGGACACCCTTGCCGTAGATGTCGGCCACCAGCGCCACGTAGCCGAGCCGGGCCAGCTTCTCGGCCGACTCCCTGGCGCGGGGCCCCACGCCCATCCAGTTGGGGACGACCACGATGCCCGGCCGCTTGGCCGGGCCGGCGGGGTCGAACGTGAGGACCCCCTCGAGCACGGCGTCGCCCTGGGTGTACTCGATGGTGCGGGTGGTGAGGTCGGCGGCGGGGAGGAGGGCCATGGCGAGCAGCAGGGGTAAGGTCATGGCGCCACTTGTAACCGGCGGCCCGTCCGCGCGCCCGAACCCTGCACGCCCGGCCAGTCTCGTATAGAACAGGACCGACCATGGAACCCGCCGTCTTCCGCCCGCTCCACCGCGGCCAGGGCAAGCTCATCCTCCTCGGGGCCGCCGGGGGTGCCGTCGTCGGCGTCGTGGCCGGGATCCACCCCCTGCTCGCCGCGCTCTTCGGGGCGGTGGCCGCGGCCCTGGCCACCTCGGCCCGCCACGTCTCGGGCGTCCGGCTGGTGGCCTCCCCTGAACGGCTCGAGGTGCTCGGTCGCGTCGAGCGCTTCTCTGCGCCCTGGACGGCGCTCCGTCTCGGCTTCGGCCTGACGGCCCGCCCGGACGGAGGTGACTACCAGCGCTACGCGGTGCTGGCCGACCCGGAGGGGCGCTCGGTCGCCTTCGGCGCGTTCGGCGGGCGGGGGCCGTGCATGCCGGTGCGGGGCGCGGGCGGGCGCGAGGTGGAGGTGCTGGACCTGGAGGGGGCGGCGGTGCTGCTGGCCATCCTGGTGCAGCGCATCCCGGCCTGGCAGGTGCTGCCGGCCTGGCTGCTCGAGGTGGAGGCGCCGGCGCCGGTGGACCCGCAGCCGGTCGCCGACGCGGCCCCTGGCTCGACCCCGACGTCGCCCGGGGGGCTCCCGGTCCGCACCACGCCGCAGGTGGTGGCGCGGGCACGGTCCACGCCGCGCCTGGCGCTCCTGGCGCTGGTGGTCAAGCTGGGCGGCAAGGTGTTCGGCGCGGTCGGCAAGATCGGCGCGGGCGCGCTCAAGACGGCCAAGGGGACCAACCTCGCCATGGCGGCCGCCTCGGCGGCGGCCTACTCCATCATCTTCAGCTGGAAGTTCGCGCTGCTCCTCCTCCTCCAGCTCTTCGTCCACGAGTACGGCCACATCCACGCCATGAAGCGCACCGGCATGCGGGTCAAGGGGATGTACTTCATCCCCTTCCTGGGCGCGATGGCGGTCACCGAGGACGCCTTCACCTCGCGCCGGCAGCAGGCCTACGTGGCCCTCAACGGACCGCTCTGGGGCGGGCTCTTCACGCTGGCGCCGCTGGGCGCCTACCTGGTGACCGGCGACGGCTTCTGGGCGGCGGTGGCCGCCTGGTGGGGCATCATCAACCTCTTCAACCTGCTCCCCATCACGCCGCTCGACGGCGGCCGGGCCATGTCGGCCTTCGCCAACTCCTTCTCCTCCACGCTCGGCGTGGCGGCGGGGGTGCTCGGCCTGGCCGGGGCGGTGGCGCTCGGCACGGTCATGGGCTTCTCGCTCATCTGGCTGGTGGCGGCGCTGGGCGCCATGGAGCTGGTGTCCGAGTCGAGATCTCGCGCCGGCGGCCGGGCGCTCCGGCTCCTGCCCGAGCCGGCCCGCTTCGGTCCGGCGCACTACCAGTACCTGCGCGCCGTGCTGGGGCCGCCACCCGGGGGCGTGGACGAGCAGGCCTTCGCCCGGGAGCTGGCCCGCATGGAGCAGGCGTCCCGGGTCGAGCCCATGGGGAAGCTCCAGATCCTGGCCTGGGGGCTCCTCTACGCCGGGCTGGCGGCGGCCCTGCTGGCGCTCGTCTACTTCACCAGCCACCTGCCGGGCGCGGCCGAGGCGGCGCAGATCCTGA
>JANNKC010000267.1:0-1653 GCA_031396105.1 Anaeromyxobacter sp.
GAACATCTCGGACCTGGGCATGGCGGTGGTGGAGGCCGACTACCTGACCGTGCCGCTGGCGGCCGAGGGGAGCCCGGAGTACCGGCCGGAGGAGCTGCCGGCCATGGTGGCGGCGCTGGAGGCCGAGATGAAGGCGGCCGCCGCGGCGCTCGACTTCGAGAAGGCGGCCCACCTGCGCGACCGGATCCTGGCGCTCAAGGGCGCGGCGCTGGGGCTGCCGGCCAACCTGGCCGGGATGAAGGGCGTGCTGGGGAGCGGTGCCATGGCCGGCGCGGCGGCGGCCGGCCGGCTCGGCGGCGCGAAGCGGCCCCCGGGGCGGCGGCGCGGCTAGACTGGCGGTAAACGACCGTAGCAGAAGGTACATCACCAGACGTGAACGGCGGGTTGGACGCCTTTCCCGCAGGAACAGCGTTTGGAAGTCTTATCCCCGCCCGGGTCTGAATCGCAGGAGGCCCGAGCTCGATTCGCCCTACCAGCCGGAATCCCGGCCAGCAACTCCACGGCACGACCGGTGAATAGCACTGGGCCGTAGCCGCCCAGTCCAGAGGGGGAACCAACCATGAGAACGTCGATCGCCGCCGCGCTGCTGTCCCTGGGGCTCGTTCCGCTCACCGTCCATGCGCAACCAGCCGAGGCGCCACCGGCCGCCGCCGCGCCCGTAGCGGCCACCACCGCCGCCCCGCCGGCCGCGCCCGCCGCCGAGCCGGTGGGCCCGTGGAGCCTCGGTGCGGGCTTCGGGTACGTGGTCTGGGGGGCCGGCATGATGCCGGGCGGCTTGTCGCGGAGCTTCGGCGGCGCGCGCCAGTTCGTGCCCACCGTCCAGGCGTCGCTGGAGCGGGCGGTGGCCCCGGGCTGGTGGCTCGTGCTCGGCGCGGCCGGCTCGATCTACCAGTTGAGCGGCGAAGCGCCCGCCGGGAGCTACCAGCCAACCCGCGACGACTCCAGTTCCGCCTCGCTGTCGATCGGTGCTCGCCGGGCCCTGACCCGCCCCGGCGCGCCGGTCACCGTCTCCACGTCCCTGCTGCTGTCCGCCGGGTACGGGCGGTACAGCGAGGACGTGGCCTACGCCACGCCGGAGACCCACCGCGGCCAGGTCTGGGGCGTTGGCCTCACGCTCGGCCTGGCCGTCGAGCGCGAGCTCACGAGCGGCCTCTCGCTCCGCGTGGCGACCCCGCTCGTGGGCGCGAGCTGGAGCCGCTCGACGTCGGCCAACTCGACAAGCGGTCCGGCGACCAGCGAGGGGGGCGGTGCGTCGCTGGTCCTGGCCCCTACGCTCGAGCTCCGGCTCGCCTTCTAGACGACCGTGCAGGATTCGCGATCACTCCGGTCGCCCCGAGCGTAGGCGAGCGGAAGCGAGCCGAAGTCGAGGGGCGCGCCATGGACGAGGGCCGTGCCTCGACTTCGCGCCTGCGTCGCAGCCGCGCAGCCTGTCCCGAGCGTAGCCTCGCGCCAGCGAGGCGGAGTCGAAGGGCTCGGCACGACCGGTGTTTCCGAATCGCGCTCGCCCGTCTAGCGCAGCTCGCAGGTCCCGAAGTCCACCTGGAGCCCCGCGGGCGAGAGCGACCAGATGGCCGTGAACCGGCCGCTGCGCAGGTCGACCGTGACGGAGAGCGGGAACGGGGCGCTCCCCGGCGGCGGCACGCCGCCCTCCGG
>JANNKC010000271.1:0-8721 GCA_031396105.1 Anaeromyxobacter sp.
CACCACCAGCAATCTCGGCAACAGCTCGCGAAACGCTGCGCCGCGGTGGCTGTGCGAGCTCTTCTCCTCGACGCTCAGCTCGGCCATCGTCTTACCGAGACCCGTGACCTCGATGAGAACACCATTCTCGACGTGGACGCCAAAGGCAACATTTGCTCCATTACAGTCGAGCATGCGTCTCAGCGCGCCGGTGCACCACAGTTTTCCTACGAACAAATTGCCGCATAACCCTTTGTTGCTGCGGACGGGCCGCCAGCGCCGCGCCAATTCCACCCTCGTCGTGGCCCGCCGCAGAACAATGCGTCAGCTTTCCATACGTCTGTAGGTCCGCTTCGGGTCGAATTGAGACGGTCGGCACTCGTCAAATAACTCCGCCGCTCTCATCGGCCTTGTGCGATGCGACAGCCCTAGCGGATATCCATCATAGAAATCGGAAACGCGATTTGTATTGCAACCGGCTCCGAGGAATATGCGCCTAATCCCCTTTCACCACGCCCTCGCGCCGCGGGTCGGCAGCCCCGCTCCAGCCTGAGCGCGTGCGCTGGATGCCATGCACGCCGCTGGTCATGTCGATCAGCCGCACCTCGTGACCGAGCGCTCGAAGCGGCTCCGCCCAGTTCGCGGCAACCGTGCCGCGTTCGAGTTCGGTGGGCCCGTTGCGGCTGCCGAAGTTGGGCAGGGCGATCGCATGCTGCAAGTCCATGTTCCAGTCGAGCGTGGCGACCAGGGTCTTGACCACGTGGTTGATGATCGCGCTGCCGCCGGCCGAGCCCAGGGCCAGTACCAGTTTGCCGTCGAGGTCGAACACCATGGTCGGCGCCATGGCGCTCCTGGGGCGTTTGCCCGGCTCGATGCGGTTGGCCACCTGTTTCCCCTCTTGTTCTGCCACGAAGGAGAAATCGGTGAGCTGGTTGTTGAGGAGAAAGCCGCGCACCAATTGCTGGCTGCCGAAGGCGAACTCGATCGAGGAGGTCATGGCCACGGCATTGCCCTCGGCATCGACGATGGACAGATGGCTGGTGGAGGCAAGTTCCGGCGACGCGTCGTCGGCAAATTCGGCCAACGGCGCGCCGGGCGGCGTGCCGGGCAGCGCGCGGCCGAGGGAGCGATCCGGCCGAACGAGCGCGGCGCGCGCTGCAAGATACTCCGGCGCCAGCAATCCCGCGAGCGGCACGGGAACGAAATCGGAATCCGCGAGATAACGCTCGCGGTCGGCGTAGGCGAGTCGTTCGGCTTCGGCAATGAGATGCGCGGCGCGGATCGGGTCCGCGGGCACGCTGACCGGTGCGAGCCGCGCCCATCGCCGCGCCCGTCGCCACGCCCGTCGTCGCGCCCGTCGCCGCACCCGTCGTCGCGCCCGGTCACCGCGGCGCCAGCCACGCCAGCCACGCTGGCCACGGCGCTGGCCCCGCTCCTCCGGAGCCGGGCCGCAGCCCTGCGGGAGGCGCTCCGGGCGGTGGCCGGCGCCGACGACGTGGCGGCCATCCACGGGGCGCGCCTCGAGGGGAAGCGGCTGCGCTACCTGCTCGAGCCGCTGCGCGGCGTGACGGGCAGCGGCGCCGACGAGGCGGTGGCGGCGCTGAAGGAGCTGCAGGACCTGCTCGGCGAGTGGCACGACGCCCAGGCCGCGCAACAGGCGCTGGCCGCCGCGCTCACCGAGGCGGCGGCCGACCGGGCCCGCTGGCGCGGCCGCGGTGGCGGCGACGCCGACTACCGCCCTGGGTTGCTGGCCCTGGAGCGGCTGGCGGCGGCACGCGGCGCGGCGCAGTGGTCGCGGCTGGAGGAGGGCTACCTGGGTGCCCGGGCCACGCCACTCCTCGACCTCGCCTACGCGGTGGTGGCGGCGCTGGAGGCGCGCGGCGCCGAGGCCGCCGCGGGGGCCGGGGCAGCCACGGAGCGGAGGCTGCTCCTCACCGCGCTGCCGGTTGAGGTGGCAGGTGGCGAGGTGGAGGAGGTCGAGCAGGGGTGGTTGCCGGGTGAGCGGCCGCGAGAGAGCGTCGGGCTGGTCCGCTCCGCGCTGGGCGAGCAGCACTTCCGCGCCCGGACCGGCGGCCGGGGCCCGGCGGCGGTGGAGCCGCTGGCGCGCGGAGACTTCGAGGCGCTCTGGCCCCTCACCGAGGGGCGCCGCGTGGCCCGGCGCAGCCACCGCTCGCCGGCCGAGCCGGCCTGGCGCTTCGACGAGTACCTGGACCGGCGGCTGGTGCTGGCGGTGGCCGAGGCGGACGCGCCGCCCCCGCCCTGGCTCGAGCCGCTCGTGGTGCGCGAGGTGACGGGCGAGCGCGGCTACGCCGACGATGCCCTGGCGCGCCGCCCGCCGCGACGCGGCTCGCCCGAGGGGGCGGCCGGGCCGGGCTGAACCTTCGGGCCGGGCTGAACCCTCGGGCCGGGCTGGGCAGCCGGGCCGGGGCGACGCCAGGCCGGCGGGCCGGCTCAGGCCACCGTCACCTTCCGCACGCCGCGCGCCTCCAGCAGCGCGCCGACGCGGTCGCGGTTGTCGCCCTGCAGGACCAGGGCGTCTCTCTCCACCACGCCACCGCAGCCGAGGGAGCGCTTCAGTTCGGAGAGCCACCGCTCGAGCTGCCGCGGCGGCAGGCCGAGCTTCTCCACCACCGTGACCACCTTGCCGCCCCGCCCCGCTCGCTCCATCCGGACCACGGCGCGGGCCGGCCCGGCCCGGGGCGGCCCGCCGCGCGGCGTTGCGGGCGGCGCGGGCGGCGCGGGCAGTGCGGGCGGCGACGATGCTGCTGCTGGTCTGGGCGCGACCGAAGCACCCGGCGCGGCCGCAGCTCGTGGCGCGGGTGGAGGCGGCGGCGAAGGCGCGGGCAGGCCGAGCTTGGCGGCCAGCCCGGCGAAGGCGGCGTTGAAGGGCCTCGGCGGCGCGGGCGGCGGCGGCCCCTTCTCTCTCTTCCCCATGGCGTCGCGAGTCTCTCATGCGGCGCCGCGGCCGGGCAGGCTCACTGCATCCCGCCCAGGAGCTCGGCCACCCGGACGCCGAGGGCCGCGGCCACCCGCTCCAGCGTGTCGAGCCTTGGGCGATGGCGGCTGGCCTCGAGCCGCGCGTAGTTCGAGCGCGCCATGCCGGCCGCTTCGGCGACCTCCATCGCGGTTCGGCCAGCCGCGACCCGTCGCGTCCGGATGCGCGCGCCGACGCGCTCGGGCGCAGCCGCCGCCCGCCGGATCGCCACCTGGTAGGCGGGCTCGCTGGCGGCCAGCAGGCGGTTGGTCGCCACGTCCACCAGCTCACTCGCACCGAGCCCGAGGACCACCCCGCGCCCCTTGGGGTCGAGCGCCGCGAACAGCCCCGGCTCGGCGAAGCCGAGCGCCGCGAGGTCGAGCCGGTAGGCCTGGCCTCCTCGAAAGCGGTACTCCAGCACACGACCGCCAGGCAGGAGCCGGGCCACCGCCAGATCGAGCCCGCCGGGCTCTTCCCAGAAAGCGGACGGCGTGACGGCGCCGTCTTGGCCTGGCCGGCTCGTCTCCGGGCGCCTGGACATCCGACCGCCTCCTGCGCCGTGGTGCGGTGAGCTGCTGCGGCAGGCGCTCCGCGGCCTCGTCGATGGACTCTTCGAGGCGGGCTGAGCCGGCCATGCCGGCCGCCGGGGCCTCCTCGCCGCTCAGGATGTTATCAAGTTTGATAACATCGGCGCGAGCGGAGGAAGGCGCCACGGACCTCGCCCCACGGGTAGGATGGGCCTCCACCCGTCGTCCCCTGGAGCCCCCGCGTGCAGATCGTCTGCCTCGACCTCGAGGGCGTGCTGGTCCCCGAGATCTGGATCGCCTTCTCCGAGCGCACCGGCATCCCCGAGCTGCGCCGCACCACCCGCGACGAGCCGGACTACGACAAGCTGATGCGCTTCCGGCTCGACCTCTTGCGGAAGCACGGGCTCGGCCTGAAGGACATCCAGGCGGTCATCGCCGGCCTGGGGCCGGAGCCCGGGGCCAAGGACTTCCTCGACGCGCTCCGGTTGCGCTACCAGGTGGTCATCCTCTCCGACACCTTCTACGAGTTCGCCATGCCGCTCATGGCGCAGCTCGGTATGCCCACGCTCTTCTGCCACCGCCTGGAGACCGACGCGGCCGGCTTCGTGGCCGCCTACCACCTGCGTCAGCCCGACCAGAAGCGGCAGGCGGTGAAGGCCTTCAAGGGCCTCGCCTTCCAGGTCATCGCGGCGGGCGACTCGTACAACGACACCGCCATGCTGGGCGAAGCCCACGCCGGCATCCTCTTCCGCCCGCCGTCCAAGGTGGTGCAGGAGTTCCCGCAGTTCCCGGTCACCCGCGACTACGCCGCGCTGCGCGCCGAGATCGACGCCGCCAGCCTCCGCCTCGGCTAGCTCACCAGATCTCGCAGCGGTCGGCGCGCACCATGGCGTCGCCGGCCTTGCACTGGAAGGCCCGTGCGAACTCCGGCAGGTTGGCGAGCGGTCCGTTGACGCGCCACCTGGCGCTCGAGTGGGGGTCGGTGGCGGCCCGCAGCCGCGCGTTCTCCGGCCGGATCTGCGTGCACCAGACCTGCGCCGCCGCCAGGAAGAACTGCTGGTCGGCGCTGTAGCCGCCCACCGGCGCCTCGGGGAGCTGGCCGGCGCGGGAGGCCTGGTAGGCGGCGAAGGCCAGCTTGAGGCCGCCCAGGTCGGCGATGTTCTCGCCCAGCGTGAGCTTGCCGTTCAGCTTCACCTCGTCGATGACCGGGTAGGCGTCGTACTGCTTCTCCACGCACCCGGCGCGCCGCTCGAACTCCTCGCCCACCGGCCTGGACCACCAGTCGGTCAGGTTGCCCTTGGCGTCGAACTTGCGGCCCTCGTCGTCGAAGCCGTGCGTCAGCTCGTGCCCCACCACGAAGCCGATGGCGCCGTAGTTGACGGCGTCGTTGGCCCCCTGCGTGTAGAAGGGCGGCTGCAGGATGCCGGCCGGGAAGACCATCTCGTTGAGCTGGGCGTTGTAGTAGGCGTTCACGGTGGGCGTGGACATGCCCCACTCGGTGCGATCCACCGGCTTGCCGATCTTGGCGAGCTGCCGCCTGAGCTCGTAGGCGCCGGCCGCGCTGGCCGACGCGTAGAAGGCGTCGCGCCTGATGGTGAGGCCGTCGTAGCCCTGCCAGGTGTCCGGGTAGGCGATCTTGTTGTCCACCGTCCCCAGCTTCTCGTGGGCCTTCTGCTTGGTGGCGTCGTCCATCCAGCCGATGGCGGCGATGCGCGCTCCCATGGCGCCCTGGACGCCGCGCACCAGCGCCAGCGACTTCTGCTTGGCGTCGCCGCCGAAGTGGCGCCGCACGAAGGCTTGACCCAGCGCGTGGCCCAGCGTGGCGTCCACCAGGTCGACGCAGCTCTTCCAGCGATCCGGCTGCGCCTTCTCGCCGGTGAAGTTGCGGGCCTTGAACCAGAAGGCCTCGTCGGAGAGCCCCTTCGGCAGGGCCCGCACGCCGGCCGCGTCGCTGAGCAGCCGCCAGCGCAGGTAGGACCGCCAGGCGGCCGGCTTGACGCCCTTCACCAGGCCGTCGAGCGCCGCGATCATCCTGGGCGTCGAGACGTCGAAGGCGGTCACGCCCTTCAGCCCCACCGCGTCGAGGTAGCCGTCCCAGTCGAAGCGGGGCGCGGCCTTCTTGAGGCCGGCCAGGTCGAGCCGGTTGTAGAGCTTGGCGGGATCGCGCGACTCGACGCGGGTCCAGTGGCTCCCGGCCAGCGTGGTCTCCAGCTGGAGGACGGCCCTGGCGTCGGCGGCGGCCCGCCTGGCAGGCACCCCGGCGGCGGCGAGCTGCTTCTCCACATGGGCCACGAAGTCCTTGCGGATGGCGGCGCTCTTCTCGTCCTGCTTGGTGTAGTAGTCGCGGTCGGGCAGCGAGAGGACCCCGAACTGGTGGACGGCGCCCACCACCAGCGTGGAGTCCTTGGCGTCCTGGGTCGAGCCGACCGCGAAGACGGCGGCGATGGACTCGGCGTGGAGCCGGCCCAGCGTGGCGGAGAGCGACCTGGCGTTCCGCACGGCGTCGACCTTCTTCCAGGCGGCCTTGAGCTGGGGCAGGCCATTCTCCTCGATGGTGGCCTCGTCCATGCAGCCGGCGTAGAGGTCGGCCACCGCCTGGCCGTATCGATCCTCACGGTCCACCGTGCCGGCGGCCGCGGCGTCGAGCATGGCGCGCAGCTTGGCCTTGTTCTCCTCGCGCATCACGTTGAAGGAGCGGACCCAGCGCGACTGGTCAGCGGGGATCGGGGTCTTCTCGATCCAGCCGCCGCAGGCGTACTCGTAGAAGTCGGCGCACGGGCTCGCCGCCGCCTGCACGATGGAGGGGTCGATGCCGGGCGCGGCCGGCGGCGGCGCGAACCTGGGCGCCTCGGCCACCGGCGGCGGCGGGGGGGCGGGCGGGGGCGGCGGCGGCGGCCTGGGGGTGGCGCAGGCCGCGATGAGCGCGGCGGCGAAGGCGAACGAGGCGCGGCGGTTCATCTGGAGACCTCCCGGGTGGAACGTCGAAGCGGGCTGGGACATAGCAAGGGGAGACGCGAGCCGCACCTCCGTGACGCCGAAGGCCCCGCACCCGGCCTGACCGGGTCGCGGGGCCTCCACGGGGCGCCGGGTGGCCCGGCGGGCCTACCTCTTCTTGGCCGGGGCCTTCCTGACCTGCTTGACGGCGGGGGCCTTCACGCCGGGGAGCGAGGCGGCCAGCTCCTTGCCGCGAGCGGCCAGGTCCTTGGCGAGCACCGTCGCCTGCTCCAGCGCGCCGGTCTTGGCCTTCTCCGCCGCCCTGGCCCAGTCGCTCTCCACCGCGGCCGCCTTGGTGGCGATGGCCGTGAGCTTCCTCTTGTCGAAGCCCCTGGGGAGCACCTTGGCCTTCTTGAGCGCGGCGATCTTCTCGTGGACGGCGGACAGCGTGGCCGAGGCCTCCTTGGAGGCCTCGTGCCAGGCGGCCGTCACGGCCTGCTTCTTGGCCTCGGCGGCGGCCTGCGCCGCCTGCGAGGCCTGGCCCACCACGTCCTTGACGCGGGCCGGGAGGTCCTTGGCCGCTGCCAGGGCCGCCTCGAACTCCTTGGCGCTGAGCTTGGCCTTGGCCCCGGCCAGCGCGTCGGTCACGGCCTTGGCCGGTCCGCCCGCGAAGTGCGTCACCTCGTCGGACTTGAGCGCCTCCACCGCGCTCTCGGCGGCCTTGACGGCGGCCTCCGCCGGCTCCTTGAACGTGTCGGCGCAGCCGGCCACCAGGGCGAGCGGCGCGAGGCAGAGGGCCAGCTTGAGGGTCTTCGTCATGTCGGGTCTCCTTGCAGGCCCGGGCGCCCCGGGCGACGCCAGACTATTCGGCGGATCGCCGCTTGGATAGTTTCGGGCGGGGGGGGCCGTGCTAAAGCCGGCCCCGATGCCCTTCGCCTTCCACCCCGGCGTCCGCGATCCAGGCAGCGCCGCCCGACGCGGCGCCTTCGTGACGCCGCACGGCCGCGTCGAGACGCCCGCCTTCATGCCGGTCGGGACCCGCGCCACCGTGACCGGCCTGACGCCGGAGGACCTCCAGGCGCTGGGCGCGGAGATCATCCTCGGCAACACCTACCACCTGCTCCTGCGCCCCGGTCCGGAGGCGATGCGCGCCTTCGGCGGGCTGCACCGCTTCATGGGCTGGGACCGCCCCATCCTGACCGACTCGGGCGGCTTCCAGATCTTCTCGCTGGCGTCGGACCGGACCATCACGGAGGAGGGGGCGCGCTTCAAGAGCTACATCGACTGCAGCTACCACCACCTCTCACCCGAGACCTCCATCGCCATGCAGGAGGCGCTGGGCTCCGACGTGATGATGGTGCTCGACATCTGCCTCCCCTCCACCTCCGAGCCGTCTGCCCTGCGCGCCGCCATGGACCGGACCCACCGCTGGGCGCTGCGCAGCCTGGCCGCGCGCACCAACCCCGAGCAGGCGCTCTTCGCCATCGTGCAGGGCGGCCTCTCGCCCGCCATGCGGGCCGAGTCGGCCAGCCTCCTCTCGCAGCACCCCTTCGACGGCTTCGCCATCGGCGGGCTGGCGGTGGGCGACACGCGGGCGGAGCGGTTCGAGGTGGTGGGCGTGGCGGCCGGCCTCTTGCCGCCGGAGCGGCCGCGCTACCTCATGGGCGTGGGCACGCCGCCCGACCTGCTGGAGGCGGTGGGGCACGGCGTGGACATGTTCGACTGCGTCATCCCCACCACGCTGGCCTGGCAGGGGACCGCCTTCACCTCCACCGGCCGGGTGCGCCTCACCCGCATGGAGCACCGGCTGAGCGACGCGCCGCTCGACCCCACCTGCGGCTGCCCCACCTGCCGCCGCCATGCCCGCGGCTACCTGCACCACCTGGTGAAGTGCAAGGAGCCGCTCGGGCCGCGCCTCCTCTCGATCCACAACCTGCACCACTATCTCGAGCTCATGCGCTCCATCCGCGCCGCCATCGAGGCGGGGCGCTACCAGGCCTTCGCGCGGGAAACCATGAAGGCCTTCGACCGGCACGAGCACGACGCCAGCGGGCGCTCGCCGGGCCGGAAGGTCTATCCGCCCCCCGGGGGCCCCGGTAGCCCCGGTCTCCCCGGTCGCCCCGGTAGCCCCGGTAGCCCCGGTCTCCCCGGTCGCCCCGAGCGTAGCGCCGCAGGCGCGGAGTCGAGGGGCGGCGCAGGCGCTGCAGCCCGCTTCACCATCGTGTCCACCTCCTCCGGCGCCCCCTCGGTGCGCGACGCCCAGGCGGGCGAGGTCATGCACCCGGTCATCGGCGCCGCGGTGGAGTC
>JANNKC010000272.1:0-13026 GCA_031396105.1 Anaeromyxobacter sp.
GACTACGACGTGGACGGCGTCACCTCGACGGTGCTGCTGACCGGCTTCCTGCGGGCCGCCGGCGCCGACGTGGTGACCTACACGCCGCACCGGCTGGTGGAGGGCTACGGGCTCAACACGGGCGCGGTGGAGAAGCTGGCCGCCCAGGGCGTCACCCTGGTGGTCAGCCTCGACTGCGGCATCACCTCGGTGGAGGAGGTGCGCGCCGCGGCGGCCCTCGGGCTCGACACCGTGGTGGTGGACCACCACACCGTGCCGGTGGAGCTGCCGGCGGCGGCGGCCATCCTCAACCCGCACCAACCCGGCTGCGCCTACCCGTCGAAGGACCTGGCCGCGGTCGGCGTCACCTTCGCGCTCGTCATGGCGCTCCGGCGGCGGCTGCGCGAGCAGGGGCGCTTCGGCGCCGGGCGGGGGGAGCCCAACCTGAAGGAGGCGCTCGATCTGGTGGCGCTGGGGACGGTGGCCGACGTGGTGCCGCTCACCGGCGCCAACCGCATCCTGGTCCGCTGGGGGCTGGAGCAGATCACCCGCTCCAGGCGCCCGGGCCTGAAGGCGCTCAAGCGGGTGGCTGGCCTCGCCGAGGGCGCTCCGGTGACCGCCGGGCAGGTGGGCTTCCGGCTGGCCCCGCGCATCAACGCCGCCGGCCGGCTCGACGACGCCGGGCGCGGGGTGCGGCTCCTGCTCGACGCCGACGCCGCCACCGGCCGCGCCCTGGCCGAGGAGCTCGATCGGGAGAACCAGGCCCGCCAGGAGATCGAGCGGCGCATGCTGGAGGAGGCGCTGGCCGACGCGGAGGCCGCGCTCTCGCGCGGCGTGCGCGGGTTCGTGCTGGCGCGCCAGGGCTGGCATCCGGGGGTGGTGGGCATCGTGGCGGCCCGCCTGGCGGAGCGCTTCCACCGGCCCTCGGTGCTCATCGGGCTCGCCGACGGGGTGGGGAAGGGGAGCGGCCGCTCCATCGAGGGGTTCCACCTCTACGACGCGCTGGCCGCCTGCCAGGTCCACCTCGGCCGCTTCGGGGGCCACCGCCACGCCGCCGGGGTGACCATCGCGCCGGAGCGGATCGACGCCTTCCGGGAGGCCTTCGAGGCCCACGCCGCGGCGGCGCTCACCGAGGAGCAGCTGGTGCCGCGCTGCCGCATCGACGGGTGGGTCGAGGAGGACGAGCTCACCGCCCGCGCCGCCGAGGACCTGGAGAAGCTCGGTCCCTACGGCGCCGGCCACCCGGAGCCGGTCTTCGCGCTCCGCACCGCGGCCGGCCGGGCGCGCACGGTGGGGGCGCAGCAGCAGCACCTCAAGCTCACCGTGGGGAAGGGGCTCGACGCCATCGGCTTCGGGCTCGGCGCGCAGGCGGCGCTCTGCCTGGGGCCGGTGGAGGTCGCCTTCACGCTCGGCTTCGACGACTGGGACGGGATGAAGCGGCTGCAGCTCAAGCTGCGCGACCTGCGGCCGGCGACGTAGCGCGCCGCGGGGGAGGCTCCGGACCGTCGCGCGGGCAGGCCGCGCTCCTCCTTGACCTCCGTCCTTTCGCGGTGTTAGCTGCCCCTCCACCCTCGAAATCGTCGTCCGGAGGCACCAACGTGGCGCGCTTCATCACCGAGCTCAAGCGGACCCACAGCTGTGGCCAGCTCACCAAGGCGGGGGAGGGGCAGGAGGTCATCCTCTTCGGGTGGGTCAACAACCGGCGCGACCACGGCGGCGCGGTCTTCATCGACCTGCGCGACCGGGAGGGCGTGACGCAGGTGGTCTTCGAGGAGGACGTGCGGCCCGAGGTGCACGACCTGGCCGGGCAGCTGCGCCTCGAGTACTGCGTGGGCGTGCGCGGCAAGGTGGTCTCGCGCGGCGGCAACGTCAACTCCAAGCTCAAGACCGGCGAGATCGAGGTGCACGCCAGCGAGCTCGAGATCTTCAACCGGAGCGAGCCCACCCCCTTCCCGATCGAGGAGAAGCTCGACACGGCGGAGGAGAAGCGGCTGCTGTACCGCTTCCTGGACCTGCGGCGCCCGCCCATGCAGCGCGCCCTGATGACGCGCGCCCGGGTCAACCACCTGACCCGCAACTACTTCACCGAGAAGGGCTTCCTCGAGCTCGAGACCCCGTTCATGGTGAAGTACACGCCGGGCGGAGCCCGCAACTTCCTGGTGCCGAGCCGCCTCAACCCCGGCAAGTTCTACGCGCTGGCCGAGAGCCCGCAGCTCTTCAAGCAGCTCTACATGATCGCGGGCTTCGACAAGTACTTCCAGATCGTGCGCTGCTTCCGCGACGAGGACCTGCGCGTCGATCGCCAGCCCGAGTTCACCCAGATCGACGTGGAGATGTCGTTCGTGGAGCAGAACGACATCTTCGACGTCATCGAGGGGCTCATCGTGGGGCTGTGGAAGGAGGTGCTGGGGGTGGAGATCCCGCGCCCGTTCCAGCGCCTGCCCTTCTACGAGTCGATGGACCGGTTCGGCAACGACAAGCCCGACCTGCGCTTCGGCATGGAGCACGTGGTCCTCACCGCCCTGGTGAAGCAGCACGACGGCGGCGGCGTGCCGCTCCTCAAGGAGGCGGTGGACGCGAAGGGGATCGTCAAGGCCATGAAGGTGCCGGCCTCGGCCAACCTCTCGCGCACCGAGATCGACAAGCTCGAGGAGTTCGTCAGGGGCATGGGCTCCAAGGGGCTGGCCCGCGCCAAGGTGGGCGAGGGCGGCGAGTGGACCCAGTCGCCCTTCGCCAAGTCCATCACCGCGGAGCTGCGCCAGGCCGTCAACGCGGCCTGCCAGGCGACGCCCGGCGACCTGCTCCTCTTCCAGTTCGGCAAGGAGTCGGTGGTCCAGACCGTGATGGCCAACCTCCGGCTCCACCTGGGCAAGCGGCTCGGCCTCATCCCCGAGTACGGCTCGGGCGGCGCCTGGCGCTTCCTCTGGGTGGTCAACCCGCCGCTCTTCGAGTTCGACGAGGAGAGCGGGAACTGGGCCGCGGCCCACCACGCCTTCACCCGGCCGCACGACGAGTGCGTGCAGTTCCTGGAGACCGACCCGGGCAAGGTGGACTGCTACCGCTACGACTGCGTCCTCAACGGCTTCGAGATCGGCGGCGGCTCCATCCGCCTGCACGACCCGGCCGTGCAGGCCAGGGTCTTCAAGGCCATGGGCATCTCCGACGAGGACGCCCGGAGCAAGTTCGGCTTCCTGCTCGACGCCCTCAAGATGGGGGCGCCGCCGCACGGCGGCATCGCGCTCGGCATGGACCGCCTGGTCATGCTCCTCACCGGCGCCGAGTCGCTTCGCGACGTGGTGGCCTGGCCCAAGACGCAGAAGGGCACCGACCTGATGACCGGCGCGCCCGGCGACGTGGACGCCCGGCAGCTGCGCGAGCTGTACGTGAAGAGCACGGTGGAGCCCGGCTCGTAGCCGCGCCGGGTCTCCCCACCGTCCCGCCCCCCGCCCCGCCCGCAGCCCCTGCGAGCCCCACCATGACCTCCACGCCCCCATGGTCCGCCGCGCCCCCGCTCTCCCTCGAGGACGTGGCGGCCATGGCCGCGCCCGCCGGCAAGCGCATCCTGGCCCTCGGCTGCGGGGACGGCGAGATCGCCGCCGGGCTGCTGGCGGCCGGAGCCATCGAGGTGGTGGGGCTGGAGGCCTGCGCCAGCGGCCTGACCCGCTCGCGGCTCACCGCCACCTTCCGCGCCTCGCCCGACGCGGCGCCCGAGCTCCCCTACCCGGACGGCTACTTCGACGTGCTCCTGGTGGAGGACCTCTCCAGCCTCCAGGCGCCGGGCCCGACGTTGCAGCACCTGCGCCGCTGGCTCTCCGACCAGGGTCGGCTGGTGGCGGTGGCCCACAACGCCTCCCACGAGGCCGCGCTGCTGGCGCTGCTGGGCACCAGCCGCTGGCCGGCCAGCGCGGGGCGCGGCCCGCTCTCCATCGGGCGCGCGCTGGAGGCCGTCGAGGCGGGCGGCTTCAAGGCCGACGACGAGGTGACGGTGGTGCGCACCGAGGCCGGCGCGGCCGCCGACGTGCTCAAGCAGCTCTGCGAGGCGCTCGGCGCCGACGGCGCCAAGGTGGCCGACGGCCTGACCATGGTGCGGGTGGTGATGTCGGCCCGGCCCACCACGCCGCTCGGCAAGGCGGCCGCGGCCATCCCCGATCCCTGGCGCGGCTCACGTCCGGTCAAGGTGCTGGTGGCCCCGGACCTCTCCAACGCGGGCGACCCCTGGGCCGAGGCGCTGGCCGGGCTGGCTCGCGGCCTGTCCGGCAACGGCGGCGTCACCCTGGCGGTGGCGCTGCCGCTGCCCCTGCTGTCGAGCCCGCCGCCGGCCGTGCAGGCGGCCGTGGAGGGGGCCCAGGTGGACCTGCGCCTCACCGGGGCGCCGGTGGACGACGAGGGCTGGGCGCGGCTGCTGGCCGGGGCCAGCACCTTCGTGGTGACGTCGCCGCGCCCCGAGCTGCTGGCGCAGGCCCGGCTGGTGGGCGTCGACGTCCAGCGGGCGGGGTGAGCCGGGGGCGCGTGGGCTACGACGTCATCATCCTGGGCGGCGGCGTCAACGGCCTCGGCACGGCCCGCGACTGCGCGCAGCGCGGGCTCCGGGTGCTGCTGCTGGAGAAGGGCGACCTCGCCAGCGGCGCCTCGGGCGGCAACTCCGGGATGATCCACGGCGGCCCGCGCTACATGCTCACCGACCCGGCCGTCACCAGGCTGGCCTGCCAGGACTCCGGGTACATCCAGCGCATCGCCCCGCACCTGCTCTTCCGCATCCCCTTCCTGCTCCCCTTCACCTCGGCCCGGGAGCGGGCCAGTCTCTACGAGCGGGCGGTCCACTACGCCACCGAGGTCTTCTTCTCCACCTACGACCGCTTCCAGCCGCTCAAGCACGGCAAGCCCTCGGTGCGCCTCTCGGCCGGGGAGCTCTACCGGCTCGAGCCCGGGCTGCGCCCCGGGCTGCACGGCGCGGTCACCTTCGACGAGTGGGGCATCGACCCGCACCGGCTCTGCGTGCTGAACGCGCTGGCGGCGCGGGCCCACGGGGCCGAGGTGCGCACCTGGACCGAGGCGCGCGAGGTGGTGCGCCAGGAGGGCCGGGTCACCGGCGTGCGCTGGCTCGACGCCCTGACCGGAGAGACCGGCGTGGCGCGCGCCCCGGTGGTCTTCAACGCCACCGGGGCCTGGTCGCCGGCCCTGGCGGCGCGCAGCGGCGCCACGGTGCGCATGCGCCCGGGCAAGGGGGTCCACCTGGTGCTGGACCGGCGGCTCTCCGACTACGCCGTCGTCTGCAGCGCGGTGGACGGGCGGCAGATGTTCGCCTACCCGCACGAGGACGAGACCTGGATCGGCACCACCGACGACGACTGCTGGGGCGACCCCGACGACCTCGAGGCCACCCACGACGAGGTGACCTACCTCATGGACGGCGCGGCCTCGCTCCTGCCGGCGGTGCGCTCCGCGAGGGTGACGCGGGCCTTCTGGGCGCTGCGCACCTCGCTCCACGCCTACGGGCCCAACGAGGACGGCCTGTCGCGCGAGCACGAGCTCGTCGACCACGCCGGCCAGGGGGCGGCCGGCCTGCTCTCCCTGGTGGGCGGCAAGCTGGCCTCCTACCGGGCGCAGTCCGAGGAGGCCACCGACCGGATCCTGGCCCTGCTGGGGCGGCCGGGCCTGGCGTGCCGGACGCACCAGGTGCCGCTCCCGGGCGGCGAGGCGCTCCCCGACGTGGCGGCGCTGGCGGCGCGCTTCGGCGTGGCCGCCCCGCTGGCGGCGCGCGTGGCCTACCGGCACGGCGCGCTGGCCGAGGAGGTCTTGAGGCTCTGCGACGAGGACCCCCGCCTGCGCCTGGTGCTCTGCCGCGACAGCGGGCTCCTGGCGGCGGAGGTGGTCCACTGCGTGCGCCACGAGCTGGTGAGGCGGCTGCGCGACCTTCGGACCCGCTGCCGGCTGGCCGTGGCCGGCTGCGGCGGGCTCGACTGCGCGCGCCTGGCGGCGCAGCTGGCGGGGCGTGAGCTGGGCTGGAGCGCCTCCCACGTGCGGGCCGAGCTGGCGGACCTCCTCGAGGTGGGCTGGCGCGAGCGGCGGGCCGTGCTGGATGGCGACCAGCTGGCTCAGGAGGAGCTCTTGCGCGGCGCCCACTGGGGGGTGGGCCGGTGAAGACGCTCAGCCCGGACGTGCTGGTGGTGGGCGGCGGCCTGGCCGGCGCCGTGGCCGCGCTGGCGGCACGGGCGGCGGGGGCCTCGGTGGTGCTGGTGCGGCGGGCGCCCGGAGCGACCGCCCTCTCCGGCGGCGCCATCGGCGTGGCGCCCGACCTCGACGCGCTCCCCTCCGACGGGCTGATGGGCCGGCGCTCGCCGCTCGAGTCGGCCCGGCGGCTGGCCTCGCGGCGCCCCGACCACCCGTACGCGCTGCTCGGCGTGGCGGCGCTGGAGGAGGCGCTCGGCTTCGCGGGGGCGGAGCTGTCGGCGGTGCTGGAGCCGGCCGACGGGCGGCCCCGCTTCCTGGCCCACGTCTCGGGCGCGGTGGCCGAGTGCGCCCTCTGCCAGCGCTCCCAGGCGGCCGGCGATCTGCGCCGGGTCCGCGGCGCGGTGGCGGTGGTGGGCTTCGCGAACCACCTCGCCTTCGACGCGCGGCTGGTGGCGGCCGGCGTGGCCCGTCGCATCACCTCGGGCGGTCCAGAGGCGCTGGCGGTCGAGGTGGCCTGGCCGCTGGACCCGGCCGACGGCGCGCTCCGGCCGGTGGAGCTGGCGCGTGCGCTCGAGGGGCCTGGCGCCGCCGAGGCCCTGGGGTCGGCCCTGCGCGAGGCGCTGCCGCGCAAGGTGGCGGTGGCGCTGCTGCCGCCGGTGCTGGGGCTCGACCCCGCGGCGCGCGTGGTGGAGCGGGTGGCCGAGGCGGCCGGCGTGCCGGTGGCCGAGCTGGTCTCCGATCCGCCCAGCGTGCCGGGGCTGCGGCTCGACGCGGCCCTCCTGCTGCGCCTCGCGCAGGCCGGCGTGGAGGTGGTGCACGGCGACGTGCTGGCCGGGGCCACGCCTGGACGGCCGGTGCAGGTGGCACTCCACGGCGAGGCGGGTGTCCCGCTGGCGAGGGCCGGAGCGGACGAGGCGGGCGCGGCAGGTGCTGGGACGGAGCTGGTCCCGGCGGCGGCGCTCCTGGAGATCACGGCCCGCGCCCTGGTGCTCGCCACCGGCCGCTTCATCGGCGGCGGCATCGTGCGTCGCGGCGTGCTCCTGGAGCCGCTCCTCGGCCTGCCGGTGCAGGCCTCCGAGTCGGGCGCGGCCGGCGTGCGGCTGGCGACTCGGCCCGCCGCCACCCTCACCGTCCGCGAGCGCCGGGCGGCGCAGCCGCTGCTGGCCGCGGGCCTCAAGGTGGATGGCTCGTGCCGGCCGCTCGGCGAGGACGGGATGCCGGTGCACTACCGGCTCTTCGCCGCGGGGGCCCTCATCGGCGGCCATGAGCACGCGGCGGACGGGACGGGGCTCGGGGTGGGGATCCTGTCGGGGTTCCTGGCGGGGCGAGGGGCGGCGGGGTCGAGGGGCTGAGGGGCGCGGAGGAGCACCCGGCTCCGCCCTGGCGGAACCGAGCGGGTGGAGGTGGCGCTCGCCTCCCTCGAGGTCCTCGCCCTGGTGCGGGGGGCCGGCGCACCCTCGCGCCGCATCCCGCCGCGCCGTAGGATGGGTCGTGGCCTCCCCCCTCGCCCTCGCCTACCTCGCCTGGCGCGCCCTGGTGGTCCAGCCGTTGAAGCGGCTCCTGGCGCGCGGCAGCGGGCTGACGCGCTTCAACGCCGCCTACGGCGCCGAAGGGCTCCAGCCCATGCGGCCCGAGGACCGCGAGGTGGCGCTGCTCGCGGCGCGCTGCACCGGCTGTGGCCTGTGCGAGGCGGCCTGCCGGCTGCCGGGGTCGCAGCCGGCGCTCGGCGCGCTCGGCCTGCCCGCCGTCTTCCGCCTGGTCGGCCGCCAGTCGCTGGACCTGCCTCTTGGCCAGGGCCTCCTCGACGCGTGCGGCCACGGCGCCGGCTTCGAGCGCTGGTGCCCGGCCCGGGTGCCCATCGGCCGCGTGCTCGGCCACCTGCGGCGGCGCATCGAGGCGGCCGGGGTATCCTCCCGCCGGTGAAGCCGCTCCTGATCGTCAACCCGGCCAGCGCCGCCGGCCGCACCGGCCGCCAGTTCGAGGCCATCGCTGCGGCGGTGCGGAGCGCCCTGGGCGAGTTCGAGGCGCGCTTCACCCGCGCGGTGGGCGACGGCTCGTCCCTGGCGCGCCAGGCGGCCGGGGCCGGCCACCGGCTGGTGGTGGCGGTGGGCGGCGACGGCACCGCCTCCGAGGTCATCGACGGGCTGATCCACGGCGGCTACCAGAGCGACTTCGGCTTCATCCCGCGCGGGACCGGCGGCGACCTCCGGCGCACGCTCAACATCCCGCGCGACGTGGCCGGGGCGGCCCGCGCCCTGGCCGACGCCGCCCCCCGCACCATCGATCTCGGCGTGGTGGAGTTCACCGCCAACGACGGCACGCCGGCGCGCCGCCACTTCGCCAACGTGGCCTCCTGCGGCTTGAGCGGCGTGGTGGTGAGCCACGTCAACCGCTCGTCCAAGGTGCTGGGCGGCACGCTCACCTTCAAGCTGGCCTCGGCCCGCGCGCTGCTCGGCTGGCACGACCGCCGGCTGCGCTGGCGCGCCGACGGCGGACCCTGGAGCGAGGCCTCCGTCACCGCCTTCTCGGTGTGCAACGCCCGCTACTTCGGCGGCGGCATGATGGTGGCGCCCCAGGCCCAGGTCGACGACGGCCTCCTCGACGTGACCATCTGGAGCGGCTTCGGGCTGCTCGACTTCGTGCTGAAGCAGCCGCAGATCTACGATGGCCGCCACGTGCGGCTGCCCAACACCCGCACGCTGCGGGCCCGCACCGTCGAGCTGGAGCCGCTGGACGAGGCGCCCATCCTGCTGGAGGCCGACGGGGAGCAGCCGGGCCGGCTGCCGGCCCGCTTCAGCGTGCTGCCGGGCGCGCTCTCGCTGCGCGGCGGGGGCTGAGGGCGTCCTGGTCGGCCCCGGGCCGCCCGCCGGCCGAGGGACACCCGGGCCTCAGGCCGCCAGGGCCTTCTCCAGGATCCCCATCGCCTCGTCGAACACCGCGTCCTGGATGGTGAGCGGGAAGAGGAAGCGGATGACGTTGGCGTGGACGCCGCAGGTGAGCAGGAGCAGCCCCTGCTCCAGTGCCCGGGCCTGCACCTGCCTGGCGAAGTCCGGGTCGGGGCCGCCGCCGCCCGGCTTCATGAACTCGGCGGCCAGCATGGCCCCCGGCCCGCGCACCTCGGCGAGCCGCGGCACGCGCCCCTTCAGCGCCGTGAGCCGCGCCGTGAGCCGCGCCCCCAGCAGGTTGGCCCGGTCCGCCAGCTTCTCCTCCTCCAGGACGTCCAGGACGGCGTGGGCCGCGGCGACGGCGAGCGGGTTGCCGGCGTAGGTGCCGCCCAGGCCGCCCGGTCCGGGGGCGTCCATCACCTCGGCGCGCCCCACCACCCCGGAGATGGGCAGGCCCGCGCCGAGCGACTTGGCCACGGTCATGAGGTCCACCTGGACGTCGTGGTGGTGCATGGCGAACATGCGCCCGGTGCGGGCGAAGCCGGTCTGGATCTCGTCGGCGATCAGCAGGATGCCGTGCTCGTCGCACTCCCGCCGCAGCGCGACGAGGAGCTCCGGCGGCGCCGGGTAGAAGCCCCCCTCGCCCTGGATGGGTTCGACGATGATGGCCGCCACCCGCCTCGGGTCCACGTCGGCCTTGAAGAGCCGGTGCAGCGCCTCGACCGAGTCGGCGGTGGTGACCCCGTGGAGCGCCATGGGGAAGGGGACGTGCCAGACGTCGCCAGGGAACGGGCCGAAGCCCACCTTGTACGGCACGACCTTGCCGGTGAGGGCCAGGCCCATCATGGTCCGGCCGTGGAAGGCGCCGCTGAAGGCGATCACCCCGGGCCGCCCGGTGGCGGCGCGCGCGATCTTGACGGCGTTCTCCACCGCCTCGGCCCCGGTGGAGAAGAAGGTGGCCTTCTTGGCATGGGTGCCCGGCGTGAGGGCGATGAGCCGCTCCGCCAGCCGCACGTAGGACTCGTAGGCCGCCACCTGGTAGGCGGTGTGGGTGAAGGCCTCGAGCTGCGCCCTGAGCGCCGCCAGCACCCGCGGGTGGCGGTGGCCGGTGTTGAGCACCGCGATGCCGCCGGCGAAGTCCAGGTAGCGGCGCCCCTCCACGTCCCACAGCTCGCTGTTCTCGGCCCGCGCCACGAAGAAGGGGGCGGTGATGCCGACCCCGCGGGGCGTGGCCGCCTCGCGCCGCGCCCGCAGGCTGGCGTTGTCGCTCATGACTCGTCGCTCCCTGGCGCCTTCCCGGCGCCTAGAACTTCACCATGACGTGGCGCACCGAGGTGTAGTCCTCCAGCGCGTACATCGAGAGGTCCTTGCCGTAGCCGGACTGCTTCAGGCCGCCGTGGGGCATCTCCGAGACCAGCATGAAGTGGGTGTTGATCCAGGTGGCGCCGTACTGCAGCCGCGCCGCCACCTGCATGGCCCTGGAGACGTCGCGCGTCCAGACCGAGGAGGAGAGGCCGTAGTCGGAGTCGTTGGCCCAGGCGACGGCCTGCTCCACGTCGTCGAAGCGGGTCACCGAGACCACCGGGCCGAAGACCTCCTGGCGCACGATCTCGTCGTCCTGCCGCGCCCCGGCCACCACGGTGGGCTGGTAGAAGAAGCCCCGGCCGGTGCCCGGCTTGCCGCCGGCGGTGATCTCGACGTGCTTCAGCGCGGCGGCGCGGTCCACGAAGCCCTTGACCCGCTCGCGGTGGGCCGACGTGATGAGCGGCCCCATCTCCACGTCCGGCTCCTCCGGCGGGCCCACCTTGAGGCTGCTGGCCGCCGCGCTCAGGTCGGCCACCAGCCGATCGTAGATCCTGGCGGCCGCGTAGACGCGGCAGGGCGCGGTGCAGTCCTGGCCGGCGTTGTAGAAGGAGAAGCCGCGCAGGGCCCCCACCACCGCCTCGAGGTCGGCGTCGTCGAAGACGATGACCGGCGCCTTGCCGCCGAGCTCGAGGTGGGTGCGCTTCACCCCCTGCTGCGCCGCCTCCATCACCTTCCGGCCGGTGGCGATGGAGCCGGTGAGGGAGATCATCCGGACCGCGGGGTGGTGGATGAGCGGCGCGCCGACCGTCTCCCCGCGGCCGGTGACGACGTTCACCACACCCGGCGGGAAGAGCGGGGCGAGGAGGGTGGCGAGCTTCAGCGTCGTGAGCGGGGTCTGCTCGGAGGGCTTCAGCACCACGGTGTTGCCCGCGGCGAGCGCCGGGCCGAGCTTCCAGGCCGCCATCATGAGCGGGTAGTTCCACGGCGCGATCGAGGCCACCACGCCGAGGGCGTCCCGCCGGATGAGCGAGGTGTAGCCGGGCATGTACTCGCCCGAGACCGCGCCGGTCATGCAGCGGGCGGCGCCCGCGAAGAACCGGAACACGTCCGCGATGGCGGGGATCTCGTCGTTCACCACGGCGGCGAGCGGCTTGCCGCAGTTCCGCGACTCGAGCCGCGCGAGCTCCTGCCCGTTCGCCTCGATGGCGTCGGCGAGCCGGAGCAGCGCCGACGCCCGATCGCGCGGCACCGTCCGCGACCAGCCCGGGAACGCCTTCTCGGCCGCCACCACCGCCGCCCCGACCTGCTGGTCGGAGGCCTCGTTCACCCTCGCGATCGTCTCTCCCGTGGCGGGATCCACCACGTCGAGCGCAGCCCCCTGCCCGGGGACGAAGTCGCCGCCGATGAAGAGCTTCGTGTCCATGGTCCCTCTCCCTGGCTCCGGGGCCTAAAGGGGCCCCGGGGCCGTGATCTACTTGCCCGCCCCGGCCGTGTCCTCGGTGCCGGCGGTGAGCCGCCACGCCAGCAGGATGGGCACGGAGGTGACGAGCATCACGAGCAGCGCCACGACGTTCGTGATCGGCACGTCGCGCGGCCGGCCGAGCTGGTTGAGCAGCCAGAGCGGGAGCGTCTGCACTTGACCCGCGGTGAACGTAGTCACGATGATCTCGTCGAAGCTGAGCGCGAAGGCGAGCATGCCGCCGGCGAGGAGCGCGGTCGAGAGCTGGGGCAGGATCACCCGGCGGAAGGTCTGGAAGCCGTCGGCGCCGAGGTCCATCGACGCCTCGACCAGGCCGTGGGGCATCCGCCGGAAGCGGGCGATCACGTTGTTGTAGACCACCACCACGCAGAAGGTCGTGTGGCCGATCGCGACGGTGGTGAGGCCCGGATCCCAGCCGGCGATGCGGAAGGCGGAGAGGAGCGAGATGCCGGTGATGATGCCCGGCAGGGCGATGGGGAGGGCGAAGAGCAGGGTGATGCCGTCCTTCCCGAAGAAGGAGCGCCGGTAGAGCGCCGCCGCGGCGAGCGTGCCGAGCAGGAGCGCGCCCGCGGTCGCGAGCGCGGCGACCTGCACGGAGAGCTGGATCGCGTCGATCACGTCCGGCCGCTCCGCCGCCGCGCGGAACCAGCGGAGCGTGAAGCCCTTCGGTGGGAACGTGAAGGCGGACTCCTCGGTGTTGAACGCGTACACCGCTACGATCACGATCGGGAAGTGCAGGAAGACGAGCCCGCCGTACGCGAGCACCTCGAGCCAGAGCGGGGCGCGCTCGGGGTCGGGGCGGCGGCGGCGCGCTGGCGCGGCGCTAGAGCGCATCGAAGGCTCCGAGCCTGCGCGCGCCGACGAGGTAGAGGCCGATGATGGCGATGGGCACCGCGGTGAACGCGGCGGCGAGCGGGACGTTCCCGACGGAGCCCTGGAGCGTGTAGACCATCGTGCCGATGAAGAGTCCCGACGGCCCGACGAGCTGCGGGATGATGAAGTCGCCGAGCGTGAGCGAGAAGGTGAAGATCGAGCCGGCCACCACGCCCGGGAACGCGAGCGGCAGGAGCACCCTGCGGAAGGTCTGCGCGGGGCGCGCGCCGAGATCGGCGGAGGCCTGCAACAGATTGATCGGCACGCGCTCGATGGCCGCCTGGACGGGGAGGATCATGAACGGCAGCCAGACGTAGGTGAAGACCAGGAACC
>JANNKC010000273.1:0-2386 GCA_031396105.1 Anaeromyxobacter sp.
GTCTTCTTGGCACTCCTGCGGAAGTACAAGCAGAAGTTCGGAATCGAGATCCAGTCCTACTGCCTCATGGGCACCCATCCGCACGTCATGTGCCTCGCCACCAAGGGGCAACAGGCCTTCAGCTCCTTCTGGAAGCTCGTCAACTGGGGCTTCGCCCGCTGGTACAACCGGCGGACCAAGGGCCGCGGACAGGTCGTCATGGAGCGGCTGCGGTCTCCCCGCATCCAGGACGGCCGCCACCAGCTCGAGGTGATGCGTTATGGCGACCTGAACCCGGTCCGGGCTGGGCTGGTCCGGTCGCCGCACCACTGGCGCTGGTCCAGCTTCCGCCACTACGCCTACGGCGAGCCCGATGACCTGATCACCGACGCGCCGGAGTACGTGGCCCTTGGCCGCACCCCGCTGCTGCGTCGCACCGCCTACGTGCACCTCTTCGCCACCCGGCTGACCGGCGCCCTTCGCTCCCGGCGCTCCGACCTCGTCCACGGCCCCTTCATCGGCGACTGCGAGTGGGTGACGGTCCGCCTGGAGGCCTGCGGGCTCTCACCGCCGAGTTGAGACGCCTGCTGTAGCCCTGGGGTGGTGCGGTCTCGGCGCCGCGGCGGGACAGGTGCGCTTGCGCGGCGATGAGCGCGATGGCTTCGGGCTGGCGCGGGGGCTGGACGGCACCAAGGCACGCCCGTCCGCTCCGCCAACCCGCTGAACGATACTCGCCGTCGCCGGTCACTCGCCCGCCGGCTCTCCCCCCGCTCCTACGGTGCATCCAGGCCCTTGGACTCACTCAGTTTCATCTCCGGCACGGGTTCCAGGGTTCCAGGGCATCCTTCTGCAAATCCCCCGGCTACCAGGGGGGAATACTTCTGCAAATCTCAGCTGGCCGGGGTCCCTACCTTCTGGAAATCAACACACGGGTTCCCCGGGTTCCCACGGGTTCCCATCTCCGGCACGGGTTCCACATCTCCGGCACGGGTTCCCTGCGGGTTCCTGGCCA
Organism: Anaeromyxobacter sp.; assembly: GCA_031396105.1. Taxonomy (GTDB): domain Bacteria; phylum Myxococcota; class Myxococcia; order Myxococcales; family Anaeromyxobacteraceae; genus JADKCZ01. Next base: position 992 of record JANNKC010000273.1, read on the forward strand.
CGGGTTCCCATCTCCGGCACGGGTTCCGGGTTCCTCTCATCTCCGGCACGGGTTCCCCCATCTCCGGCACGGGTTCCCGGGTTCCCCTCTCATCTCCGGCACGGGTTCCCGGGTTCCCTCATCTCCGGCACGGGTTCCCCGGGTTCCCATCTCCGGCACGGGTTCCCAAGGCGGCCGTCTACCGCGAGGTGGCGCGGCTGCTCGCCCCCGGTGGGCGGGTCGTGATCTCGGACGTGGTCTCCGAGGCGCCGCTGCCGGAGGCGGGCTGCCAGGGCTGCGAGCTGGCCCCGGTGTGCGGCGGCGGCGGCGGCGCCGTGGTCGGGTTGCGTTCGGCCTGCGCCGCGAGCCGCGCCGCGTCCACGGTGAACCCGCGCAGCGCGCGCTCGGCCAGCAGCCGCGAGCCGTTCGCGAGCAGCGTGAGGCTCTGGTCGAGGTTCGCGGCGAAGAGCGGCCAGGCGGTGTGGAGCTGGAAGCTGCCGCTGCCCGCCGCGAGGGCGAGCGCGGCGTCGAGGCCGAGCACCTGGATGCAGGCCATGGCCACCGCCTCGGGCGCCACCGGGTTCACCTTGCCGGGCATGATGCTGCTGCCGGGCTGGAGCGCCGGCAGCGCGATCTCCGCGAGGCCCGCGCGCGGCCCGCTCGCCATCCAGCGCAGGTCGCCGGTGATCTTCAGCAGCGCGGCGGCCAGCCCGCGCAGCGCGCCGTGCAGCTCGAGCGCGGCGTCGGGCACGGCGAGGCTGGCGAAGGGGTTGCGGCTCGGGCGGAAGGCGAGCCCCGTGCGCTCGGCGAGCCGTGCGGCGAACCGTGCGCGGAAGTCGCGGTGCGTGTTGGCGCCGGTGCCGACGCCGGTCGCGCCCTGCGCGATCTCGAGCAGGCGGGGAAGCGCGGCCTCGATCCGCTCGCGGGCGAGCGTCACGTGGTGCGCCCAGGCGCCGAGCTCCTGGCCGAGGCGGATCGGGAGCGCGTCCACGAGGTGCGTGCGGCCGGTCTTCACGACGCCGTCCAGCTCGTGCGCACGCGCGGCGATGGTGTCGTGCAGCTCCGCGAGCGCGGGCAGCAGCGCATCGCGCACCGCGAGCGCGGCGGACAGGTGGAGCGCCGTCGGGATGGTGTCGTTGCTGCTCTGGCCGCGGTTCACGTGGTCGTTCGGGTGCACCGGCGCCCCGAGCGTGCGGCTCGCGAGCGTCGCGATCACCTCGTTCGCGTTCATGTTCGTGCTCGTGCCCGAGCCGGTCTGGAAGACATCCACCGGGAACTGCTCGAGGTGCCGGCCGTCCGCGATCTCGCCCGCCGCGGCCGCGAGGGCCGCCGCGCGGGGCGCGTCGAGCTCGCTGAGCTCGCCGTTCACCTGCGCGGCGATCTGCTTGATCAGGCCGAGCGCCCGGAGGAAGCGCG
>JANNKC010000282.1:0-38380 GCA_031396105.1 Anaeromyxobacter sp.
TCGGACTGGGGCTCATCTCCCTCACCTTCATCGGCCCCCAGTCGCCGCTCGGCTTCATCGGCCTGGTGCCCCTGGCCACCGGCCTCATCGGGTTCTGCCCGCTCTACAAGGTGCTGGGCTTCAGCACCTGCCCGATGCCGAGGCGGTAGCGCTGCTCCTGTCCACCGGCTGGAACCGCGCGGAGGCGGCGCGCCGGCTCGGCATCTCACGGGTCACGCTCTGGAAGCGGCTCAAGCAGCTCGGGCTCATCGAGCCCGGCAAGGGACCGCCGGCCGCTCGAGTCCCGCGGCACCTCGCCTCGGGCGTCGCAGGAGGCTCCGGGGTGGAGGCAGCCGCGGCCGTGGTCGACGCTCCAGGCCGAGCCGGCGCGGCCTACCCGCAGCCGCCCTTCACGCCGGCCTTCGACTGCAGCTTCACCTTCCTGGCGTACAGGTGGTCGGGCCAGCGGCGCCCCTTGCCGCCGCCGGCGTGGTGCGCCTCGCCGGAGGCCGGTGGGGCGCAGGGCGAGCGGAAGGCACGGGAGCTGGGCAGCTCCGGCCAGGCCGACGGCAGGCTGCTGCCGGTGGCGAAGGCGAAGCGCCAGCCGAGCGGGTCCTCCCCGGCAGCGGCCGGCGCGGCCGGGGTCGCCACGCAGGCGTCCGCCGGGTAGAGCTCGAGCCAGCGGTTGACGCCGCCCTCCACCACGTAGAGGTTCTGCACGCCGGAGGCCCTGAGCGCCTTCCAGGCCTCGAGCGCGGGCCCCTCGCCGTTGGCCACCAGGAAGGTCACGGTGCTGGCCGGCTGCTCCAGCAGCGGCTTCAGCACCTCCCGGCGCGCCAGGTCGGCGGGGGCGACGCGGCGGGCGCCGCCCACGTGGAAGAGGTTGAAGTCGTGCTCCTGGCGCAGGTCCAGGACGGCCACGCGGAGGCTCAGGTCCTTGCGCAGCGCCACCACCTCGGCCGGGTGGGCGAAGATGGCGCGTTCGGCGACCGGCGTCCTGGCCGCCTCGCCGAGGAGCTCGAACTTCTGCGCGGGGGTGGGCTGGCCGCGGACCAGCACCACCAGGGTCCCCAGCACCAGCGCCGCGGCGGCGGCCTTGCGGGCGTGACGGGGCACCAGCGAGATCTCGGCCCAGGCCTTCTTCTGCCCGACGTACTGCTCGGCCAGCCCGCCCGCCCAGAACATGGCCAGCGCCGCGAGCACCACCAGCAGCAGCGTGACGCCGACCGGCAGGCCGAGCCAGTCGGCCAGCGTGAAGCGCCCCATGCTGGACGAGTTGAAGAACGGCTCGTAGAGGGAGACCGTCTCGCCGAAGAGCCAGACGCCGACGAGCGCGCCGGCCAGGAAGATCATGCCGTCGATCTTGAGGGTGGAGGCGGCCACCACCGAGGTGCCGGGGCAGAAGCCGCCCAGGATGAAGCCCACGCCCATGACGAGCCCGCCCAGGATGCCGGGCCACAGGTAGGTGGGGTTGACCCAGACCCGGCTCATGTCGAGCAGGCCGAAGGCGGTGGCGCCGGCCACCAGCACGGCGGCCACCACGATGCCGGTGAACATGACCTTCAGCACGGTCATGTCGCGCAGGTAGAACTGGCCGGCCAGCTTGCGGGTGTCGCCGAAGCCGCCCAGCTCGAGCACGGCGCCGAAGCCGAAGCCGACGGCGACGAAGGTGAGGGCGGTGCCGATGGGACCGAAGGCGGAGAGGTCGAAGGGGGCCATGGGTGTCTCCTCTCGCTCAGTTCCAGAGCCGGCGGACGAACCAGGCCACGGCGTAGGCGCTCGCGAAGATCGAGATCGCGAAGGCCCAGCTCCCCACCGACAGCACCGCGCCGCCGGAGAGGGCCTGGCCCGAGGTGCAGCCGCGGGCCAGCCGCGCTCCGTACCCCATGACGGCCCCGCCCAGCAGGGCGAAGACCACCCGGGTCGAGGTGGTGATGCTCGGCCCCTTGCGCAGCTCCAGCTTGAGGCGGCGGTTGAAGAGACCCGAGGTGAACCCGCCGAGGATGGTGCCCAGCAGCATCCAGATGCTGGAGTGGTCCCAGGGGCTGCGCGAGCCCCCCGCCATCTCGGCGAAGTAGGCCACCCGGTCCACGTGGCCCGGCGCCACCAGGTCGAGCAGGCCGGTCTGCACGCGGCTCATGGCGGCCGAGGCGCCCAGGCCGCCGCCGGTGACGTAGAAGGCGGCGAAGAGCACCACGCCCAGCAGGGCGCCGGCGGCGTAGGGGTCGAGGTAGGGACGAGGGTCCTTGGTGGTGGCCATGGTCAGCTCCGCTCCGGCGCCGCGCCGTCGTCCTCGACGGGCTGGTAGCCGGTGATCATCGACTCGAGGTGCTCGGTCGGGGTGCGGCCGGTGGTGACGAGGTAGGCGTGCAGCACGAAGAAGGTGAGGAAGAGCCAGCTGCCGGCGTTGTGGAGCGGCGCCACGACCTGCAGGCCGCCCAGCGCGGTGGCCACGTCCGGCCAGTGGCCGGCGGCCCAGATGAGCAGCCCGGTGCCGATCTGCAGCGGGAAGAGCACGTTGAGGAGCGCCAGGTAGGTGAGCTGCTGCAGCGGGTTGAGCTTGTGGCCCGGCGCGTTCTCCGGGTGCGGCCCGCCGTAGAAGATGCCGCGCGACTGGTAGGTCATGTGCTCGAGGATGCGAGCCACCAGCCCGTGCGGGTGCGGGATGAAGTTGCGGATGGCCCTGGTGGCCAGGTGGTAGAAGAGCGCCAGGACGGCGTTCAGCATGAGCACCACCGCGAAGGCGTTGTGGAGCGAGACCGCCCGGGACAGGTCGAGGAGCCGGCCGGCGGACGGAGCGTGGATCTCCAGGCCGCTCACGATGAGGAGCACGCCGGAGAGCGCCATGGTCCAGTGCCAGAGCCGCTCGTAGCGGCCGAACACGTAGGCCCTGGCGCGGGCCGGGTGGGGCGCCTGCCCGGCCCGCTTCTTCCGCAGCGCCCAGCGCAGCAGGCCGTGGGCCGAGACGCCCAGGAACACCGCCAGGAACAGGTAGAAGCCGAGCGTGTTGGTCAGCCCCTGCCGCGTGTAGCCGAGCACGTGGAGACCGCCGGGCGTGGCGTCGGGACCGCGCTGCAGGGCCAGGCCTCCGCCCTGGGTCGGCACGAGCACGCCGGCCAGCTCGACGCGGCTGCGGTCCTCCGGGCGGGGCGGCGCTCCGCCCGGCAGATAGGCGGCCACCAGGTAGTCGCGCGAGAGGCGCGACGCGCCGGAGTGGCAGGCGTCGCAGTCGCGCAGGGCCCGCTCACGGGAGGGGACGCCGTGGGCCAGCGGGTAGGCCCGCATGGTCCCCTCGATGACCGGCTCCACCACGCCGAGGGCGCGCAGCCGGTTGGCCACCAGCTCGGTCTTGAGCCGGGAGTCGAGCCGGAGCTCCAGCGCGTCGAGCCGCCCGTCGCCGTTGACGTCGAAGTGCTCCACGATGGCGGGGGCGTAGCCGCCGGCCTCCAGGTAGGCCATCGCCAGGGTCGACCTCGGCACCTCGGTCCGGTCGGGACCGGAGACCCAGCGATAGCTCGACACCGGGTTGACCGGGGCCAGGCGGCGCACCCCGTCGGATTCGATCCGCTCCACCAGCAGCGGCTCGAAGGGATGGATGGTGGCGGTGTTGAGCGCGTCTCCCGGGCGGGGCTCCACGTTCCGGAAGTGGACCATGGGGCCGCCCGCCAGCGTCACCACGGTGGCGTCGACGAGCTCGGCGGCCGGCCCGACCGGCTCGGCCAGGTGGCAGGCCTGGCAGGAGAGCACCGTCATGTGGCGCGAGCGGTACGGCAGGAACTCGTGGGCCTTGCTCGGGTCATGGCAGCCGCGGCAGGACCGCTCGGCGAGCCGGTGGTCGGGGCGGACCAGGAACTCGGCCGTGCTGGGCCGGCGCGGATCGGCGGTGAGGTACCTGAGCGTGGCGTGCCTGGCGTCGGTTCGCCCCGGGTTGTTGGAGGCGTAGTGGCAGGCCACGCAGTCCACCAGCCTGGCGGCGTGGACGTCCCACGGCGAGACCAGGCTCGCCTTGCCCTCCAGGTTCATGAAGGAGTCGGCCATGCGCTGCGGCGAGACGACCGCGCCCTCGCCCAGGGTGAGCGACCAGGTGCGGCCCTCCGGGAAGGGCGCGACCTCCACGTCCGGGGGGAGCGCCACCGATCCCCCGGCCCCGGCGATCAGCCCGTGGCAGGCCCCGCAGTTGGCCGCGCGCGGTGTGCCGATGCGGATGGCCTCGCGCCGCAGGCGGCCCTCGGCGTCGAGCAGCTCGGGCCGGACCTCGAGCTTCCCGCCGTCGAGGTGGCACTGCACGCAGGTGGCCTTGCTCCTGGCCGCCGCGTGGCCGCTGTGGGCGGTGATGTAGGGCACGTCGTGGCAGGCGCCGCAGGTGGCGTCCAGCGAGACGTCGGCGGCGACCTTCACCTTCCTGCCGGCCGCGTCGAGCGGCGCGAAGAGCGGGTGGATGGGGTTGACGGGCTGCTGCGCCCGCGTCGGCGGCGCGGTGAACGCCCCCAGGGCGAGCAGCGCGACGAGGGTGGTGCGGTTCACTGGCGGCCTCCGGTCTTGATGGGATCGCCGGCGTAGCCCAGGGCCTTCCAGTCGAAGCGCGGCGAGTCCCCGTGGCAGTCGGTGCAGCCGAGGGCCTTCTCCTTGGGCGCCACCAGGTGGGACAGCGGCCAGTACATCTCGGTGGGCGCGAAGCCGTACGTGCCGCTGTATGGGAGGCTGGAGGCCTTGGACCCGAGCCGGAAGGCGCTGTCCCAGTCGAAGGTGGTCCAGTAGCCGCCGGCGCCGCCGGTCACCGGCGGGAAGAGGTAGTCGTTCCCGGCGTCGTAGGGCTGCCTGGCCCGGTGGACCTTGAAGGGCCAGAGGCGCGCCTTCGGGTCGTCGATGCTGCCCTGGAGCGGGTTGAGGACGGTGGTCCTCGACGGGTCGATCTTGTCGCCCATCAGGTAGCGCCCCACCGTGCCGTTGAACCAGCGGTACTCCGGCAGCGCGTCCTGCTGGTAGCTGAACTCGCCCTTGATCTTCAGGTAGGTGTGGACGTCGTCCGGGCGCGTCGGGTCCCCCGCCTTGCTCCAGTCCCAGAAGGCCTTGGTGGGCAGCTTCCCGGCGAAGGTCGGGATGTGGCAGGCCTGGCAGGCCACCGACTTCAGGTGGGCGTTGATCCGCTCGTCCTGGTGCTCCGGCTCGAGGTGGCAATCGGCGCAGCCGACGCCGTGCGCGTCCTCCACGCTCACCGAGAAGGCGCGGCCGCGGATGGCGTGCCGGGGCGCCGCGTGGCAGTCCACGCAGAGGAACTCGTGACGTCCCATGTGGACGTCGTCCTCCTCGAGCGGATGGGCCAGCGAGGAGTCGATGTCCCCGTGCTTCACGGCCTGGCCGCCGCCGCCGTAGGCGTGGCAGCCCAGGCAGTTCTCCCGCGTCGGCGTGCCCACCGAGCGCGCCGCCGCGGCGAGGTCGGTCTCCCTGGTCGGGAGGCCCCAGGTCCCCTTCACGTAGGCGCGGGTGTGCTCGTGGCAGACCAGGCAGTCCACGTTCTCCGGGTTCTTGAAGTCGAAGGTGTCGTCGGCCCAGCCGTAGCCGGCGTGGCACTTCATGCAGGACTTCTCGTTGCCCCGGCTGGCGATGCAGAAGTTGTTGATGAGGTTCTTCTTCCCGATGCGCGTCGTGCCGGCGTGCCCCAGCACCTCGACCTCGTCGCCGAGCCAGAGGAAGTGGGCGGTCTGGATCACCTCGGCCGCCTGGGGGTGGCACTTCAGGCAGGCCCGCGTCACCTCCTGCGGGCTCTCGAACCTGGCGGGGATGACCGGCGTGTGGTCGAAGTGGGGCCGGATCCTCCGGACGAAGCCGGCGGCGTGCCGCCCCTCCACGGAGGCGGGCGGCGGCGGCGTGCGGCTGACCAGGGCCAGGCCGGTGCCGGCGGCGAGCACGGCCAGCACGCCCGCACCCACGAACCAGGGGCTCTTCGTCAGTGAGGTCCTTGCGTCGGCCATGTCGTCCTCGCGTTGCAGTCCAGTGACCAGAGACGTTGCAGGCCCGTCCAATGCGTCTGCCGTGCCCACCGCCGGGACTCCATGAGATCAGGTGGTTGCGGGTCGACGTCTCACGGTGCGGCACGTCACGTCGCGCGACGTGCTACGTTGTGCCGCAGACGGAGGTGACACGTGATCATCGGACCGCAGCTCCCGGCGCTGTCCTGCCCCCCGGGCGGCGACGAGCACGAGCGGGCCTTCTCGGCCGTCAACGCGGCCTTCGGCTCGCTCGGCCGGATCTGCATGGCGGTCGACGGCTCGTTCCGCATCCGCTACGCCTCCGAGCTCCTCGACGGGCTCATCGGCCCCGACGCCGCGGCCCGGGCGCGCGGCAGCCAGGTCGAGGAGCTCCTGGGCGCCGAGCTCTTCGGGCCGGAGGGCCCCCTGCGCAAGGCGCTCCTCCAGGGCGAGAAGCGCGAGGGCTGGCGCGCCGTGCTCCAGGCCGAGGGCGGGTCGGCCAGGCTCATGTCGGTGTCGGTGGCCCCGCTGCTGCGGGACCGCCACGGCGTCTGCGATCCGGAGGCCCGCTACCTGGTGGTGCTGCGCCCGGCCGACGAGTCGACCGAGGAGGCCAGCGGCCCCATCGCCGGCTTCGGCCTGATCGCGCGCTCCAAGGCCATGGCGCACGTCTTCCGCCTGATCGACACGCTCCAGCAGAGCGAGGCCACCGTCCTCATCACCGGCGACAGCGGCACGGGCAAGGAGGTCATGGCCCGCATCATCCACGCACACTCGCCGCGCCAGCGGGGCCCCTTCGTGGCCTTCAACGCCGCCGCGCTGCCGGGCGAGCTGCTGGAGAGCGAGCTCTTCGGCCACGTGCGCGGCGCCTTCACCGGCGCGGTGCGCGACCGGGTGGGCCGCTTCGAGGCGGCCGACGACGGCACGCTCTTCCTCGACGAGGTGGGCGACGTGCCGCTCCACCTGCAGGTCAAGCTGCTGCGCGTGCTGCAGGAGCACGCCTACGAGCGGGTGGGGGACAGCCAGACCCGGCGCACCAACGCCCGCATCATCGCGGCCACCAACCGCAACCTGCGCAAGGCCGTGGCCGAGGGGACCTTCCGCGAGGACCTCTACTACCGCCTCCGGGTCTTCCCCATCGAGGTGCCGAACCTCCGGGCGCGCCGCGAGGACATCGAGCCCATCGCCCGGCTGCTCCTGGCGCGCGCCGGAGCGCGGGCCGGCCGGGCGCTGCAGCTCTCGCCTGACGCGGTGCGGGTGCTGCTCACCCACGACTGGCCCGGCAACGTCCGGGAGCTGGAGAACGCCCTCGAGTTCGCCGCCACGGTCTGCAAGGGACAGACGCTCCAGCCCGAGGACCTGCCCCCCGAGATCCAGGAGGGCGCCGCGCGGGACGCCGGCGGCGAGACCGTCCAGCCGCAGCGCGCCTTCGCCCGCCAGGCCGGGCCGCGCGACGGCCGGCGCGAGATCCTCGAGGGCGTGGCCGGGCGGGACGCGCTGACTCGCGCCCTGGAGGCGCACCGGTGGAACCGGGTCGAGACGGCGCGGGCGCTGGGCGTGAGCCGCAGCACGCTCTGGCGTCGCATGCGCGCCCTCGGAATGGGGTGAGCGAAGTGGCCGGGCCTGCCAGGCGCGTTCCCGGCGCCCGGGGCGAGACGCCTCGCCGCGCCCCCCCCCCTCGGTGGTGCGCAAGCTTTCGCCGGATGGGGCAGGAGACGCAGCGGGTGCGCCATCTGCCCCGTGGGCGATCCTGCCACACCAGTGGTTCCGCGACCTTCGCCACGCGCCGCGCGGCAAGCCGGTTGCATGGTGATCTAGCGACATAGCGATAACGCTATGTAAAGAGTTCGAGGCGGTGCGGGGCCGGCGCAGGTGATGGTGGCCGGCGGCGCACCCCAGGAGCGAGGGATGGCGAAGGATCCGAGCAAGCTCTGGAACCCATACGTGGCGGGCGTGGCGCTGGGGCTGGTGCTCCTCGCCGCCTACGCCCTCACCGGCAAGGGGCTGGGCGCCTCCGGCGCGAGCTTCCGCGTGGGCGTGGCGGCGCTGCAGGCGGCCTCTCCGGCCCACGTCGAGGCCGTGCCGCTCATGGCCGCCGCCATCGAGGACGGCCCCCCGCTCCGGTACTGGCTGGTCTTCCAGGTGCTGGGCGTCATCCTGGGCGGCTTCCTGGGCGCCCTCACCAGCGGCCGCCTGGGGCAGGAGACGCTGCGCGGGCCGACCTTCGGCGTGGCGCCGCGCCTGGCGCTGGCGGTGGGTGGCGGGGCGCTCATGGGCGTCGGCGCCCAGATGGCGCGCGGCTGCGCCTCGGGGCAGGCGCTCTCCGGCGGCGCGCTCTTCTCGGCGGGCGCCTGGGTGTTCTTCCTGTGCTTCTTCGGCGGTGGCTACGGCCTCGCCTACTTCGTGCGGAGGCAGTGGACATGATCTTCCCGACCGATGCGCTGGCCCAGGAGGCCCTCACCCCGCTCTCGCTGGCGGGGGCGGTCGTCATCGGCACCGCCTTCGGCTTCGTGCTGGAGCGGGCGGGCTTCGGCCGGGCCCAGGTGCTGGTGGCGCAGTTCTACGGCACCAGGATGACGGTCTACCGGACCATGTTCACCGCGCTGGTCACGGCGGCGCTGGGCGTCTCGCTGCTCTCCGCGGCCGGCCTCCTCGACCTCAAGGAGGTGACCATCAACTACCCGACCTTCCTCTGGCCCATGATCGTGGGTGGCCTCCTGGTGGGCGCCGGCTTCGTCATCTCCGGCTACTGTCCAGGCACCTCGGTGGTGGCGGCCGCCTCGGGCAAGCTCGACGGCGCCTTCACCGTGCTGGGCGTGGTCCTCGGCGCGGTGCTCTACGCCGAGGTCCAGCCGGCGCTGGGCGCCTTCCACGACAGCGGCAAGCTGGGGTCGCTCCACCTCTACGACCTGCTCCACCTGCCGCCGCTCGCGCTGGCCCTCGTCGTGGCCGCCGTCGCGGCGCTCTCCTTCAAGGGCGCCACCAGGATCGAGCAGCTCGTCAACCAGGCGCGGGCGGCCAAGGCCAGCGCCGCCACCACCCCGTGACCGCCGCACGAACCACCGAATCGGAGAACACCATCATGCTCAAGAGAGTCGCCGTCGCCGTCGTCGCCGCCGCCGCCATCCTGCTGGTCACCGCCGCGCCGGCCCAGGCCGATGAGAAGTTCCTGGGCAAGGTCACCAAGATCGAGCAGGGCGGCAAGGCCGCCGCCGTCACCCTGCAGGACGAGGGCGGCAAGACCCTGGTGCTGGCCGTCGAGGACAAGGTCACGCTCGACAAGTTCGCCGACAAGCGCATCGGCGTGGGCGACGAGATCAAGGCCAAGTACGTCGTCAAGGGCGGCAAGACCGTGGCCACCTACTTCAAGAAGCCGGGCGGCTGCTAGCCTCGCCGCGACCCGGCCTCAAGGACCCCAGGCGACCACGATGCGCCCCACCCAGGCGGCGGCCGCCGTCCGCTCCACCCGTCCGGCCCGGCGCCCCCGCGCCGCCGCGGCGCGCCCGGCCATCGCCACCGACCCGATCCGCGCGGCCCACCTGGCCGAGGTGCTGAAGGCGGTGGCCCACCCGCTGCGGCTGCGCATCGTCGCCATCCTGGTGGAGGGAGACGCCAACGTCAGCGCCCTGGCGGAGCGGCTCGGGGCGGGACAGGCCATCGTCTCGCAGCAGCTCCGCATCCTGCGCCACAACGGCCTGGTGGCGGCGGATCGCGAGGGGGGCTTCGCCACCTACCGGCTGGTGGAGCGGAACCTGGAGGGGCTGGTCCACTGCATGGAGCACTGCGCGCGCTGAGCCGGGCGCTGGCGGCGGTGGCGGTGGCGGAGGCCGGGGACGAGGCGGAGCCGGGTTCTCGACGGCCCGGTGCGCCGGCGACGGCCCGCCCGCGCCGTGCTATGAGCGCCCGGCGTGGCCGAGGAGATCCTCATCGTCGCCGGCGAGGCGAGCGCCGACCTCCACGCCGCGCGCGTGCTGGAGGAGCTGCGGCGCCTGCGGCCCGGCTTGACCGCCTTCGGCGTGGGCGGACCCCGGCTCCGCGCCGCCGGCCTGGAGACCCTCTACCCGGCCGAGGAGATCTCGGTCATGGGGCTGGTGGAGGTGCTGCCGCGCATCCCGCGCATCCTCTCCATCCTGCGCGGGCTCCGGCTGGCCGCCGCGGCGCGCCGGCCCAAGGTGGCGCTGCTGGTGGACCTGCCCGACTTCAACCTCCGGCTGGCATCGCGCCTCAAGGCGCAGGGCGTCAAGGTCGTCTACTACATCTCGCCCACCATCTGGGCCTGGCGGCGAGGGCGCGCCAGGCAGATCGCCCGCGTGGTGGAGCGGATGCTCTGCATCCTCCCCTTCGAGCCGGCCGCCTACCAGGGCACCGGGGTGCGCGCCTCCTTCGTGGGCCACCCCTTCGCCGAGCGCCCGGAGCCGGCCGCGCCGGCCCACTACCGCGCCGCGCTCGGGCTCGACCAGGGCCGCACCACCGTGGCCCTCGTGCCGGGCAGCCGGCGGAGCGAGGTGAACCGCCTCTTCCCGCCCATGCTGCAGGCGGCCGAGCGGATCCGGGCGGTCCACCCCGACGCGCAGTTCGTGGTGCCGGTGGCCGCGACGCTGCCGCGAGAGCTGGTGGCGTCCCACCTGGCGGCCCACGCCACCCTGGACGTCACGCTGGTGGAGGGGCGCACCGACGAGGCGGTGGGCGCCAGCGACGCCGCGCTGGTGAAGAGCGGCACCTCCACGCTGGAGGCCGGCCTCATGCTGCGGCCGCTGGTGGTGGTCTACAAGTTCTCCTGGCTCTCCTACCTGGTGGCGCGCCTGCTGGTGCGCCTCACCTTCTTCTCGCTGGTCAACCTGCTGGTGGGCCGGCGGGTGGTGCCGGAGCTGCTCCAGGGCGGCGCCAGCGCCGAGGCCATGGCGACCGAGGTGCTGGCGGTGCTGCCGGAGGGTCCGGCCCGCCAGGCGCAGCTCGACGGGCTGCGGCTGGTGCGGGCGTCGCTGGGCGAGCCGGGCGCGCCGGAGCGCGTGGCCAGGGAGATCGCGGAGGTGCTGGAGTCATGAGCGTCCCGCCCCCGACACCCACGAGCCAGCTCCCGGCGGGAGGGTAGCGCAGTGAGCGAGCCGAGGAAGGCCCTGGTCTGCCTGCCCACCTACGACGAGCGCGAGAACCTGGCGCCCATGGTCGAGGCCATCCTGGCGCGGGCGCCGGCGGTGGAGATCCTGGTCATCGACGACAACTCGCCCGACGGCACCGGGAGGCTGGCCGACGAGATCGCGGCGCGGGAGCCGCGCGTCCACGTGCTGCACCGCCAGGGCAAGGAGGGGCTGGGCAAGGCCTACCTGGCGGGCTTCGCCTGGGCGCTGGCCCGCCACTACGGCCTGGTGCTGGAGATGGACTGCGACTTCTCCCATGACCCCGGGCACCTGCCCGCCATGCTGGCGGCCGCCACCGACCACGACCTGGTGCTCGGCTCGCGCTACGTGGCGGGCGGCGGCACGGTGAACTGGGGCCTGGGGCGCCAGCTCATCAGCCGCGGCGGCAGCCTCTACGCCCGCACCATCCTCGGGCTCTCGGTCCGCGACCTGACCGGCGGCTTCAAGTGCTTCCGGCGCGAGGTGCTGGAGGGCATCGACCTCCCCACGGTGCAGTGCACCGGCTACGCCTTCCAGATCGAGCTGACCTACCGGGCGGCGCGGCGCGGCTTCCGCATCCAGGAGATCCCCATCACCTTCGTGGACCGGCGGGTGGGCCACTCCAAGATGTCCCGCCGCATCGTCCTCGAGGCCGTCCGCAAGGTCTGGTCGATCCGCTTCTCCGGCTTCTAGCCGCCGCCTCAAAAGCGGCGCGCCGTCTCGCGCCGCGGTAGAAGGGCCTCGTGATCTCCGACGTCCTCGCCCTCGCGCTGGTCTCCTTCTCGGCCATCTTCTTCGTGGTCGATCCGCTCTCGGCCGTGCCGTTCTTCCTGGCCATGACGCGCGAGGACACCGCCGAGAAGCGGCGTGAGACGGCCCTGCGCGCCTCGGTGGCGGCGGCGCTGGTGCTCTCCACCTTCGCGCTGGCGGGCGCCTGGATCTTCAGGCTGCTCGGCATCGGCCTGCCCGCCTTCAAGATCGCCGGCGGCGTGGTGCTGCTCCTGCTGGCGCTCGACATGATCCGCACCCAGCCCTCCAAGACCCGCATCACCGAGGGTGAGGTGACGGCCGGCGCCGACAAGGAGGACATCGCCATCGTGCCGCTGGCCATGCCGCTGCTGGCCGGCCCCGGCTCCATCGCCACCGCCATCGTGCTCATGGCGCGCGCCCGGGCCGGCCCATGGTGGCACGCGCTGCCGGTGCTGGGCGCCATCGCCGCCACCTGCCTGGCCGCCTACTTCATCCTGGCCAGCGCCACCCGCACCGAGAAGGTCCTGGGCCCCACCGGGCTCGCCATCCTGGAGCGCGCCGCTGGCCTGCTGCTGGTGGCCATCGCCATCCAGTTCATGATGGACGGGTTGGCGGAGGGGCTGCCGGGGCTGGCCGGCCTGGTCGGCGGGGTCCGCCCGGCGCCCTAGGCCGAACCCCCCGCCGTTCCTCGGGACTGACGCGAACTTCCGGGTCGCCGGGATCCCGTCATGACGCGCCGCGGCGCGACCGGCGGGCCGGGTTCGTGGAACACTGCCCGCAATCACCCATCGTCCCACCTCCGGCCCGCGACCGCGACGGCGGCGCGGGGAAGGCCGCCCGTGTCCTCGACCGAGATCTTCCGCCGCTCGCGCGACTTCCTGCTGCAGCACCGCACCGACTACGCCACCGCGGTGCGCGACTTCCGCTGGCCGGTCCTGGACAGCTTCAACTGGGCGCTCGACTGGTTCGACATCGTCGCCGACGGCAACGGGCGGACCGCGCTCCACATCGTGGAGGAGTACGGCGCCGAGGTGAAGGTCTCGTACGCCGAGCTGGCCGAGCGCTCCAACCGCGTGGCCACCTACTTCCGGCGCCACGGGGTGGGGCGCGGCGACCGGATCCTCATGATGCTCGGCAACTGCGTGCAGATCTGGGAGGTCATGCTGGGCGCCATGAAGCTGGGGGCCGCCGTGGTGCCGGCCACCACGCTGCTCACGGTCGAGGACCTGGCCGACCGCATCGAGCGCGGCCGCATCGGCCACGTGGTCACCGACACCGCCGGCACCGAGAAGTTCCGCGGCCTGGCCGGCGACTTCAGGCGCCACGTGGTGGGCGAGCAGGTGCCGGGCTGGCTCTCCTTCGAGCAGGCCTACGACGAGGCCTCGGTCTTCCTGCCCCACGGCGACACCATGGCCGCGGAGCCCGTGCTCCTCTACTTCACCAGCGGCACCACCGCCAAGCCCAAGCTGGTGATCCACACGCACAAGAGCTACCCGGTGGGCCACCTCTCGACCATGTACTGGATCGGGCTGCAGGAGGGGGATGTCCACATGAACATCTCCTCGCCCGGCTGGGCCAAGCACGCCTGGTCCAACTTCTTCGCCCCCTTCAACGCCGGCGCCACGGTCTTCCTCTACAACTACGCCCGCTTCAACGCCGGGCGCCTGCTGGAGATGCTGGCCACCCACCGCATCACCACGCTGTGCGCACCCCCCACCGTGTGGCGCATGCTCATCCTGGAGGACCTGGTGGTCCACCCGGTGCACGTGCGAGAGGCGCTCAGCGCCGGCGAGCCGCTCAACCCCGAGGTCATCGAGAAGGTGCGGCGGGCCTGGGGCGTCACCATCCGCGATGGCTACGGCCAGACCGAGACCACCGCCCAGATCGGCAACTCGCCAGGGCAGCCCCTCAAGCCCGGCTCCATGGGCCGGGCCATGCCCGGCTACACCATCGCGCTGCTCGACGAGGAGGGGCACCCGGCGGCCCAGGAGGGCGAGATCTGCATCGACCTGGAGCGGCGCCCCACCGGGCTCATGGCCGGCTACGAGGGGGACGACAACCTCAACGACTTCGTGACGCGCCACGGCCACTACCACACCGGCGACGTGGCCACGCGCGACGAGGAGGGGTACGTCACCTACGTCGGCCGGGCCGACGACGTCTTCAAGAGCTCCGACTACCGCATCTCGCCGTTCGAGCTGGAGAGCGCCCTCATCGAGCACGAGGCGGTGGCCGAGGCCGCCGTCGTGCCCAGCCCGGAGGACCTGCGGGGCCTGGTGCCCAAGGCCTACGTCATCCTCAAGCCGGGGCGGGTGCCCGGGCGCGAGCTGGCGCTCGAGATCTTCCGCTTCCTGCGGCGGCGCCTGGCGCCCTACAAGCGGGTCCGGCGCCTCGAGTTCTCGGATCTCCCCAAGACCGTGTCCGGCAAGATCCGCCGGGTCGAGCTGCGAACGCGGGAGCAGGCGCGCGGCCCGGGTGGGGCGCGCGGAGAGCGTGAGTTCTGGCAGGACGACTTTCCCGAGCTCAAGTAGAGTCAGGCCCCGACGAACCGTGCGCCTGGCGCGCCGTCCGCCCCGCCGGCAGGAGCCCACGAGATCCCCATGCCCACTCCCCGAGTGACCCGCACCTTCTCCATGCTCGGCGCCGACGGCGCCGGCAAGACCGCCCTCGTCGAGGCCCTGCTGCGCGCCGGCGATCCCAAGCACGCCAGCCCGGACGGCTCCTCGGCGCGCCTCGACGCGGAGCCGGAGGAGAAGAAGCGCAACTTCACCCTGAGCCTCCACCCGGAGAGCTTCGAGGAGGGCGGCCGCGGCTTCCACGTGCTCGACTGCCCGGGGTTCGCCGCCTTCCTCACCGAGGTGGAGTGGGCGCTCCAGGTCACCGACGGCGCCTTCCTGGCCGTCTCCGCCGCCGACGGGTGCCACAACAAGGCGGAGCGGAGCTACGACGTGCTGGCCGAGTCGGGCACGCCGGCCATCGGCGTGGTGACCCGCATCGACCACGACCAGGCCGACTTCGACCGGGCGCTGGCCGACATCGAGTCCTCGCTCAAGGTGAAGCCGGTGGCGCTGCAGCTCCCCATCGGCGTGGGCCCGCGGTGCAAGGGGCTGGTGGACCTGCTCACCATGAAGGCCCACCTGGTCGACCCCAAGGCCTGGGGCAGGTACGCCGAGGCCGAGATCCCTGGCGAGCTCAAGGCCCGGGCCGAGGCGCTGCGCACCGCCATGATCGAGGCGGCCGCCGAGGCCGACGACGAGCTCCTCGGCAAGTACCTGGAGGGCGCGGCCCTCTCCGAGGACGAGATCTGCCGCGGCCTGGCCGCCGGCGCCCGCGCGCAGCGGTTCCTCCCGGTGGCGGTGGCCGCGGCCAAGCTGGGCCTGGGCGTGCGCCAGCTGCTCGATCTGGCGGTGCGCGTCTTCCCCGGGCCGGAGGCCCACCCGGTCCGGGGCAAGGACCTGGGCGGCCACCCGGTGGAGCGGCGCGGCGATCCCGGCGCCCCCTTCAGCGGGCAGGTCTTCAAGACCACCATCGACCACTTCACCGGCCGGGTGGACTACGTGCGCGTCTTCTCCGGCACGCTGCGCCCCGAGACCACGCTGATGAACCCGCGCACCCGCTCCGAGGAGCGCATCGGCCACTTCTTCCGCACCGACGGCGCCCAGACGCAGGAGGTGGCGGAGGCCGGCCCTGGCGAGTTCGTGGTGCTCATGAAGCTCAAGGACGCCCACACCGGCGACACCCTGTGCGACCCGGACGCGCCCATCGAGCTGGCGCCCTTCAAGCAGCACACCCGGCCGGTGGCCTACGCGGTCCACGCCAAGGGCGGTGACGACAAGGCGGCGGCGGCGCTCCACAAGCTCATCGAGGAGGATCCGTCGCTGGAGCTGGCCCGCTCGGCCGACACCGGCGAGATGCTGCTGCAGGGCATGGGCCAGGCCCACATCGAGGTGACCGTGGAGCGCATCAAGCGCAAGCACGGCGTCGAGATCACGCTGGCGCTGCCCACCCCGGCCTACCTGGAGACCATCACGGCGGTGGCCAAGGCGCAGGGCAAGTTCAGGCGCCAGACCGGCGGGCACGGCCAGTTCGGCGATGCCCACGTCGAGCTGCAGCCGCTGCCGCGCGGCGCCGGCTTCGAGTTCGAGGACGGCATCGTGGGCGGCACGGTGCCGCGCCAGTTCATCCCGTCGGTGGAGAAGGGCATCCGCAACGCGCTGGGCGCCGGGCCGCTGGCGGGCTACCCGGTGGTGGATTTCCGGGCCAAGCTCTTCTTCGGCAGCTACCACGACGTGGACAGCTCCGACATGGCCTTCCAGGTGGCCGGCTCCATGGCCTTCAAGAAGGCCATGACCGAGGCCCGCCCCATCCTGCTCGAGCCCATCATGCAGCTCGAGGTGCGCGTCCCGGAGGCCTACGTCGGCCCGGTCATGGGCGATCTCAACAGCCGCCGCGCCAAGGTGCAGGGGATGGAGCCGGCGGCCCGCGGCGTCATCGTCAAGGCCTCCTGTCCACACGCCGAGGCCATGACCTACGACGCCGACCTCCGCTCGCTCACCCAGGGGCTGGGCTACTTCATCATGGCGCCCTCGCACTACGACCCCGTGCCGCCCCACCTGGCGCAGAAGATCATCGAGCGGCGGCGCGCCGAGGGCAAGGTGAAGGGGGTCGAGGAGGAGAAGTAGCGCGGCAGGCGAGCGCCCGCGACTGGGTGTAGGATGCGCCTCCCGTGAGGGCCTACCTTCGTCTCCTCCGCTTCGTCGTCCCCTACCGCGGCCGCTTCCTGGCGGCCCTCGGCTGCATGGTCGTGCTGGCCATGGCCGGCGCCGCCTACGTCAACCTGCTGGGCCCGGTGCTGGAGTTCCTCTTCACCGGGCGTCCCGGCTCGATGGCCACGCTGGAGAAGTTCGTCCCGTCCTCGCTGGGCTACGCCGCCTGGCTCGACTCGGTGGAGCGCAGCCAGATCCTCTCGGTGCTGCCCTACGTCATGGTGGCGGTGGCGCTGGTGAAGGGGCTGGCCTTCTTCGGCCAGTTCTACCTGATGGGCATGCTGGGCCAGCGCGTCATCGCCGACCTGCGCCGGGCCCTCTTCGACCACCTGCTGCGCCTCTCGCCGGCCTTCTACTCGAAGCGCCACTCCGGCGACCTCATGTCGCGCTTCTCCAGCGACGTGGCCGCCGTCGAGGTGGCCGTCACCAACTCCATCGCCAGCTACTTCCGCGACGGCCTCTCGGTGGTGGTCATGCTGGCCAACTGCTTCTACCTGGACTGGCGCCTCTCGCTCATGGCCTTCGGCGCGGTGCCCATCACGCTCTTCCCGGTCATCCGGCTCGGGCAGCGGCTCAAGAAGGCCACCGTGCAGGGGCAGTCCAGCGTGGGCCAGATCGCCGAGATGGTGCAGGAGACCGTCTCCGGCATCCGCGTGGTGCAGGCCTTCGGCATGGAGCGCTGGGAGTCGGGCCGCTTCACCGAGGCCAACGAGCGCTGGCTGCGCATCCAGCGCAAGAGCGTCCTGGTGCGCGCCTTCTCGTCGCCGCTCATGGAGGTCATGGCGGCGGCCGGCCTGGCCTTCGCCATCTGGTGGGTGGGCGGGCGCATCCTCTCGGGCGAGCTGTCGGCCGGGAAGTTCTTCTCCTTCGTCACCGCCATCCTGCTGCTCTACCAGCCGGTCAAGCAGCTCGGGCGCGTCGGCCAGATGGCCATGCAGGGCGCCGCCGCCGGCGAGCGCATCTTCGAGATCCTGGACTCGCCCTCGGAGGTGCCCGACGCCGGCACCGCCGAGCTGGCCCCCTTCCGCGACGCCATCCGCTGGGAGCAGGTCACCTTCTCCTACGGCGGCGCGCCGGTGCTGCAGGGGTTCGACCTGACGGTCCGGAAGGGCGAGGTGGTGGCGCTGGTGGGCGGCTCGGGCGGCGGCAAGACCACCGTGGCCAACCTGCTGCCGCGCTTCTGGGACGTGCAGGGCGGGCGGCTCAGCGTGGACGGCGTGGACGTGCGCCAGGTGACGCTGCGGAGCCTGCGCGCCCAGCTGGCGCTGGTGACCCAGGAGACCATCCTCTTCAACGACACCATCCGCGCCAACATCGCCTACGGCCGGCCCGAGGTCCCGGGGGCCGAGGTGGAGCGCGCCGCCCGCATGGCGCAGGCGCACGAGTTCATCTGCGCCCTGCCGCGGGGCTACGACACGGTGGTGGGAGAGCGCGGCGTCATGCTCTCCGGCGGCCAGCGCCAGCGCATCGCCATCGCCCGCGCCTTCCTCAAGGACGCGCCCATCCTCCTCCTCGACGAGGCCACCAGCGCCCTCGACGCCGAGAGCGAGCGCGAGGTGCAGCGCGCGCTGGAGGGGTTGATGGGGCTGGGCACCGGCGGCCACCGCACCACCATCGTCATCGCCCACCGGCTCTCCACCATCCGCAACGCCGACCGGATCGTGGTGCTGGCCAGGGGGCGGGTGGTGGAGGCGGGCCGCCACGAGGCGCTGCTGGCCAGCGGAGGCGAGTACGCCCGGCTCTACCGCATCTACGAAGGGGAGGGCCGGCAGGAGCCGGCCCAGGCCGCCCGGCCGGCGCCGGAGCCGGCGTGAAGCGCCGCCCCCTGCTCGCGCTGGCGGCCCTCCTGCTGGTGGCCTGGGGCGCCTGGGGCGCGCGGGTCCTGGCGCGCCGCCCGCAGCGCCCGCCGCCGCCGGCGGGCGAGCTGCGGGGCGCCTGGCACGTCCACACCACCCGCAGCGACGGCCTCGGCACGCTCGACGAGGTGCTGCGCGCGGCGCGGCAGGCTGGCCTGCAGTTCCTGGTGGTCACCGACCACAACCTGGTCACGCCCGCCGAGGGCGGGTGGCACGACGGCGTGCTGGTCGTCGAAGCCCATGAGGCCTCGACCCGCTGGGGCCACCTGGTGGCGGCGGGCGCGCCGCGGGCGCTCACCCAGGCCGAGCGCGACGGGCAGCCGCTCCAGGCCATCGCGGCCCTGGGCGGCCAGGCGGTGCTGGCCCACCCCTTCCACCCGCGCCGGCCCTTCCGGGCCTGGGGCGAGGCGCCCTGGCGCGGCCTCGAGGTGGTGAGCAACGACGCCGCCTTCGGCGAGGTGCTGTCGGGGCGCGCCACCGGCAGGCTCCTCGCCGCGCTGGCCACGCTGCCCTTCGACGCGGCCCAGGCGGTCATCGCGCTCCTGCCGCCCGCCGACCGCGAGCTGGCCGCCCTCGACGCCGCCCTGGTGGCCTCGCCGCCGGGCCCGGCGCGACCCGACGGCCGCCGCGCCCCCGGCCGCGTGCTCCTCTGCGCGGCCGACGCCCACGGCTACCCGAGCTACCGGGCCGCCTTCGGGGCCTTCTCCATGCATGTGCCGGTCACGCCGAGCGGCGACGGCGCCGCCGACGGCCGGGCCGTGCTGCAGGCCCTGATCGACGGGCGGGCCACCTGTGTCTTCGACGGCGTGGCTCCCGCCGCCGGCGTCGCCCTGGCCCCCGCCGGCGACGGCACGCTCCTGTTCACCTCGGCGGGAGCGCCGCTCGACGCCGCCGAGGCGCGGCTGGTCCGCGACGGCGCCGGCGCCGGGACCGCGGAGCCGGCCCCCGGGGGCGTGCGCTTCCGCTGCCCCGGCGGCTGTGGGCCCGGCACCTACCGCGCCGAGGCGCGGCGGGACGGCCGCCCATGGATCTTCACCAACCCCGTGGTCATCGAGTAAGACTCCCCCGCCCGTGCACCTCCTGTACGCCCTCGCGAGCTACGCGCTCTTCCTCATCGCCCTGCCGGTGCTGCTGACGCACCCCAAGCTGCGCCACGGCGTGCGCCAGCGGCTCGGCCTCTACGCGCCCTCGCTCGACGTGGGCCGGGGGAGCCCGCGCATCTGGCTCCACGGCGCCAGCGCCGGCGACCTGCTCTCCCTGCAGCCCATGATGAAGGAGCTCAAGGCGCGCCGGCCGGGCTGCTGCATCATCGTCTCCACCATGACCAACTCCGGGCAGGAGATGGCGCGCAAGAAGCTCGTCGAGGCCGACGTGGTGGTCTACGCCCCCTATGACCTGCCCGGCGCCACGGCGCGCGCCATGCGGGTGCTGCGCCCTGACCTGCTGGTGCTGGAGTACACCGAGATCTGGCCCAACCTCATCCGCGCGGCCCACCGCGCCGGCGCGCGGCTGGCGCTCACCAACGGCCGCTTCAACCCGGACAAGCTCTCGCGCTACCGGGCCCTCTTCCGCGCCATCGGCAACCCGCTCGGCGCCATCGACTGCTTCCTGATGCGCTCCGAGGAGGAGGCCGAGCGGGCCCTGCAGCTCGGCGCCGCGCCGGACCGGGTCCGGGTCACCGGCAACACCAAGTTCGACGCGCTGGTGATCGACGACGCACAGGGCAAGGAGCAGGCGCTGCGCGCCGAGATGGGGCTCTCGGCCGGGGCCCCGGTCTTCATGGCCGGCTCCACCCACGAGGGCGAGGAGGAGCTCGTCCTGGCCGTCTACGCCCGGCTGGCCGAGCGCCACCCCGGGCTGCAGCTGGTGGTGGCGCCGCGCTACGTGGAGCGGGCCGGGCGCGTCATGGCCATGGCGGCCGAGGCGGGTCTCGACGTGCGGCTGCGCAGCGGCGGCGCGGCGGCCGGTTCGGCGGCGGTCACCGTGCTCGACACCATCGGCGAGCTCGCCGTGGCCTACCGGCTGGCCCGGCTGGTCTTCGTGGGAGGCAGCTTCGTCACCCGCGGCGGGCAGAACGTGCTCGAGCCGGCCGCGCAGGGCAAGCCGGTCCTGTTCGGCCCGCACATGGAGAACTTCAAGGACTCGGTGCAGGTGCTGCAGGGGCGCGGCGGCATCCAGGTGGGCACGCCGGAGCAGCTCTTCAAGGTGGCCGACGAGCTCCTCTCGCGCCCCGACCAGCTCGAGGAGCTGGGCGCCCTGGCGCGGCGCGCCGTCTCCGCCATCCGCGGCGCCAGCGCCCGGAACGTGGAGCACCTCCTGGCGACGCTGCCGCCCGGGAAGGCGGGGGCGTGACCGCGGTGGAGCGGATCCTGGTCATCCGCTACTCGGCCCTGGGCGACGTGGTGCTGGCCACCAGCGTGCTCCAGCCGCTGCGGGCGCTCTTCCCGGCGGCGCGGATCGAGTGGGTCACCGCGCCGGCCTACGCGCCGCTCCTCGATGGGCTGCCGGAGCTGGCGGCCGTCCATCGCCTGGGCCGGGCGGGCCCCGACGGCCTGGTGGCGCTGCGGGCCCGGCTGCGCGGGCGCTTCGACCTCGCCATCGACCTGCAGGAGAAGGTGAAGAGCGCCTGGCTCGCCTGGGGCGCCGCCCCGCGCCGGCTCTTCTACCATCGGCGCACCGCCGCGGAGGCGCTGCGCGCGCTCACGGGGCGCGACCGGCCCAACGTGCGCGGCCACGCCACCCGGCTCTATGCCGGCGTGCTCGCGCCGCTCGGAGGCGGGGCGCCCGGTCCGCTCCGCGTGGCCCTCTCCGAGGGGGCGCGCGCCCGCGCCGACGAGGCGCTCGGCGGGGCCGGGGGCCGCCCGCTGGTGGCGCTGGCGCCGGGGGCCACCTGGGCCACCAAGCGCTGGGCCCCGGAGCGCTTCGCGGCCGTGGGCGAGGCGCTCCACGCCGACGGCTACGGCCTGGTGCTCTGCGCCGGCCCTGGCGACGCCGCCGCGGTGGCCGCCTTCCGCGCCGCCTGCCGGGCGCCCGTGGCGGCCGACCTGACGTCGCTCCGCGTCGAGGGGATGGCCGCCGCGCTGGCGCGGGTGCGGCTCCTGGTGGCCTGCGACTCCGGCCCGGTCCACCTGGCGGCCGCGGTCGGCACGCCGGCGCTGGCGCTCTTCGGCCCCACCTCGACCGTCCGCTGGGGCCCGCCGCCGCCGGGCCGGGCCCTCTCGCTCGGGCTCCCCTGCCAGCCCTGCAGCAACCACGGCGGTGAGCGCTGCCCGCTCGGCCACCACCGCTGCCTGGTCGACCTCCTGCCCGGGCCGGTCCTGGCGGCCGCGCGCGAGCTGCTCCGATGAGCCTGCTCGAGCGCGCCTGGTGGACCGAGCGCCCGGGGCTCCTGGCCCGGCTCCTCCTCGCGCCGCTCTGGCTCCTCTCGCTCCTCTTCGGCGCCGCGGTGGCCCTGCGCGGGTGGCTCTACGATCGCGGCCTGCTCGCGGTCGCCGTGGCCCGCGCCCCGGTCATCTCGGTGGGCAACCTGGCGGTGGGCGGCGCCGGCAAGACCCCGGTGACCATGGCCATCGCCCGGCGCCTCGCCGCGAGCGGCCGCACCGTGGCGGTCCTCTCGCGCGGCTACGGGGCCACCCGGCGCGACGCGCGGGTGGTCTCCGACGGGCGAGAGGTGCTGCTCGACGCCGCCGCGGGTGGGGACGAGCCGGTGCTGCTGGCCCGGCGCCTGCCAGGCGTGCGGGTGCTCTGCGGCCCGCGCCGCGCCGCGCCGCGCTGGCGGCCACCGCGGTGGGGGCGCTCGAGGCCGACGCGCTCCTCCTCGACGACGGCCTGCAGCACCGGGCCCTGGCCCGCGATCTCGACGTGGTGGTCCTGGACGCCGCCAACCCGCTCGGCAACGGCTGGCTCATGCCGGCCGGCCCGGGGCGGGAGCCGGCCAGGGCGCTGCGCCGCGCCGGCCTGGTCTGGCTCTCACGGGTGGACCAGGCCGAGCCGGCGGCGCTGCAGCGCTGGCGGGAGGCGGCCCGCGCCGCCACGGGCCGGGCCCCGGTGGAGTCGCGCCACGCCCCGGTGGACGTGCTGGACGGCCTGCTCGGCCGCTCCCTCGGCCTGGGCGCGCTGCGCGGTCGGCGCGTGCTGCTCCTCTCCGGCCTGGCCCGCCCGGGCGCCTTCCGGCGAACCGTGGAGGCGCTGGGCGCGCAGGTGGTGGCCGAGCGCCGCCACCCCGACCACCACCGGTTCACGGCCGCCGAGCTCGACGCGGCGCTGGCCGCGGCCGCCGTCGCCGGCGCCGAGCTCGTGGTGACCACCGAGAAGGACGCCGTCCGGCTGGCGCCGGAGCGGGCCGCCGAGCCGCGCCTGGCCGTGGTGCGCATCGAGGCCGAGGTGCTGGCGGGCCAGGCGGCCCTCGACGAGGCCCTCGACGCGGCGCTCGAGGCGGGGGATGTTCGGCGCCGGAAGGACCACCCGTGACCAGGTTCCTCGACGTCCTCGGCAAGATCCCACGCCCCGTCCTCTCGGCCTTCGGCGCCTTCATCGGCTGGCTGGCCTGGTCGCTCCGCCTGCGCCGGCGAGTCACCATGGACAACCTGCGGCTCGCCTTTCCGGAGAAGACCGAGGCGGAGCGGCGCGTCATCGCGCGGGCCAACTACCGCCACCTGGGCCAGATGATCCCGGACTTCCTGCGGGTGCCGACGCTGTCGCCGGAGGAGCTGGACCGGCTCTTCGTCTACCAGGGCTGGGAGTGCTACGAGCGGGCGGCGGCGCTGGGCAAGGGCGTCATCGCCTGCACCGCCCACTTCGGCAACTTCGACCTGCTGGCCTCCGCCAACACGCGGCGCGGCGTCCCCATCACCCAGGTGGCCCGCGAGATGGGAAGGAACTTCGCCAACGACCTGGTGCGCGAGGCGCGCCGCCGCTCCGGCGTGGTCGAGCTGGTGGTCAAGCCCGGCCAGACCGTTCGCGCCTCCATCCGGGCGCTGGAGCAGGGCCGGGTCCTGGCCTGGGTCATCGACCAGAACCAGCCCGCCCGGCCCATCTTCCCCACCTTCTTCGGCGTGCCGGCCGCCACCGCCTCCACCCCGGCCTTCCTGGCCCGCAAGACCGGCGCGGCGGTGATCTTCACGGTCTCGGTGCCGCTCGGCGACGGCCGCCACCAGGTCCTCATCGAGGGGCCGCTGCCGGTGCCCCACAGCGGCGACCACGAGGCCGACGACCTCGCCTTCATGCAGCTGCTCAACGACAAGCTCGAGGTCTGGGTGCGCCGCCATCCGGAGCGCTGGTACTGGCTCCACCGGCGGTGGAAGACGCGCCCGCCGGCTTCGACCCCGACCTCGACCCCGACCTCGACCCCGACCGCAACGGCGACCGCGCCCTCGACCGCGACCCCGGTGGCACCCGGCGGATCCCGCTCCATCCCAGCCGCCATCGAGCGCGAGATCCGCCTCCGCGACGGCGACCGCTGCCAGTACCCCCTCGACGTGGGCGGCATCTGTGGCTCGACCTGGCAGGTCGAGCTCGACCACATCGTGCCGCGCGCACTCGGCGGCCCGACCACCGCGGCCAACCTACGCTGTGCCTGCAGAATCCATAACCGCTACGCCGCGGAGCTCACGCTGGGCGCCGCCGTGATGGCGGCCCCGCCGCGGCGCCGTCAGCGCTGAGCCGCCTCGACGCGGGCGCGAGGGCGCACGACGCCGGTGGCCCTGAGGACGTGGCGAGCTCGTCGGCGAGGATGGGCGCGTCCAGCGCCTCGGCCTGCTCGGCGCGGTCCGCCGGCAGCAGCAGCTCGATGGGCGCGTAGGGACTGGCCGCGCGCCGGCGACCAGGTCGGGGTTCCCCACGTGCGCCTCGTCCGCCCCCGCGTTACATTCTTCGACCTTGCTCGTTCCGCACCCCACGCCCGCCACGCCGGCACCGCACGGCGACCAGCTCACCCCGGCCGAGCGCCGCGTCGTGGCCGAGGAGGAGGCGCTCCTCGCCGCCGTCCACGGGGCCCTCACGGCGCGACGCCGCGCCGCCGACGACGGGGCCGGGCTGGCGGCGCGCCTGAAGGAGCTGCGCGACGAGGCGCTGGAGGCCACGCAGAAGGACCTGCCCACGGTCTTCCAGGAGATGGGCGTGGTGCGGGCCGTGCTGGAGCGGAGCCGCGGCGGCGCCGTGCCGGACCGGGCCGCCCCGTACTTCGCCCACTTGCGACTCAAGGAGGGCACGGTGGTCCGCGACTACTGCCTGGGGCGGGCCACCTTCTTCGACCGCGAGGCCGGGGTGCGGGTGGTGGACTGGCGCACCGCCCCGGTGGCCAGCATCTTCTACCGGGTGCGCGAGGGGGAGGAGTACGAGCAGGAGCTCCCCGGCCGAACCGCGCACGGCCTGGTGGAGGCGCGGCGCGTGGTGGTGGTGGACCGCGGCCGGCTGGCCCGCATCAGCGCCGGCGAGGTGAGCCTGGTGTGCGGCAAGGACGGCGCCTGGCGCCGCGCCGGGGCCGGCGCCCACCTGGGCGGCGGCGCGGGCACGGCGACGCGGGCCGGCGCCCTCGGAACCGGGGCCGGGCAGCGCGGCCGGGTGGCCGCCGCCGAGGTGACCGCGCTCCTCGACCGCGAGCAGTGGGAGGCGGTGAGCGCCCCCGCCTCGGAGCCGCTCCTGGTGCTCGGCAGCGCCGGCAGCGGCAAGACCACGGTGGCCCTGCACCGGCTGGCGCGCATCGCGGCCGAGGATCCGCGCGGCTTCCCGGCCGGCCGGATGCTGGTGGTGGTGCCGGAGCCCGGGCTGGCGCGGCTCGCCTCGCGCCTGCTGGCCCCCCTCGGCCTGGAGCGGGTCACGGTGCGAACCCTCGACGAGTGGGCCCGTGCCGCCTTTCAGTCGGCCTTCGGCGTGCCGCCGCCGCGCCTCTGCGCCGAGCCGCCGGCCCTGGTCTCCCGGCTGAAGCGCCACCCGGCCCTCCACGAGACGCTGCGGCGCCGCCCGCAGCCCGCCGGTGACACCTCGCTGCGCCGGCTGCGGCGCGACCTCGGCGACCTCCTGGTGGAGCCGAAGTTCGTGGCCGCGGTGGTGGAGGCGGCGCGCGGGGACCTGCCCACCACGGCGGTGGAGGAGGTGGTGCGCCACACCCGGCTCCAGCTCGCGCCGTCGGCCGCCGAGGCGCTGGCCGGCATCGACCCGGAGCGGCTGGCGACGCTGGACGGCCTGTCGGTCGACGAGGACACGCCCGAGGCGCTGGGCGGCACGCTCGACGCCGAGGACCTGCCGCTGCTCCTCTTCCTGGCCGGGCTGCGTGCCGGGCCGGGCTCGCGCAAGGTGACCCACCTCGTGGTGGACGAGGCGGAGGACGTCTCGCTGGCCGAGCTCTCGGTGCTGGGGCGCGCGCTCGGCGGCGCGCGCAGCGTCACCGTGGCGGGCGACGAGGCGCAGCAGACCTTCTCCTCCTACGCCGGCTGGCCGGAGGCGCTCCAGGCGCTCGGCGTGCCCGACGCGCCGGCGGTGCGCCTGGCCACCAGCTACCGCTGCCCGGCCCCCATCGCCGCGCTGGCCCACGAGGTCCTGGGCCCGCTGGCTCCGCCCGAGCCACCGCGCCACGGCCGCCCGGGCGCGCCGGTGGCCCGCTTCGACTTCCCGTCGGAGGCCCACGCCCAGCTCCACCTCTGCGGCGCGGTGCGCGACCTCCTGGAGCGGGAGCCGGAGGCCTCGGTGGCGGTGGTCTGCGCCACGAGCGAGACCGCCCGCGCCTTCCACCGGCTGCTCGGCGACCTGCCGGAGGCACGCCTCACCCTCGACGGCGACTTCACCTTCCGGCCGGGCTGTGACGTGACCGACGTGGCCAACGTGAAGGGGCTGGAGTTCGACTACGTGGTGGTGCCGGACGCCGGCATCCGCGCCTACCCCGACGAGCCCGAGGCGCGCCGCCGCCTCCACGTGGCCGTCACCCGCGCCGCCCACCAGCTCTGGATCGCCACCACCGGCACGCCATCGCCGCTGCTCGCCTCGCTCACGCCGGCATAGGCTCCGCCCCTCGACGTCGGCCCCGAGGGCCGACGCTCCGGGCGACCGGTCAGGCGCACCTCGAAGGGGGTACCCCTGAGGGACCTCGATCCGGGACCGATCCGGTCGCACATATGGGCCGCGCTGAACTCCAACACCCACGAGGGGAGAGACACCAGATGGCCAACATCACGCTCGGCGGCAGTCCCATCCACACCAGCGGCGAGCTGCCCGCGCTCGGCGCCACGGCGCCCGGCTTCAAGCTCGCCGCCGGCGACCTGAAGGACCTCACCCTGGCGGACTTCAGGGGGAAGAAGAAGGTCCTCAACATCGTGCCGTCGCTCGACACGCCGGTCTGCGCCACCTCGACCCGCGCCTTCAACAGGGACGCTGGCTCGCTGCCCAACGTGGTGGTGCTGGTGATCTCGGCCGACCTGCCCTTCGCCGCCAAGCGCTTCTGCACCACCGAGGGGCTGGCCAACGTGACGCCGCTCTCCACCTTCCGCTCCACCTTCGCCGAGGACTGGGGCGTGGCCATCGTCGACGGACCGCTGGCCGGCGTGACCTCGCGCGCGGTGGTGGTGCTCGATGAGAACGACAAGGTCGTCTACAAGGAGCAGGTCCCGGAGATCAAGCAGGAGCCCAACTACGCCGCCGCGCTCGCCGCGCTGAAGTGAGCGGCTCGGCCCGGCCCTACGAGGGTCCTTCGCCCAGCGCTTCCAGCTCCCCCGCGGTCCGCTCCCAGTCCTTGTAGAGCGCGGCGAGGGCGGCCTCGGCGGCGGCCTTCCTCTCGATGTGCGGCCGGGCCAGGGCGAAGTCCTGGTAGAGCGACGGATCGGCCAGCGCGGTGGCGGCGGCGCGCGCCTCGGCCTCCAGCGAGGCGATGCGCGCCTCCACCTTGGAGAGCGCCTCGCGCAGCGGCCGCTCCCGCCGGTAGCGGGTGTTGCGCGCCTCGGCCTCGACCCGCTTGCGGTCCCGCTCGCCGCCGCCCTCCTCGGCCCTCGCGCCGCCGGCCGCCGCGCCCGGGACCCCGCCCCCCGCCGCCTCGGCGAGCTGCCGCTGGTGGTAGAGCCAGTCGTCCAGGTTGCCCGGGTGCGGCATGATCCCGCCGTCCTTCACCTCCCAGATGACCGTGGCCAGCTGGTTCACGAAGGACCGGTTGTGGCTGACGAAGAGGAGCGTGCCGGGGAAGGTCTTGAGCGCCTCGATGAGCGCCTCGGAGCTGTCGAGGTCGAGGTGGTTGGTGGGCTCGTCGAGGAGCAAGAGGTTGGCCGGCACCAGCAGCAGCTTGGCCAGCGCCACCCGGGCCCGCTCGCCGCCGGAGAGGACCGCGATCTTCTTCTCCACGTCCTCGCCGGAGAAGAGGAAGGCGCCGGCGACGGAGCGCACCCAGGACTCGCCCCTGTCCGGCACCAGGTCCCAGAGCGTCTCGAGGATGGTGGCGCCAGGGTCGAGGGACCCGGCGGCCACCCCCTCCGGGTCGACCAGGTGCTGGGCGTAATAGCCCATGACCACGCCGTGGCCGGCCTTGACGGTGCCGGCGTCCGGGGGGAGCGCGCTGGCGGCCAGCTTGAGCAGGGTGGACTTGCCGGCGCCGTTCGGGCCGATGACGCCCACCCGCTCGCCGCGCTGCACGGCCGCCGTGAGCCCGCGGTAGACGACGCGCGGCCCGAAGGCCTTGGCGATGCCGTCGAAGCGCAGCACCTCCTTGCCGGAGCGCGGCGCCTCGGCGAAGCGGAAGCGGACGGTGGCCCGCTCCTCCAGCACCTGCACCACCTCCATCTTGTCGAGGATCTTCTGCTTCGACTTGGCCTGGGTGGCCTTGGTGTTCTTGGCGCCGAAGCGCTCGATGAACCCCTCCAGCTGCTCGCGCTTGTCCTGCTGCTTCCTGGCCGCCGCCTGGAGCCGCGCCTCCTCCTCGACGCGCCACTGGCGGTAGGCGGTGACGCCGCCGGAGTAGGCGCGCACGCCCTCGGGCTCCAGCGACAGCACCTTCCCCACCTGCCGGTCGAGGAACTCGCGGTCGTGGCTCACCAGCACCACGGCGCGCCGGAGGCCGCGCAGGAAGGCGTCGAACCAGGTGAGCGTGGGGATGTCGAGGTGGTTGGTGGGCTCGTCGAGGAGCAGGAGGTCCGGGTCCTGCAGCAGCAGGCCGGCCAGCGCGGCCCGCATCTTCCATCCGCCGGAGAGGGCCGAGGAGGGCCTGTGCAGGTCATCGGCGGTGAAGCCCAGGCCGCCCAGCAGCCGCTCGGCCCGGTGGCGGCCGAACCGCTCGTCGAAGTGGTCCAGCTGCTCGTGCAGGTCGGCCAGCGCCGCCGAGAGCTCCAGCTGCTCCTCGTGGTCGCTGCTGGCGGCCAGGCCGGCCTCGGCGGCCAGGAGCCGCTCCTCCAGCGAGGCGCGCCCGGGCACGGCGGCCAGCACCGACTCCAGCACCGTGCCGGCGGGCAGGGCGGCCACGTCCTGCGGCAGGTAGCCGACGCGCGTGCCGCGGCGCCAGGTGAGCGTCCCCGCGTCGGGGATGACGTCGCCGGCCAGGATCCGCAGCAGCGTGGACTTGCCGGTGCCGTTGGCGCCGAGCAGGCCGATGCGGTCCTCCGGCGCGACGGAGAAGCCCGCCTCGTGGAAGAGGACCTTGGGACCGTGGGCCAGGGAGAGGCCGTTCGCGACGACGAGGCTCATCGGGGGCCTCTCGTTAACGCTTCTTCACGCCGGGAACAAGCCCGGGCAACCGGGGGGCCGCATCTTCACGGTGTCGCCGCCCGCCTCCGGACGGCCACCCACACG
The DNA here is from genome assembly GCA_031396105.1 of Anaeromyxobacter sp. Taxonomy (GTDB): domain Bacteria; phylum Myxococcota; class Myxococcia; order Myxococcales; family Anaeromyxobacteraceae; genus JADKCZ01. The sequence continues at coordinate 29,196 of JANNKC010000282.1, forward strand.
GAGACACCCCATGAAGAAGACCCTGTCCCTCGGCGCCCTGGCCCTGGTGGCCTTCGTCGCCCTCACCGGCTTCCGCGGCGGCTGCGGCCGCCCGGACCACCGCGATCCGGCCCAGGTGGCCGCCTTCGTGACCGACCGGCTCGACGACGCCCTCGACGACCTCGAGGCCACGCCGGCGCAGCGGACCCAGCTCCAGGCCATCAAGGACCGGATGCTGCAGAGCGCCCAGAAGCTCCACGGCGACCGGAAGGCCATCCACCAGACGCTGCTGGCCGAGTGGAAGGCCGACACGGTGGACCGCGCCAAGGTCCACGCCCTCATCGACCAGCGGGCCGAGGAGCTGAAGGCGCTGGCCCACGAGGCGGCCGACGCGGCCATCGAGGCGCACGACGCGCTCACCCCCGAGCAGCGGGCCACGCTGGCCAAGAAGGCGGAGCGGATGCACCGGCGCTAGTCCATGATGCTCGCCGTGACCACCTCCCCCGCGCTCCTGGTCCTCCTGGTCGAGGACGACCGCAAGCTGGCCGGACTCACCCGTGAGTACCTGGCCGGCCACGGCGTCGAGGTGACCCACGTGGCCGACGGCAAGCAAGGGCTCGAGCAGGCGCTGCGCGGGAGGTGGGACGCGGTGCTGCTCGACCTCATGCTGCCGGGGCTGGACGGCCTCACCGTCTGCCGCGAGCTGCGGGCCCGCTCCGACGTGCCCATCCTGGTGCTGACCGCGCGCGGCGAGGAGGCCGACAAGGTCATGGGGCTGGAGCTCGGCGCCGACGACTACCTGTCGAAGCCCTTCTCCCCGCGCGAGCTGCTGGCGCGGCTGCGGGCCGTGACCCGCCGGGCCAAGGGCAAGGCCGGCCCGCCCACCGCCACCGTCACGGTGGGCGGCCTGCAGCTGGACCCGGCGGCGCGCCGCGCCGTGCTCCACGGGCGCGAGCTGGCGCTGACCGGCTACGAGTTCGACCTCTTGCGCGCCCTGGCCGAGCGGGCCGGCCGCATCCTCTCGCGCGAGCAGCTCATGGAGCTGGCCAAGGGGAGCGCCGAGGAGGCCTTCGACCGCTCCATCGACGTCCACGTCTCGCGCCTGCGCCAGAAGCTGGGGGACGACCCCAAGCACCCCCGCCTCATCAAGACCGTGCGCGGCGCGGGGTACCTGCTGGCCGGAGAGGGCCAGTGAGCGCTGGGCCCTCGCGCCACGCCGGCCCGGGCCCGCCAGGGCGCAGGCCCCACGGCCGGGGCCACCGGAGCGGCCGCATCTTCTGGCGCGTCTACGGCCACGGGCTCTTCCTGCTGGCGGCGGTGACGGTGGCGGTGGTGGCGGTCGGCTGGGCGCTGGGGCGCCACCTGCCGCCGCGCGAGCCGGGCCGCATGGCCCTCTTCGCGGCCCACCACGTGGCCGAGCTCCTGGACCGGCCCGAGCGGCTGGCGGCCGAGCTGGCGCGCGTGCGGGACGGCTTCGGGCTGGAGGCCAGCGTCTACGACCGGGGTGGCGCGCTGGTGGCCACCAACGTGGAGCCGCCGCTCGCCCCCGTGCCGGCGCCCGAGCTGCAGCGGCTGGCCGAGGGGCCCCGCCACGTGGAGCGGCGCGGCTTCGCCTTCGCGGCGCTCCTGCCCGGCGGGCGCGGCCACGTGGTCATCACCGGCGCTCCGCGCGAGGGGCTGGTCCTGCGCGCGGTCCTCCTCATCGCGCTGGTGCTGCTGGTCCTGGCGCTGGGCTCCATCCCGCTGGCCCGCTCCATCTCGACCCCGCTGGAGCGGCTCACCGGCGCGGCCCGCGCGCTCGGCGCCGGCGACCTGGCGGTCCGCGCCAACGTGCGGGCGCCCGGCGAGGTGGGGGAGCTGGCCGCCGCCTTCGACGAGATGGCCGGCCGGCTGGAGCGGCTGGTGCGCGGCGAGAAGGAGCTGCTGGCCAACGTCTCGCACGAGCTGCGGACCCCCATGGCCCGCATCCGGGTGGCGCTGGCGCTGGCCGAGGAGGGCGACGTGGCCCGGGCACGCCAGGCGCTCGGCGAGATCGGCGACGACCTGTTCGAGCTGGAGCGGCTGGTGGACGAGATCCTGGCCGCGGCCCGGCTCGACCTGCCCGGCGCGGGCGGGCTGCCGCTCCACCGGGCGCCGCTGGAGGTCCGGGCGCTCCTCGACGACGCCGCGGCCCGCTTCCGCGCGCGCCACGGTGAGCGCGTGCTGGAGGTGCAGGCGGAGGAGCCGCTGCCCACCACCGAGGCCGACGCCGCCCTGCTGCGCCGTCTCCTCGGCAACCTCCTCGACAACGCCGCCAAGTACTCGGAGTCGTCCAGGCCGGTCACGCTGGCGGCGCGCGCCGCGCCGGGCGGCCTGGTGCTGGAGGTGCGCGACCGCGGCATCGGCGTCGACGACGCCGACCTGCCGCGCCTCTTCACCCCCTTCTTCCGCACCGACCGGAGCCGCGCCCGCGGCACCGGCGGCGTGGGGCTGGGGCTGGCCCTGGCGCGCCGCATCGCCGAGGCGCACGGCGGCGGCGTCACGGCCGAGCGCGCGCCGGGTGAGGGCATGGTCTTCCGGGTGACGCTGCCGGTGGAGGGCGACGCCGGCGCCGGCCCCCCGGAGCCCGCCGCGGGCTGAGCAGCTGGCGTCCCGGCAGGGCCAGGTCCGGCGGCGCCGCTACCAGGCGGTGCGGCAGCTCCGGCAGCGCGCCTTGCGGAATCTCAGGTCGGCCGGGAGCGCGTCGGCCGCGCCGCAGGACGGGCAGACGAGCCGGAACCAGGCCGGCGCCGAGGCGTGCCGCAGGGACAGGCTCATGACCGTGAGCGGCGCGGCCTGCCCCAGGAGCAGGATGGCGATCACCGCCGGCAGCGCGCCGTTGCGCCAGGCGGCGAAGGCCAGGACGCCCAGCATGGCCGCCAGGAAGAAGCCGAGGAAGCGCCCCCAGAGCCAGGCGATGCGCCAGGCGCGCAGCAGGCCGACCAGGAGCAGCGCCACCGCCCCGATGGAGGCCAGGCTCTTCCCCCAGGCCGCCTGCCCCTGGCTCGCCAGGAAGGTCAGCAGGACCGCCTGCACGGCGATGACGAAGGCGAGGGCCGCCGCGGCGACGCGGACGCTCCAGGGCATGGTGCGCATGAGGCGACGGTATACCCCAGGACGGTCCGCCCGACCCCGGCAGGGGCGACCACCTGCGGCACCATGGCCGCCCATCCCGAGCGCCGGGACCGCGCAGCGGCCCGGCGTCGAGGGAGACCTCACCCCTGGTGCGGGTATCCGACCTGCTTCGGCGGGTCGAAGGTCTCCTTGACGGTCCTGAGCGAGGTCCAGCGGATGAGGTTGGCCATCGATCCGGCCTTGTCGTTGGTGCCGGAGCCGCGCGCACCGCCGAAGGGCTGCTGCCCCACCACGGCGCCGGTGGGCTTGTCGTTGACGTAGAAGTTGCCGGCCGCGTCCACCAGCCGGCGCGTCAGGTCGGCCACCACGGCCCGGTCCTGGGCGAAGATGGCGCCGGTGAGCGCGTAGGGCGAGGTGGACTCGCAGAGCGCCACCGCCTCGTCGAGCCGGGCGTCGTCGTAGACCCAGACGGTGAGGACCGGTCCGAAGATCTCCTCCTGCATGAGGCGGGAGCGCGGGTCGTCGGTCTCCACGATGGTGGGCTCGATGAACCAGCCGCGGCGGTCGTCGGCGCCGCCGCCGCAGAGGAGCCGGTGGCCCGGCGTGGCGCGCGCCAGGTCCAGGTAGCCCTTGATGCGGGTGAAGGCCGCCTTGTCGATGACGGCACCGAAGAAGACCTTGGGATCGTCCACCTCCCCCACCGTGAGCGAGGCCACCAGCGCCGTGAGCCGCTCCTTCAGCGCCGGCCAGAGCGAGCGGGGCAGGTAGGCGCGCGAGGCGGCCGAGCACTTCTGCCCCTGGTACTCGAAGGCGCCGCGCACCAGCGCCACCGCCGCGGCCTCCACGTCGGCCGAGGGGTGGACGAAGACGAAGTCCTTGCCGCCGGTCTCGCCCACGATGCGCGGGTAGCCGCGGTAGCGCTCCAGGTTGGCGGCGATGGTGCGCCACATGCCGTTGAAGACGCCGGTGGACCCGGTGAAGTGGAGGCCGCCCAGGTGCGGGCTCTGCAGGACCGCGTCGCCCACCGCCGCGCCGGGGCCGGGCAGGAAGTTGATGACTCCGGGCGGCAGGCCGGCCGCGGTGAGCACCTGCAGCAGGAACCAGTTGGAGAGGACCGCGGTGGAGGCCGGCTTCCAGAGCACGGTGTTGCCCATCAGCGCGGGCGCGGTGGGCAGGTTGGCGCCGATGGCGGTGAAGTTGAAGGGGGTCAGGGCGAAGACGAACCCCTCCAGCGGGCGGCACTCGGTGCGGTTCCACTGGCCTGGCGCCGAGACCGGCTGCTCGGCCAGCAGCCGCGCCATGAAGTGCGGGTTCCAGCGCCAGAAGTCGATGGTCTCGCAGGCCGAGTCGATCTCGGCCTGCTGCACGCTCTTGGACTGGCCCAGGATGGTGGCGGCGTTGACCGTGGCGCGCCAGGGGCCGGCCAGCAGGTCGGCCGCCTTGAGCAGCACCGCGGCGCGCTCGGCCGGCGGCAGCGCGCCCCACGTCCGCCGCGCCGCCACCGCGGCCTCGGCGGCGAGCTGCACCTCGGCCGGGCCGGCCTGGTGGAAGCGGGCCAGCAGCTGGCCGTGGCGGTGCGGGGTGCGGATCTCGCCGAGCCGGCCGGTGCGAACCTCCTGGCCGGCGATGACCAGCGGGATCTCGATGGGCTCGCGCGAGAGCTCGGCGAGGCGCGCCAGGAGGGCTGCCCGCTCCGGTGTCCCCGGGGCGTGCGACAGGATCGGCTCGTTGCGGGGCGGCGGCAGCGCAAAAGACCCATTCGACATGGCGTGACCTCCATCGGAGCGCGTCGGCCAGCAGGATACCGCCGCCCGGCCTCGCGCGGGGCCCCCCACGAAGGTGTAGGCGGTCCAGACCCACACGGCACGCCTTGAGGATTGGCGTGGACCGCCTTAGGTTGACGGCTCCAGATGGCCTCCACCTACCAGCTCCTCCAGAAGGCCGAGCGGCTCGAGCTGCTCGCCGAGCGGCTCTACCAGGCGCTGGCAGGCCGCTTCGGCGGCCCGGCCAGGGAGCTCTTCCTCCGGCTCTCGGCCGAGGAGGCGCAGCACGCCGCCCGCATCCGGTTGCTGGCGGCCCGCTACAGGCAGGACAAGAAGCTGGTGGCCGGGCTCTCGGCCGACACCACGCTGCTCGACCGGCTGCTCCTGGAGGCGGACGAGGCGCTGGCCGCGGTGAACGCCGGCGCCTGGGACGGCGACCCGGACGTCGCGCTCCACAGCGCCGCCGAGCTGGAGCGCCGCTTCTGCCAGGCCCACGCCCAGGCGCTCTCGGCCGACGCCCACCCGGACCTGTGCGCCTTCTTCGAGCAGCTGGCGGCGCAGGACCGGGCGCACCAGGAGCTGCTCGAGGTGGGTCTGCTGAAGGTGTAGGGGCTCCCGCCTACCCCTCGTCGTCCCCGCGCGAGAGCCCGTACTTCTTCAGCTTGTCGTGCAGGGTGACGCGGCTGATGGCGAGACGGCGCGCCGCCTCGCTCCGGTTGCCGCGGGCGGTGCGCAGCGCCTCCACCACCAGGCCGCGCTCGAAGGCCTCGACGCGCCCCTTCAGGCCGAGCGGGCCGTCCTCCGTGGCGGCGGGGGCCGGCGCGGCGTCCTGCCCGAAGGGGAGCAGGGTGAGGTCCAGCCCGTCGGGCGGCGAGAGCGCCACCAGGCTCTCCAGGGCGTTCTCCAGCTCGCGCACGTTGCCGGGCCAGCGGTGGGCCCGCAGCCGGTCCAGCAGCCCCTCGGGCACGTGGAGCGAGGCCAGGCCGAAGCGCTCGGCGAAGCGGTCGAGGAAGTGGCGCGCCAGCAGCGCCACGTCGTCGGGCCGGTCGCGCAGCGGCGGCACGTGGAGCCGCACCACGTTGAGGCGGTAGTAGAGGTCCTCGCGGAACCTGCCGGCCTTCACCAGCGCCTCGAGGTCGCGGTGGGTGGCGGCCAGCACCCGCACGTCCACGGTGCGGGTCTTCTCCTCGCCCACCGGCCGGACCTCGCCCTCCTGCAGCACGCGCAGGAGCTTGGCCTGCGCGTTGGGGGCCAGCTCGCCCACCTCGTCGAGCAGGATGGTGCCGTGGTCGGCCTCGCCGAAGAGGCCGGGGCGGGAGCGGACCGCCCCGGTGAAGGCGCCGCGAGCGTGGCCGAAGAGCTCGGCCTCGGCCAGCTCGGGGGAGAGGGCGGCGCAGTTGAAGCGCACGAACGACTTCTCGGCGCGCGGCGAGGCGCGCACCAGCGCCTCGGCCACCCGCTCCTTGCCCGTGCCGCTCTCGCCGGTGACGAGCACGGTCACGTCCTTGGGCCCCACCCGCGCCACCAGCCGCGCCAGCGCGATCATCGACGCCGAGGTGAAGACCATGGTGCGCGACAGCGCCACCTCGCCGGCCAGCCGCTCGTTCTCGTCGCGCAGCCGCACCGCCTCGACGGCCCGCCGCACCACCGCCAGGAGCTCGTCGGTGTCGAAGGGCTTCTTGAAGTAGTCGAAGGCGCCCGCCTTCATGGCGGCCACCGCATCCCGCTCGGAGCCGTGGGCGGTGATGAGCACCACCCGCGGCGGCGGCAGGCGGGTGGTGAGCGCAGCCAGCAGGCCGAGCCCGTCGAGCCTGGGCATGCGCAGGTCGGTGATGACCAGCGGCGCGGGGGCGGCGTCGAAGGCCTCGAGCGCGGCCTGGCCGTCCTCGGCCTCCTCGACGTCGAGCCCCTCCTGCTCCAGGATCTCGCGCAGCGTGTAGCGGACCCCCGGATCGTCGTCCACCACCAGGGCTCGCGTGCTCACGCCGGCTCCCGGCCGTCGCTGGCCTTGTCGCCGGCGCCGCCGAGCGCCGCGGCGGCGAGGCAGGGCGGGGCGTCGCCGCGGGCCGCCTCGGCCGCGCCCGGGAAGGGCGCGGGCCGGGGAGGCGCCGCGGTGGCCGGCTCGGCGGGGAGGACGAGGCGGGCCGTCGTGCCGCCGCCCGGACGCGGCTCGAGGTGCAGCTCGCCGCCGTGCTGCCGCGCCAGCGCGCGGGCGATGGTGAGCCCCAGCCCGGAGCCGGCCTCCTTGCTGGTCACGCCCGGCTCGAAGACCCGGTGCCCCAGGGTTGCGTCCAGGCCGCGCCCCTGGTCGAGCACGCGCGCCTCGGCGCCGCCGCCCGCGGCCGGCAGCGCCTCCAGCGTGACGGTGCTCCCGGGCGGCGCGGCGTCGAGCGCGTTCTGCACCAGGTTGATGAGCACCTGCTTCACCTTGCGGGGGTCGCAGCGGGCCGGCACCAGCCCCTCGCCGGCGACCTCCAGGTGCACCTCGCGCTCCAGCGCCAGCCCCTCGTGGAGCGCCTCGACCTCGCGGCACAGCGCGGCGAGATCATGGGTGCCGAGCGCCAGCGGCACCAGCGGGCGCGAGAAGTTGAGGAACTCGTCGAGGATGGACTGCATGCGGTCCACCTCGCGGCGCAGCACGCCCAGCCGCTCCGACCCCTTGCCGTCCGGCAGCTGCGGCGCGAGCAGGCCGGCCAGCCCCTTCACGCTGGCGAGCGGGTTCTTGAGCTCGTGGGCGATCTCGGCGGAGAGGGCGGTCAGCTCCTCGGCCCGCTCGGCGTGGGCGCGCAGGGACTCGCCCTGGGCCCGGATGGTGCGCCGCAGCATGAGGTCGAAGGCGCGCCGCACCGAGCGCCCCACGAAGCGGCCTCCCACCAGGAGCACCGTGAGGATGGCGCTCAGCGTGAAGACGCGCGCCGCCATGGGCGGCCGGCCTCCGTCGAGCGCCGGCAGGCGCAGCCACAGGTCGCCGCGGGTGACCAGCAGGACGGCGTAGGTCCAGATGCCGGAGATCTCGAGGAGCATGAGCCAGGTGGCCCAGGCCGGCGTGGCGAAGAGGCCGATGGCCACCGTCACGATGACCATGATCGGCAGGAAGGGGCTCTCCAGCCCGCCGCTCACCGTGGCGATGGTGAGGATGGCCACCACGCCGATGCCGAGGTTCCGGTCGATGGCGTGGCGGGAGAGGCCCCGCCGCTGCCAGCGGCGGAACTCGGCGACGAAGATCACCGTGAGCGCCGGGACGACCACCAGCAGCACGGCGATGCGCCAGCCGCCTGGATCGATCCACCAGATCCAGGCCAGGAAGCCGAGCAGGATGGGGATGAGCGCCAGCCGGGCGCGCGTGAAGAGCCCGAAGAGCCGGGACATCTCCTGGCGCTGGATCTCCTCGAAGGCGGCCGGCGTGCGCATGCGCTCCTCGTGCGGCCCCTGCCGCCGGTGAAGGATACGCTGGCCGTCGTCGCCGCGCACGGTGGCCTCCTCAGGGCTCGCGGCCGAGCGCCCGCTGGAGCGCCAGCCGGGCCGTCGCCAGCCGGGCGCCGGCCTCGGCCAGGCCGATGTCGGCGGCGTAGAGCCGGTCGTTCATGTCCACCACGTCGAGCGAGGAGAGCAGGCCCGCCTGGTAGCTCCGCTGCGCCGTGGCGGCCGCCTCCGCGGCGAGCCGCCGCTGCTGGCCGGCCAGCCGGAGCCGCTCCACCGCCACCGCCTCGTCGCGGGCCGCGTCGCGCGCCTCCTGCCCCACCGCGAGCCGCTGCGCCGCCTCGCCAGCCCGCGCCTGCTCGAGCCTCGCCTCGGCCTCGCGCCGCTTCCCGTGGCGCAGTCCGCCGTCGTAGAGCGGCCAGGTGAGGTCCACGGTGACGCGCCCGCCCTCCTTCTCGCCGGTGGGGTAGGGGACGTCGGCGGCGAAGACCGCGCCGGTGGCCGAGAGCTGCGGGGCCAGCCGCGCCCAGGCGGCGTCGAGCTGCGACCCTGCGGCCGAGACCTGGGCCGAGGCGGCCGTCAGCTCGGGCCGGTGGGCCAGCGCCTCGGCGACCAGGGCGGCCTCGTCCCGGTTGGAAGCCGGGGTCTCCCTCGACTCCGGGCCTTCGGCCCGCGGCCTGTCCTGAGCGTAGCCTCGCGCCGGCGAGGCGGAGTCGAAGGGCTCGGGATGGGCGGCCATCTTGCTGACGGCCTCCGCGGACGTCGAGGTCACCAGGATCCGCACCGGCCCCTCCCTCCCCAGCAGCGTCCCCATGGCGAGGCGAACGCGCTCCAGGTCGGCCCGCACGCGCACCAGGTCTCCCTGCCGCCGCACCTCCTCGGTGCGGGCGCGCAGGGCGTCGAGCGGCGCCGCGGTGCCGGCCTCGAGCC
>JANNKC010000301.1:0-1811 GCA_031396105.1 Anaeromyxobacter sp.
CGACGAGGCGCTGCGGTCCTACCTCGTCGCGCTGGCCGCCGACCCGGGGCTGGCCGACGCCCACTTCAACGCGGCGCGGCTCCTCGAGGCCGGCGGCCGAAAGGCCGAGGCGCTCCGCCACCTGGGCGCCTACCGGAAGCTCGACCTCGCACCGGCTGGCACGCCCGATGCGAGTTGAGCAGTTCTGCCGGGCCGTCACTATCTTGCGGGGGGAGCCGTACCACGAGGAGTGAGCGAAGAGGCGCCTGTGAAGGGAGCCAAAGCCGGCATGGATTTTCCAGTCGTGTGCGTGGGCGGCTCGGCCGGCGGCCTCGACGCCTACGTCCGCCTCCTCAAGCACCTGCCGGCCGACATGGGCGTGGCGGTGGTCATCGTCAACCACCTGAGGACCGTGGCCACGCTGCTCCACGAGATCCTCCCCAAGCACACCAGGATGCCGGTGGAGCTGATCACGGAGCGGCTGCTCATCGAGCCTGACCACGTGTTCATCATCCCGGAGCAGCGCGACCTGCACGTGCTCGAAGGGGAGTTCCGGCTCAAGCCCATCTCGAAGCCCAGGGGCTGGCCCGACGTCATCACGGTCTTCCTGCGCTCCATGACGGAGCACTGGGACGGCAAGCTGGTCGCCGTCATCGTCTCCGGGTACGACGGGGACGGGGCCGCCGCCCTGGCCGGCATCAAGGCGGTGGGCGGCATCACCATCGCCCAGCGGCCCGAGACGGCCCGGCACCCGGACATGCCCGAAACCGCCATCGCCAGCGGGTGGGTCGATCTCATCCTCTCGCCCGAGGAGATCGCCCAGGAGATCGTGAGGATCTCCCGGGCCGCGGCCCTGGCCTGAAGGACGCCGCGGCAGGCCCGGCGCCGACACCCCGACGGCGTGGCGCGGGAATGGCGGGAGCTTGCGACGCGACGCACCGTCACGCCGGCCCGCTGGCCGGGGCCAGGGCGCAGCAACGGACGGCCGCCATTCACCGGAGGCCGGCCAGCACCGGCCCCAGCGCCGCCACCAGCGCCCGGCTCACCGCGGCGTGGTTCGCCTTCCACTCGGCGTGCGCGTGCGGGCCGACCCGGTTGGCCACCCCGAGCACCGCCCCCACCGGCACGCCGGCCGCGTGGGCCGCCGCGAAGACCCCGCTGAGCTCCAGGTGCTCGGCCGCCGCCACCGCGGCCAGCATGACCGCGCCCTCCGCGTCCACCGTGATGCCGGACGGCACCGCCACGGCGTGGGCCGGGAAGGGGAGCGGCAGCGTGGCGGCCCAGCGCGTCACCTCGATCTCCGGCCGGTAGGCACGGCCGGAGAGGACGTCGAGCGAGACGGCGATGACGGCGGAGGCGGAGAGCAGGCTGCCCACCGCGAGCCGCGCATCGTAGGCCCCGCAGGTGCCGACGAAGACCAGGCGCGAGGGGCGGTCCACGGCGAGGAGGCGCGCCGTGGTGGCCGCGGCCGCCAGCGCCCCCACGCCGGTGAGCGCCACCCGCCAGCCCGGCGGCGGCGCGGTGTCGAGCCCGCAGAGCTCTGGCGGGAACGCGGCCAGGAGGAGGCCCTGAGCGACCTCGAGGTTACCGTCGACGCTGCTCGGCATGGCGCGGGCTCCCTCCGGGAGCATACCCCTTCGCGGCGCGGCGGCGCCGGTGGCACACCCCGCGGAAGGGCCGTAGGCTCGCGGAATGCCCGCCGAGACCCACCTGCAGGACATCACCCACACCATCCAGCTCGCCGTGGCGCCGGTCTTCCTGCTCACGGCCCTCGGCACCACGCTGGCCGTGCTGACCACCCGGCTGGGACGCGTGGTGGACCGGGCGAGGCG
>JANNKC010000357.1:0-5006 GCA_031396105.1 Anaeromyxobacter sp.
GCGGCGCATCTTCCCGGCCATCGACATCGGCGCCTCGGGCACCCGCAAGGAGGAGAAGCTCTTCTCGGTGAAGGAGATCGAGAAGGTGCGGCGCCTGCGCGGCGCGCTGGCGTCCTTGAAGCCGGTCGAGGCCATGGAGCGGCTCCTCAAGAAGCTCGGCGAGTTCGAGACCAACGACGAGTTCATGAACTCGTTCTAGCCTCCACGAACCGCTGCGCCCCGCGGCCGCGCCGGATCCCCGGGATCCCGCGCGGCCGTGCTGCGCCCAGGTTCGGTGCTCCTTTCGCGCGTGGATCCCGGAAGGGGCGGAACGTCCAGCCGACACTCGGGTGGACAGGCGGACCATGGCGGGTCATGATTTGTCCAGCCTGCGTCCAGGCTATGGCCAGTGGCGAAGTGGGAGGGCAGACGTGCGCATCACGCGCACCGCACAACCACGGAGCCCAGCATGACCAGCCTCACGAAGCCCCTCGCAGCACTCGCCCTGTCGGCCTTCGTCCTCACCGCCTGCGAGGACACCAGCGACCCCGCCCCCGCCCAGCCCGGCGTCGTCCAGACGGCGCAGGCCAATCCGGACCTGAGCATCCTCGTCGAGGCGGTGGTCGCGGCCGATCTCGCCACCACGCTCTCCGGCCCGGGGCCCTTCACCGTCTTCGCCCCCACCAACGCCGCCTTCGCCGCGCTGCTCGCCGAGCTCGGCGTCACCAAGGCGGAGCTGCTCGCCAACAAGCCCCTCCTCACCGCGGTGCTCACCTACCACGTGCTCGACGGCAAGGTGCTGAAGGCCCAGGTGCCGGCTGGCCGGGCCATCACGACGAAGCAGGGCGGCATCCTCAAGATCGACGCCGCCGGCTCGGCCCTCACCATCACCGACGGCCGCAACCGCACCGCCGGCATCGTCGCCACCGACATCCAGGTCGCCAACGGCGTGGTCCACCTCATCGACCGGGTCATCCTGCCGGCCGACAAGAACGTCGTGGAGACGGCGCAGTCGCTCCCCGGCTTCAGCATCCTGGTCGAGGCCGTGGTCGCCGCCGACCTGGCCGGCACCCTCTCCGGCCCGGGTCCGTTCACCGTCTTCGCCCCCACCAACGCCGCCTTCGCGGACCTGCTGGCCGAGCTCGGGATCAGCAAGGAGGCCCTGCTGGCCGACACGGCGCTCCTGACGGCGGTGCTCACCTACCACGTACTGCCCGCCCGGGCGCTCAAGGCCGACGTCGTGCCAGGCGTCCAGCCGGCTACCGTGCAGGGCGGCACCTTCACCATCAGCGCCGCCCTGGACATCACCGACGCCCGCAGGCGCACCTCCGGCATCGCCGCCACCGACGTGCTGGCCAGCAACGGCGTCATCCACGTCATCGACACCGTCATCCTGCCGGCCCCGTGACCAGGGCCTTCCCGGGCCTGGGCGGCTGACGCCCCGGCCCGGGTCCGCAGGAGCCGAGGAGACGGCCTCCGGGGCCCCCAGGCGTGCCGCGCCCATCCAGTGCGGGCCCGCCGGGGGCCTTGTCCTTGACCCCGGGTGGACCAATATCGGTGCCGCGATGCAGCCTCACCCGGCGGGCCCCCTGCTGGTCCGTGCCTCCCTCGGCGACGACGCCGCGGTGCGCGGCTGCGTGACCCGGTTCGGTGGGCTGGTCTGGGGCCTGGCCCGCCGGCTCTCGCCCTCGCCGGCCGACGCCGAGGACGCCGCCCAGGAGATCTTCCTCGACCTGTGGCGCCACGGCGCCCGCTACGACGCGGCCCGCGGCTCGGAGGAGGTCTTCGTGGCCATGCTGGCGCGGCGCCGGCTCGTCGACCGGCGCCGCAAGGTCCTGCGCCGGCCGGCCACCGCCCCGCTCGCCGAGGCGGCCGAGGCGTCGGTCCAGGGCGACGCCGAGCGCTGCGCCGAGGCCGGCCTGGCCGTCCGGGCCATGGCGGGGCTGCGGGCGGAGCAGCGGGAGGTCCTCCGGCTGTCGGTGACGGTGGGGTTGACGCACGAGGAGATCGCCGGCCAGACCGGCATGCCGCTCGGCACCGTGAAGGCCCACGCCCGGCGCGGCCTCCATCGCATCCGGGCGGCGCTGCTGGGCGAAGAGATCGAGGAAGGTTTGCCGGAGGACGCCGGATGAGCGGGCCGAACCGCCAGGACGAGCTGCTCGCCATGCGCGCCCTCGAGGGGCTCGCGCCCGAGGACGCCTCGGCGCTCCTGCGCCTGCGCGCCGCCGGCGACGACGGCTTCGACCTCGCGGCCGCGGCGCTGGCGTTGGCCACCATCCGGGCCGAACCGCTCCCGGAGGGGCTCGCCGCGAAGGTGCTGGCCGCCGCGCCAGGCGCCGGCGCGGCTGGCACGGCTGGGCCGACGGGCGTGGCCCGGGCCGGCGCGCCGCACGCCCGCGGTCCAGGCGCCCCGGCGACGCGCCTGGACCTCTTCCGGTTCGGCGGCTGGGCCGCCGCGGCCGCCTGCCTGGTCATCGCCGGCGCGGCCTGGCTCCGCCCGCCCGAGGTCCTGGAGACCGAGCGGCTGGTCCTCCAGGCGCCGCCGCCCGAGCCTTCCCCCGCGGCGCGGCGCGAGGCGCTCCTCCGCGACGCGGCCGACGCGCGCACCGTGGCCTGGGCGGCCACCAGGGATCCCGCGGCGCAGGGCGCCTCCGGCGACGTGGTCTGGAGCGGCGCCCGGCAGGCCGGGTTCATGCGCATCCGCGGGCTCCAGCGCAACGACCGCGCCCGCGCCCGGTACCAGCTCTGGGTCTTCGACGCCGCGCGCGAGGCGGCCCACCCGGTGGACGGCGGCGTCTTCGACGTGACGGGCGACGAGGTGGTGGTCCCCATCCACGCGGCGGTCGCGGTGGACCGGCCGACCCTCTTCGCCGTCACGGTGGAGCGGCCGGGTGGCGTGGTGGTGTCGAAGCGCGAGCGGATCGTGCTGGCGGCGGCCGTGGCCAACTGAGCGGGCCCGGGCGCCTCAGCGGCCGGCGCGCCGCGCCGCCTCGACCCAACCCTGGTGCGGCAGCCAGGCCAGCGCCGCCTCGCGCCGGCCCCAGTCCCCCTCGCACTCGAAGCCAGGGGTCGGGACGAGTTCGCGGCACGTGCGGGGCCGGTCCACGAAGGCGAGCCGGCAACCGGCCTCGCCGAGGAAGGTGCAGGGCGCCAGGTCGTCGCGTGGCGCGCCTCCGTTCCCTCGCTCGAGCAGCGTGGCCGGCCGCGGGTAGCGGATGAGGCGACGGCGCTGATCCTCGGGCGGCGCGACGCCGTCCACCCAGGGCACGCCGAGGTGCTCGGCGAGCACCCAGTCGCCGGTGGCGAGCGCCGCGGCGAGGAACCTCGCAGGGTCGGGCGACCCCAGGAACCGCTCAGGCGCCTCGATGCCGGGCCTGGTCCGGCAGCACTGGCCGCCGCACTCGGCGCACAGGTCGGGCCGCTCGCTGCCGGCCTCCGCCGCGGGTCCGCCCCGGATCGGCTGGCCGCTCACCGGATCACCTCCCGGGCGATGACCATCCAGTCCTTCTGGCCCAGCCCCTCGGCGAGCGAGCGATCCAGCGCCGCCGCCAGGGCCGGCAGGAGGACCAGTCCGGCGCCGCCCGGCCCGGCCGCCTCCTCCATGAGCCGGGCATCCTTGCGGGCCATCTCCAGCGTCCACGACGGCACGTCGTGCTCGCCGGCCAGGACGCGCTGCACCCGGGCCGGGACGAAGGCGCCCGGGTTGAAGAGGTCGAAGAGCGCGCCGGCCTCGTGCGGCGGCACGCCGAGCGCCTTCCCGAGCGCCAGCGCGTCCACCAGTCCGACCGACATGGCCATGAGGAAGAGGTTCCCCACCAGCTTGAGCGCGGCGGCGCGCGCCTCGTCCGGGCCGACCCAGGCCAGCTGGCCGGTCATCTGGCGCAGCGCCGGCGCCAGCTCTTCGAAGCGGGCCCGATCGCCGGAGGCGAGCATGAGGCCGGTCGACTCGAGGGCGTGCTGCGGCCCCATGAAGACCGGCGCGTGCTGGAAGGGGTGGCCCCGCTCGTGCCAGCGCGCCACCCGCGCCGCCACGCCGGCCGGCGAGGTGGTGGAGTGGTCGACCAGGGTCGCGCCCGGCAGGAGGCCGGGGCGGGCCGCCGCCAGCACCGCGTCCACTGCCGCGTCGTCGGAGAGCGTGAGGTGGACGCGGGCGGCGCCACGCACGGCCGTCGCGGCGGTGGCGCATTGGACGGCCCCCTCGGCCGCCAGCGCCTGGGCCTTGGCGGTCGAGCGGCTCCAGACCTGCACCGCCTCGCCGCGCCGGCGGAGCGCGCGCACGAAGTTCGAGCCGAGCAGCCCCATGCCGAGAAAGGCGATCACCGGGACCTCCGGGCCGCGGCCGTCCCCATGGGGCGGCCCGGCGCTCCTGGGTGGATGGCGAGTATCGGCCCGCCGGCGCCCCGGGCCAAGGGGCCCGGGGCCGTCAGCTGGCGCCGATCCCCATGGCGCGATGGGCCCAGCGAAACGCCTCGGCCGGGACGCTGGTCTCCCAGCGGCCGGTGGCGCGGGCCGCGGCGTCCGGCTCGGCACCGGCGGCCACCGCCTGCTCATCCTGGCCTTCGGCGTCGCCCCGGCGGCCACCCTGAAGCCCTTCTCCTACCTGCAGATCGCCTTCGCCACGCTCCTGGGCGGGGCCGTCTTCGGCCTGTGGCCCGACGGCTGGTCGCTCGCAGGGATGGCCGTCATCGCCGCGAGCGGCGCCACCGCGGTCTGGCTCGACGTTCGGGAGGCGCCCCAGCCAGGTCGCGCCGCCGGCGCGCGCGGGCGGTAGGCTCCCCGGATGGCCCGCTCTCCCTCCGACCCCTTCGTCGAGCGCGCCCTGGAGCTCTTCTCCGCCCTCGGCCTTCCGGTCTCGGCGCGCCGGATGTTCGGCGGGCTCGGCTTCTACGCCGGCGGCCTCTTCTTCGCCATCGGCGACCACGAGGAGGGGCGGCTCTGGCTCAAGGTGGACGACGAGAGCCGCGCGGCCTTCGAGGCGGTGGGCGGCCGTCCCTTCACCTACACGACGGCGCAGCGCGAGGTGATGA
>JANNKC010000358.1:0-7747 GCA_031396105.1 Anaeromyxobacter sp.
GACTGGTGGTTCACCGGTGGTGACGACACCAACCAGGCGCCTTCCGGACCGAGCCGCTTCATCTTCCTCAACCTCGGCCCGGCCAACAGGAACTGCGAGGCCAACCCCGGCGAGACCTACTCGGCCGACTACCTCGGCCTGGTGCCCGCCGCCGGCTGCAGCGTCACCGACCTGGCCCTCGGCCGGGCGGAGTGCCAGGCGGCACTGGGTGGTCGGCTGGAGGACTGGACCTGCGACCCCTCCGGCGGAGGCGCCCGCGGCACCTGCCTCTGCGGCACCTTCTAGCTTCCCCGGTGCCGGGCCGGGCGGCCCAGGTCAGGCGGTTCGACCCGGACCGCTCCCCGCCTCGGACGGGGGGCGGCGCGCCGTCATGGCGCAGCGCGTCATCCGATTCCCTGGCCCCGCCACCCATGGGGTGCAGCGGTGTGCCCGGTTTCGCGCCATGTTACGGACCGTGATCGCCACGCTCCTGGTCCTCTCCGCCGCGCTCGCCGGCGAGCCGCCGCCGATCGTCGCGGCGACCCCGCCCGCCGTCGTCGCCGTCGCCGCGGAGGATCTCGACGCCCTCCTCGCCCGCGCCGACGCCGCCTGGATGGAGCGCGACGCGCCGGGCATGCTGGAGACCTCCCGCGAAGCGCTGGAGGCGGCCTCCCGGCTCGCCCCGGAGGCCGCGCCGGTGCTCTGGCGGCTGGCGCGGCACGAGGCCTGGCTCTCGGAGGACCCCGCCATCCCCGACAAGCTGAAGAGCGAGCTCGGCAAGAAGGCCTGGCTGCTCGGCGAGCGAGCCATCGCCGCCGACTCCACGGTGGTGGAGGGGTGGTTCTACGCCGTGAGCGGCATGGGCAACTACTCGCTCGGCATCGGCATCCTCTCGGCGCTGGCGCAGGGTATCGAGGGCAAGTTCAAGGACCGGCTCTCGCGGGCGGAGCGGCTCGATCCGCGGTTCCTCGGCGGCGCCATCCCGGTGGCCTGGGGCCGCTTCTGGTTCAAGCTGCCGTGGCCGAAGCACGACGCCAGGCGAAGCGAGAAGGCGCTGCGGGCGGCGCTGGAGCAGAGCCCGGACAGCGTGCGCGCCCACGTGTATCTTGGCGACCTCCACCTCGACGAGGGTCGGACGGCCGAGGCGAAGGCCGAGTACCAGGCGGCGCTGCGGAAGCCGCCCGGGCAGTACGACGCGCCCGAGGAGCGGCGCTGGCAAGGCGTGGCGCGGGCGGCGCTGGGGCGGCTCGAGCGAAAGTGACACCAGGCGGGCGCGGCGTTGGGCCGCCGCCCGTGGCGAAGTCGACACGGAGCATGCACCGGCCCGGAGGGGCGATCATGGAGAAGAACCTCGTCTCGCTGTTCGAAGCCCAGGCCAAGGCGCGGGGCGGCCAGACCGCGGTGAAGCACAAGCGGGAGGGCGCCTGGCGCGATGTCTCCTGGGCCGAGATGGCGAGGAGAGCCCGCGACGTGGCCGATGGCCTGGCCGCCCTCGGGCTGCAGCGCGGCGACCGGGTGGCCGTCCTGGGAGACACCAACCTCGAGTGGATCCTGGCCGATCTCGGCATCCTCGGCGCCGGCGGCATCACCGTCACCATCTACCAGTCCAACAAGCCACACGAGTGCCAGTTCATCCTGGAGGACTCCGGGGCGCGCTACGTCTTCTGCGACAGCGAGGTCCAGGTGCAGAAGGTCCGCGAGGTGCGCGGGCAGCTGCCGCGCCTGGAGGGGGTCGTGCGGGCCTTCGGCGCCGCGGCCTCGCCCTTCGAGCGGACGCTGGCGGAGCTGGAGAAGGCCGGTGCGGACTGGCGGCAGTCCCACCCGCAGGCCCACGCCGACCGGCTGGCCGGCATCGGCCTCTCCGACCCGGCCAGCTTCATCTACACCTCGGGCACCACCGGCAACCCCAAGGGCGTGGTGCTCACCCACGGCAACTGGACCTACGAGGCCAGGGCGGTGGCCGAGCTCCAGGTGGTCCGGTCCGACGACACCATCCTCATGTTCCTGCCCATGGCCCACTCCTTCGCCAAGGTGATCGAGGCGGTCTGGTTCGCCACCGGCGCCACCGGCGCCTTCGTGGAGTCGATGGAGAAGATCATCGAGAACGCCGGAGAGGTGCGCCCCACCGTGCTGCCGGCCGTGCCGCGCATCTTCGAGAAGGCCTTCGGCGCGGTGGTGGCCAAGGGGCTGGCCACGCCCGGGCTGAAGGGGAAGCTCTTCAAGGCGGCCATGGACGGCTTCGACGCCTGGGTGGCGGCCAAGGACCTCGGCAAGGAGCGGGTCACGCTGGGCTTCATCATCGGCAAGAAGCTGGTCTTCCCCAAGCTGGCGGCGGCGCTCTCGGAGAAGTTCGGCGGCCGGATGCGGGTCTTCGTGTCGGGCGGCGCGCCGCTCTCGCCCAAGATCGGCTGGTTCTTCAGCCTGGTCGGGATGGTCATCCTGGAGGGCTACGGGCTCACCGAGACCAGCGCCGGCACCTTCGTGAACCGGCCGGGCAAGAACAGGATCGGCACGGTGGGCCCGCCGGTGCCCGGCACCGAGGTCCGCATCGCCGAGGACGGCGAGATCCTGGTGAAGGGGCCGGGGGTGATGAAGGAGTACTTCAACAACCCCGCCGCCACCGCCGAGGTGCTCAAGGACGGCTGGCTCTACACCGGCGACATCGGCGCCATCGACGCGGACGGCTGCCTCCGGATCACCGACCGCAAGAAGGACATCATCGTCACCGCGGGCGGCAAGAACGTGGCGCCCCAGAACCTTGAGAACGACCTCAAGACCAACGCGCTGGTCTCGCAGGTCATGGTCCACGGTGACAAGCGCAAGTTCCTCTCGGCCCTGATCACGCTCAACGAGGAGTCGGCCCGCGCCTGGGCCAAGGAGCGCGGCGTGGCGCCGGGCGCCAGGCTCCACGAGGATCCCAAGGTCATCGCCCGCATCCAGGAGGCCATCGACGAGCTGAACGGGCGGCAGGCCAGCTACGCCTCCATCAAGCGGTTCGCCATCGTGCCGCGCGACTTCACGCAGGAGTCGGGCGAGCTCACGCCGACGCTCAAGGTGAAGCGCAAGGTGGTGACCAAGAACCACCAGGCGTTGCTCGACTCGTTCTACGTCGAGTGAGGGAGGTTGGCATGGGCGAGCCGGTGCAGAGCGTCAAGGAGGTCTTCGAGCGGCACATGCCGGAGCGGCTCAGGGCCAGGCCGGACGTGGTGGCCAAGATCAACGCCGTCTACCAGTTCAACATCTCCGGGCCCGGCGGCGGGTCCTGGTCGGTGGACTGCACCGCGCCGGGCGGCGCCGTCGCGGCGGGCACCTCCGCGGCCGCCCGCTGCACCGTGGCCATGACCGACGCCGACCTCATCAACGTGGTGAACGGCAAGCTCAACCCGCAGATGGCCTTCATGTCCGGCAAGCTGAAGATCCAGGGGGACATGGGCCTGGCCATGAAGCTGCAGCAGATCCTGTAGGTGATCGCCACGCGAGGAGCCCCGCCGATGCGTACCCTCCTGCTGGCGGGCCTGGTCGGCTTCGGCCTGGCCGCCCACGCCGCCCAGGCCCAGGAGGGCCACGCCGTGCCCCCGCCTGGCGGCGCCAACCCGCTGGCGCGGCTGCTCCTCATGCCGGACCTCTCCGCCATCGCCAGCTTCGCCGCGGTGCTCGACGGCTACGAGGTGGGCGCCCTCTCGCCGCGGGATGGGCCGCAGGGGCCGTCCGGCAAGCTCACCTTCCTCTTCCAGGAGCTGGAGGTCGGCCTGCAGGCGGTCATCGACCCCTACGCCCGGGCCGACGTGTTCATCTCCTTCACGCCCGCCGAGGTGGCGGTGGAGGAGGCGTACCTCACCACCCTCGGCCTGCCGGCCGGCCTGCAGCTCCGGGCCGGGCGGTTCTTCAGCCCGTTCGGTCGCCTCAACCCGACGCACCCGCACACCTGGGACTTCCTCGACGCGCCGCTGGCGCGCGGCCGCCTGCTCGCGGCGGAGACCCTGGCCGGCCCCGGCCTGGACCTCTCCTGGCTGGCGCCGCTTCCGTGGTTCGTCGAGGTTCACCTGGCGGCCCAGTCCACCGCGCCATATGGCGGCGAGGAGCGGCTCACCGGCGTCGGCCGGGTCTCCCAGTTCTTCGCCCTCTCCGACGCGACCACCCTCGGCCTCGGGCTCTCGGCGGCCCGCCGCGACGAGGGGACCGGCGCCGCCCGCGACCTCGCCGGCGTCGACCTCCTCGTGAAGGTCCGCCCGCCCGCAGGCCGCGCCTACGCCAAGCTGGAGGGGGAGCTCTACACCCGCCGCTACCGCGGCGCGGCGGTCCCGACGGACGGCGGCGACGGCTGGGGCGCCTGGGCGCAGCTCTTCTGGCGCCAGGACGCGTACCTCGGCTACGGCGTGCGCTGGGAGCGAGCGCCAGCCGGGGGCGGCGCCGCGCCGGGCACCGAGCAGCGCTGGAGCGCGGTGGGCGACTGGTTCCTCACCGAGTTCCAGCGCGTCGGGCTGCAGGTGGCCCGCAGCGAGCGCCCCGGCGGCGCCGACGGCTGGGAGGCGGTCCTCCACGCCGGGTTCATCCTGGGCGCGCACGGCGCCCACCCCTTCTAGCCGCGCGCCCGAGCGACAGGACCACCCACCTTGCGCACCATGCACTCGCTCCGTTCCATCCTCGCGGCCGCCGTCGCCGCGCTCGCGCTGGCCGCGCCCGCCCAGGCCGCGGCGGCGCTCCGCGTCATCACCACCACCGAGGGGCTGGCCTCGCTGGCCCGCGAGGTGGCCGGCGACCGGGCCCAGGTGGAGAGCCTCTCTCGCGGCGTCCAGGACCCGCACTTCGTGGACGCCAACCCCATCCTGGCGGTGAAGCTCCGCGCCGCCGACCTCCTGGTGGACGTGGGGCTCGACCTCGAGGTGGGCTGGCTGCCGCCGCTGGTGAACCAGTCGCGCAACGCCGCCATCCAGCCCGGTGGTCCAGGCCGGCTCACCGCCGGCGGCCTGGTGGGGCTGCTCGACCTGCCGACCGGCCCGGTGGACCGGAGCCGCGGCGATCTCCACCCCGCCGGAAACCCGCACGTCCTCACCGATCCCCGCCGGGCGCTGCAGGTGGCCCAGGCGATCTCGCTCAAGCTCGGCGAGCTGGACCCGGCCGGCGCGGCCGTCTATGCCGACCGGACCGCCGGCTTCACCCGCCGCCTCCAGGCCGACCTGGCCCGCTGGCAGGCCGAGCTGAAGCCGCTGGCCGGCCGCAAGGTCCTCACCCACCACCGCACGCTCAGCTACTTCTTCGACTGGACCGGCCTGCAGAGCGCCGGCGAGCTCGAGCCGCGCCCGGGCACGCCGCCGCCGCCGGCCCACCTGGCCAGCCTGGTCACGCTGGCCAGGCGCGAGGGGGTGAAGGCCATCATCACCGAGAACTACTACGACACCCGCTCGGACGACCTGGTGGCGCGGCTCTCCGGCGCCCGGGTGATCGTCATCCCCGGGGACGTGGGCGGTGACCCCCAGGCGCGCACCTACCAGGCCTACCTGGAGCTGCTGGTGCGCCGCGTGGTGGAGGGGCTGCGGTGAGCGACGCGCCGGGGGCGCCCCCGGCCGGGGGCGCGGGCGTCCCGCTGGTGGCGCTGCGCGCCGCCGCCATCGGTCACGGGGGGCGGCCGCTCCTCACGGGCGTGGAGGTCGCGGTCTGGCCCGGCGACTTCCTGGCGCTGGTGGGACCGAACGGCGGCGGCAAGACCACGCTGCTCCGCTCGCTCCTCGGCGCCTTGCCGCTGCTGGGCGGGCGGCGCGAGCTGCCGCGGCCGCTCACCGTGGGCTACGTGCCACAGCGCGACCTGGTGGACGCCATCTGGCCGCTCACCGTGGGTGAAGTCGTGCTGCAGGGGCGCACGCCGGGGCTCGGGCCGCTGCGCCGCCCGGGCCCGACCGACCACGCGGCCGTCGCGGCGGCGCTGGCGCGGGTGGCCATCGGCGAGCTGGCAGGGCGCTTCTACGGGGAGCTCTCCGGCGGCCAGCGCCAGCGCACCCTCATCGCCAGGGCCCTGGCCGCCGAGCCGGAGCTGCTGGCGGTGGACGAGCCGACCAGCGGCATGGACCCGGCCGCCGAGCTCGCCACCATGGACGTGCTGCGCGACCTGCACGCCGGCGACGGAGGGCTGGCGGTGGTGATGGTGTCGCACCGGCTCGACGCCGTGGCCAACTACGCCCGCCGGCTCGCCCTGGTGGACAAGGACCAGGGGCTGTTCCAGGTCGGGATGCTCGACGAGATGCTCCGTCCCGAGCGGCTCTCCGCCCTCTACGGGCGCGCCGTGGTGGTGCGGGAGGAGGGCGGCCGGCGCTTCGTCCACCCGGCCGCCGGCGGGGGGGCGCCGTGAGCGCGCTGGAGGACTTCCTGGCGGCGCAGGAGATCTGGCGCGCGCCGCTGGCCGCGTCGGTCATCGCCGGGGCGCTGCTCGGCTTCCTTGGCGTCTACGTGGTCCTGCGGCGCACCGTCTTCGTCTCGGCCGCGGTCACGCAGCTCTCCACGCTCGGCCTGGTCTTCGGCCTCTTCCTGGAGGAGCGGTTCCACGTCGAGACCGAGCACGCCCACCACCAGCTCGGCATGGCCATGGGGTTCGCCGTGCTGGGTGCGGTGGTGCTCGGCGCGCTCCGTTCGCGGCGCCTGCCCGCCGAGGCGGTGGTGGGGGCGGCCTGGGTGACCGCCTCGGCGCTGGTGGTGCTGGGCGTGTCGCGCCTGGTCCACGTGGCGCACGACCTCGGCGGCATGGTCTTCGGCAACGCGGTGGCGGTGCCGGACGAGGAGCTCTGGATCATCGCGGCGGTGGCGCTCCTCTGCGCCGCCGTCCACCTCGCCTTCCAGAAGGAGATCGCCTTCGTCTCCTTCGATCCCGAGACGGCGCGGGCGCAGGGGGTGCGGACCTGGATCTGGGACGCGGCCCTCTCGGTGACGGTGGGGCTCGCCATCCCGGCCTCGGCCCGGGCGCTCGGCGCGCTGCCGGTCTTCGCCTTCCTGACGCTGCCGGCCTCGGCGGCGCTCCTCTTGCGGGTGCGGCTCACCACGGCCTTCGCGCTCGCCATCGCCTTCGGCGTCACCGCGGCGGCGGGCGGCTACCTCATCTCCTGGTTCGCCGAGGTCCCCACCGGCGCCACCATGGTGGCGGTGGCGGCGCTCTTCCTCGTGCCCGGCATGCTCTTCCGGCGCGGGGACGGGTAGGGGACCCGGCGGCCGCCGGCGGGCCGCTCCGCGCCAAGTGAGGGCTTGACCCGTGAGGCCTTTGCAAGTACAACCCGCGTCCGTTTCGACCCTTTCCACCTGACGCGGGGTGGAGCAGCCAGGTAGCTCGTCGGGCTCATAACCCGAAGGTCCCAGGTTCAAATCCTGGCCCCGCAACCACTGAAACCAGAGGCCTCGCCGGAACTTACCGGCGGGGCCTTTGTGTGTCTGCTTCCACTCTTCGTCAAGCGAGATCGAATCTGGACCAGGGGCGGTTTCGGTGTCCGATCCTGTCGTTTCCCCGTCCGGTCGTGTCGGGCCCCCCTCCGGTCGTGCCGACCCCACATCCGGTCGTGCTGAACCCACATCCGGTCGTGCCGACCCCACATCCGGTCGTGCCGAGCGTAGCCCGGCGCCGTCGGCGCCGGGCGGAGTCGAGGCACGCACTCGGTTCAGCACCTGCACCGCGGCCTTGAGGTCCTGCTCCTCGACGATGTTGTAGCGCTTGAAGACCGACGCTTTCCGGTGGCCGGAGAAGCGGGCCACCACCGACTCGGGGAGGCCGCTCCGGCGCGCCAGGGTGACG
>JANNKC010000436.1:0-19439 GCA_031396105.1 Anaeromyxobacter sp.
CAGCTGGCGGCTCGACGAGGTGGAGCGAGCGGCCGTCCTGGCGGCGCTGGAGGCCCACGGGGGCCACCAGGGGCGGACCGCCGAGGCGCTCGGCATCGGCACGGCCACCCTCTACCGGAAGCTCAAGGCCTGGCGGGAGGCGGGGCTGCTCTGAGCCCGCGCGGCACCAGCACCCGCCCCGCCAGCTCGAAGAGCCCCTGGACGGCCAGCGCCAGCAGCGCCGCGGGGATGGCGCCCTCCAAGATGAGCCGCGTCGACGCCAGCCGGATCCCGGCGAGGATGGGCTGGCCGTAGCCGCCGGCCCCGATGAGCGCGCCGAGCGTGGCCGTGCCGACGGTGAGGACCGCCGAGGTCTTGATGCCGGCCAGGATGGAAGGGCTCGCCAGCGGCAGCTCGACGAGGCGGAGCCGCGCCCAGGGCGAGAGCGCCAGCGCCAGGGCCGACTCGCGGACCTCGGGAGAGAGCCCGGTGAGCCCGGCGTGGGTGTTGCGGACGATGGGCAGGAGCCCGTAGACGACCAGCGCGGCCACGGCGGGCCGGGCCCCGATGCCGAGCAGCGGGAGCAGGCCGACCAGGAGCGCCAGCGAGGGGATGGTCTGCACCACCCCGACCGCCCCGAGGACGACCCGCCCGGCGCCCGGGCGGCGCGCCGCCCAGACGCCCAGGGGGACCGCCAGCGCCACCGAGAGCGCCAGGGCCACGCCGACCAGGAGGAGGTGCTCGGCGGTGCGGCCGAGGATCCGGCTCATGGCCCCGGCCACCGGCGCCGCCACCGACAGACCGAGCGCCTCGCGCAGGAAGTCGGCCGCCACCGTCGGCGCCGGGACGCCGTCGAGCCGGGCGCGGGCGTTCATGGCGACCATCCGGTCGACCGGGATGCGCCCCTCGAGCCGCTCCACCGCCCGGAGTGCCAGGGGGGCGCGCGCCGCCAGGTCGGCGCGGTAGACCAGCACCGCCTGGTACTCGGGGAAGGCGCGCCGGTCGTCCACCAGGACCCGCAGGCCGTAGCGCCGGATCTCCGCGTCGGTGGTGTAGAGGTCGGTGGCGTCGATCTCGCCGCCGGCCAGGGCCCGGTACGCCACCTCGTGGTCGAGGCCACGGACACCGCGCTGCGGAAGGCCGTAGACGTCCCGCAGGGCGGCCCACCCGTCGGCGCGGTCCATGAACTCGTTCGAGAAGGCGAACCGCAGCTCCGGGTGGCGCGCCAGGTCCGAGATGCGGCGGAGCCCGAGCCGGGCGGCCAGCCCCTCCGTGACGCCGATGGCGTAGGAGTCGTCGAAGCCGAGGGGCCGGGTCAGGCTCACTCCGCGCGCCGCGAGCGCCGACCGCAGCCCGTCCGCGCCGCTCGGCGCCGCACCCGCCAGGATCTCCCTCATCAGCGTCCCCGTGTACTCCGGGTAGAGGTCGACGTCGCCGCGCAGGAGCGCCTCCCAGAGCACCCGGGTCCCGCCGAGCTCGGCGTGACGGACGGCCACCGCCCCGGAGGCCTCCGCCAGCTGGGCCGCCAGCTCGCCGAGCAGCACGGACTCGGTGAACTTCTTCGACCCGATCCGGACCACCTCCGGCTCGGCGGGAGCGGCCAGCGCCAGCCAGAGGAGCAGCGGGCCGATCACGGCGCCCGCCCCGAGCGGTCGAGCGTCCGGTGCGCCCTGACGAAGCGGGCCACCAGCGGATCGGCCGGTGCGCCGAGCAGCTCGGCCGAGGTGCCCTCCTGGAGGATCCGGCCGTCGCCGAGCAGCACCAGCCGGTGGGCGAAGAAGACCGCCTCGGCGAGATCGTGGGTGACGAGCACCACCGTCTTGCCGAGCTCGTCGAAGGCGCGCCGCAGGTCCTCCTGCAGCTCGGAGCGGGTCATGGGGTCGAGGGCCCCGAGCGGCTCGTCGAGGAGGAGCGCGTCGGGGTCGAGCATCAGGGCTCGCATCAGGCCGACCCGCTGGGCCTGGCCGCCCGAGAGCTCGCCGGGGAAGCGCCGCAGGGCCTCCTCGGGGAGCCGGACCAGCGCCGCCAGCGCGCCGAGCCGCCGCCCGATGCGGGCCTCGTCCCAGCGCAGGTGGCGCGCGACCAGGGTGACGTTGCCGGAGGCGGAGAGGTGGGGGAAGAGCCCGCCGCCCTGCACCACGTACCCCATGCGCCGGCGCCGGGCGAGGTCGTCGGCCCGGATGGGCTCGCCGCCCACCAGCACCTCGCCGGCGTCGGGTCTGGCCAGCCCCATCATGAGGCGCAGCGCCGTGGTCTTGCCCGCGCCGCTCGGACCGATGAGCACCAGCGTGCGTGCGGCCGCCACGGCCAGGTCGATCGGCCCGAGCGCGGTGGTCCCGCCGTGGCGCTTCACGACCCCCCTGAGCTCGATGGCCGGCGCCGTCACCCGGCTTCTCTGGTCGGCCCAGGGAGCCCGGGCTCATCCCTTCCGAGCAGCGGGCGATCGTCCGCTCGTCGGACGACCTGCTCGGGTCCTCCGCCGGCGTGATCTGCCCGGCCGGCACCACGCGCGGCCCCCAGAACGGCGGGGCGGGCACGCGGGGCGTCGGGAGCACGGCCGAGCGGGCGCCTAGCGGGCGCGGCCAGCGGCGGCGCCACGGCCGGCGCCTCCCTGTTGCGCAGCGCCTTCTCCAGCACCTCGTGCTTCGCGGCGGCCTTCCGCTGCGGGTCGACCAGCGCCTCCACAAGCTCCAGCCCCTCGAAGGCGTCCTTGGCCCGAGCTACGACGCCGCGGAACCCGCCTGACCCTGCCTGAGCCTGACCTGCCCGCCCTCGCCTGCCAGGCCACCGCTGGCCTGGCCCTGGCTGGCGGCCCCTTGCCGGGGCGTACGGAGCGTGGCAGCGTCAGCCTCGACGCGTTGGCTGGAACGGCGGGTGTTCCCGTAAGGCCCAATATCGGACTCGAACCGGGGTTGATTCGCCTACCCCCCCCGCCAGCAGCATGTTCACGCCGAGGAGGATCGGGACGATCTTCGATCCGCTCCCGCCCGCCCCTCCGGAGCTTCTTTGGTGTCGTCGGCCATGGTGTCTCCCGGAGCGCCATTGAGCACGGCGCGTGCCACGGGAAACGGGCCTGGTGGCGGGAGCTTGGGGGCCGTCAGCGCGCTGGCGGCGGCGCCCCGGCGTCAGCCGGCTGACGGGCGAGGGGGGCCTGGGCGTGACGAGAGGGCTCGATGGCCGGTCACACTCCTACTTTCTGTCCGTCCATACCTGGTGAGCCCACCTGCCACAATTCATCTACGGCGGGAACCACGGCCGCCTGAAGGCGATCCGCTTCCTGAGCAGCGTGAGTACTCTTTGGGGGGCTGGTGGCGCTGGAATACATCCCCCGCGGCTCCCCGGTGGGCGAACTGGGCTGATCGCGGACTACACGGAGGGAATCGGTACCGTCAGGTGCAAGGGGCCTCGGATTGGGGCTACGTGGCGAGGGACCGCGCCCGGAGCAGTTTCACTCATTGCAAAGTCGTACTCTGTGTGGCAGCATCCCACCGCCTCCATCTTGCCGACATCCGCCGCTCCCGCCGGGCTCCCGTGACCTATCCAGGCGGAGCCTTACCGTGCCTTTCGCAGGTCACCGAGAACAAGCTTCGAGTTCTCCAGAGAAAGAAAGGTCGTGCAATGAGAATGGAACTGAAGTGGGCCAGGGTATTGGTGCTGTTCTTCGCGAGCGTCGGCACTGCCGCTATGCCGCAGGTGGTTCGCGCGGCCGGGTGCACCTCTCCCATGCCGCCCGCGAGGGAGTGCGGCGTACGCTACTGTCTCACGGGCGACAACTCCTGGGAGTACCGGCCGAAGGCCCTTGGCGTCTCGTGTGGGACGGACCTCCTCGGCTACTGCGATGGCCTTGATTGGGGCGAATGTGTCCAACCGGCGCGTGTCGTCGTCACCCCTCTCTACATGATCTCCGACGTTCGCTACATGCCGCCCGCATTCAACTCGAGCATCTCCTACACTTCCGTGGTTGGCATTGGAACCGCCACTTCCGTCAGCAGTAGCTTCACGCGCTCCAACGGCGTGGCAGTGGCGGTCGCCTACTCAAGTGGGCTAGGTGGCGCCTCTGCGTCGGTGAGTCTCAACGACAGCTACACGAACGGGAGGACTGATTCGGTCTCGGTCGTGCGTCAGTTGACCCATTTCGACACAATGACTTGCGTCGCACCAAACTGCGCCGACATTATTGACCATCGCAATGATGCCATCGTCCTTCTCAGTAAGCCCAGGGTGAATCTCGCCATTTTCAGCGGGAGTGCACCGCCTCCCGCGGACCCGACTACTGGCAAGCAAAGGAGTGAGGTCGCCTGGGGCCTCGATGTTTCGGGTGTGATCCAGAAGAGCCTCTTGGTCGGTTGGCTCAACAGGACCATTCCTTGGCCCGATGGCACGGAGGACGACCTTCAGACCAACTTCGGCATCTTTCCGAGTGAATATCCCAAGATTCTGACCGCTACCGGCTACGGCTACGACTATGTCAACCAGATCGCCACCGTGCCCGGCTTCAGCGAATGGGTATACACTTGGAAGGGCAATTGGCGCCCAGATCCCAACCGGTTCCAGTACTTTGGTCACATCGACTACACCCCGACCTTCCCAGGCAGTTCCGGCACAACTATCAGCGTGGAGACCAGTAGTTCGTCCGAGATCGACCACTCGACGAGTTATAGCGTCTCGGCTGAGGTCACAGGTAGTACTGGCTTCGGGGGTCTTGGAGTCGCTCTCGCAGCATCTTCCTCGTGGACCTGGACCAATAACTCCTCCGTTACGACGTCCTACGGCAGCGGAGCCATCAGTGGCTTTAGCGTAAACAGGCCCCAGGCGGGCTACGATGGTCCGCAGAACGTCTTTGTGTTCGTGGACCGGCTCTATCAGTCGTTCATGTTCAGCTACTGCCCTGGGCTACCCGAACTTCGGTTCATGGCCAACTGCGCGAACAGCGCGCCGATTCCCGATATGGCCTCTCCGGACTTCGCATCCGGGCTCGTTGCCAATGCAGCTCCAGCGCAGTCGCCAATCTCCGTGTCATGGACTCCCGTCATGGGCGCCACGAGTTACGCCCTGCAGCGCAGTACGTCTGCGGCTTCGGGATTCGCTCCGGTCACGCCCGCCAAGTTCAATGGCTTCAGCTTCGCGGATACCGGCGTGACCACCTCGTCCGTTCCCTACTACTACAAGGTGAAGGCGTCCAACGCGACGGGCACGGGAAACGACTCTTCAGTGGCAGTGATACCGGCCGCCCCGACCAACCTGACAGCACAGGTATCGGGCTCGACGGTCAACCTGGCTTGGAATGTGGCCGCCGAGGCAACTGGGTATGCCGTGTGGCGCAGCGTCAATACCAACGTCGCCTTTGCCAAGCTGTCGGGAGGCACGCCGTTGACCACGTGGCTATTCACCGATTCTGTACCGCCGGCCGGTTCGAAGTACCTCTACGCGGTCACCGCTTCCTCGGGCACCGGCTCAAGCGCCTACTCGAACCAGATCCAGGTTCTTGCGGTGCCCGCGACGCCCACGGGCGTGGCAGCTTCGGCGGGGGACAAATACATCTACTTGCGTTGGTCAGCGGCGGCGGGGGCGACGAACTACTCCGTCGAGCGGTCTATGGCCGGGAGCCCCTTCGCGACCTTCACGGGCAGCACGAACCTGACGACAACCTACGTCAACAACACCGGCCTAATCAATGGAGTCACGTACAGCTACAGGGTGAAGGCGGTCAACACGACCGGCCCGAGCGCATACTCGGCCGTCGTCTTGGGCATGCCCAAGGCGCCACCGCCACCGCCACCCAGCTGCAGCTGCCAGGCGGGCTACAGCTGCAAGTGCGGTGACGATAGGTGCTATTCGACCGCGCAGCACTGCCCGTAGTTCTTTGAGGCAGGGCCCGGCCAGGCAACTGGCCAGTCCCTGTCTTTCTACCGCCCCGAGGGCCAAGCCATGCCTCCCTTCCGTCTCCGAGTCCTCAGCTCTGCGTGGTTCGCCTGCGCCTTGATCGCCGCCACGCTTCCTGCCTCGGCGGCCCAGGCAGCCTGCCAGTGCACACTGACATCCGGCATGGCGACCTGCTGCGACTGGAACTGCCAGTTCCTGCCAGCCGACACGGTGTGCCGGCCCTCGCTCGGGGCCTGTGACGTGGCCGACAAGTGCGCTGGCAACAGCGCGGCCTGCCCCGACAGGTATGCCCCCGCCGGCACCACCTGCTCGGCCTCGCCGGCGGCGACCTGCTCCGGCGCCTCCCGCGAGTGCCTGACTTCCCTAGGCCTGGTGGTCGGGCAGCCGACCTACTGCGCCGCGCCGGAGCGCCTCGTGCCCAAGGACCTGACCGCCTCGCCGGCGAGCGGACAGGTGACCCTCTCCTGGAACTCTGTATTCGGTGCGTCGCGATACAGCGTCAAGCGGGGCACCACCGCCAGCAGCCTCATGGCGCTGGCCGCCCCGGTGAGCAGCTCGTTTGTCGACAGCGAAGTACAGAACCTGACCACCTATTACTACGCGGTTTCGGCGATCAACGGGCAGTCGGGAGCCGAGAGCAACAACAGCGCCACGGTGAGCGCGACGCCGGCGGTCCTCCGCGCGCCCGAGAACCTGCTGGCGCTTGCATCCAACGCGCAGGTGGCCCTGGCATGGGGAGCGGTGACGGGCGCCAGCAGCTACCGCGTGGTCCGCAGCGGCACTACGCTCAACGTGGGCGCAGTAACTGCCTATGTCGACAGCCCCCTCGTCAATGGGATGACCTACACCTACTACGTCTATGCCACGCCAGCGGCGGGCGGTGAGGGAGCGCACTCCAACACTGCGAGCGCCACGCCAGCGGGCCCGCCATCCGCGCCCAGTAGCCTGTCGGCGACGGCCAGTGGCACTGCGGTAGGCTTGAGCTGGGCCGCCTCTCCAGGCGCGACGAGCTACAACTTGCTGCGCAGCGCGGTGTCAGGCTCAGGCTACGTCAGCGTGGCCACCAGCCTGGCCGGCACGAACTACACCAATACGGGCCTGGTAGCGGCCACCACCTACTACTACGTGGTCCAGGGCGCGAACCTCTACGGCACGGGATCGACCTCCGCACCGGCGTCGGCGACCACCGTGCCCGCTGCACCCACCGGTGTTTCGGCACTGGGCGGCGTGGGCCAGATCGCGATCTCGTGGGCAGCCGCTCCGAAGGCGACGGGGTACAACCTGTTGCGGAGCGCGACGAGCGGCTCGGGCTACCTCGGCGTCACGGGCGCCAGCGGCCTGACTGGCACGAGCTACGTCAACTCGGGCCTCGCGGCCGGAAGCACTTGGTACTACGTGCTCGAAGCAGTGAACGCTGCCGGCACCAGCGCTCGCTCGGCTCAAGTGCAATCGCCCACGGCCCCGGCGGCCCCAAACAGCCTCGCCTGGTCGGCTCCGGCTGCGGGCCAGGTCAAGGTCACATGGGCCCCCTCAGTCGCGGCGACCAGCTACAACCTCAAGCGTTCGGCGGCAGTCAGCGGCGGGCCCTACACCACCAGTGTCGCCACCGGGATCACCAATCCGGCCGTCGGCTATACGGACAGCGCTCTTGGCCCGGGAACCAACTACTACTATGTCGCCTCAGCAGTGAACGCGGCCGGGCAGGGCCCCGACTCGACCCAGGTCACGGCGCTGACGCGGCCCGCGGCCCCCGCGCTCAACACGCCCACCGTCGGCAATGGCTCCGTCGGCCTGTCGTGGAGCGCCGTTGTGAGCGCGACGAGCTACGGCGTCAAGCGCGCCACCGTGGTGGGCGGACCGTACACGACGGTCGCCACGGTCACTGCGGCCTCGCACACCAATACAGGGCTGACCAACGGCCTCACCTACTACTACGTGGTTTCCGCAACCAATGCTGCGGGCGAAGGTCCGGCCTCCGCCCAGGTCTCTGGTAGGCCATTTGTCCCGACTTGCGGCAACGGCGTTCGTGACGCCGGTGAGGACTGCATGACCTGCCCTGCCGACGTCCGCTGCGCCAGCGGCAGAGTCTGCAAGTGCGAAGGCGTTTGCATGGCCTCCAGCAATCAGTGTCCGTAGCGCACCACGAGCCTCACAGGGACCACCTCCATGTTCAGCCTGCTCCAGTATGTTCTTCGTCGCGCCCCGCTGGCGTTGGTCACCGCGATTGCGCTGTGCGCCGGGACGGCGTCGGCACAACCCACTCCCGAGGACTTCGTGAAGTCCAACGGGAACGCCCAGCCTCTCGAGAGCGCCCTGTCGGGCGTGGGAAGGTCGGCTGCCGATCAGTTCAACGGGGGGTTCACCTACGTGATCGACATCCCACTGGCCGGGTTTCGCGGTGTCGAGCCGAAGGTGGCGCTGTCCTACAACTCGGGAGGGAGGAACGGGCCGCTCGGTCCCGGCTGGAGTCTCGAAGGGTTCAGCTCGATCCAGCGGGTGGGCAGCAACCACAAGACTCCCGACCTGCGCACATCGGGGAGCACGGACATCTACCTGCTCGATGGAGCAGAGATGCTGCCGTGCAGCAGCAGCAACGGCACCAGCACGACGATCGAGTTCGCCGCGAGTCCTGAACTCAGCCCGAGTTGCAACAACGGCGGCACCCACGCAACGAAGGTCGAGAACTACAAGCGCATCCGCTTCGATGGCGCGAAGTGGAGCGTCACCGAACGCGACGGATCGGTAGCGAACTATTCACCGGTCAACACCACGCCGACCATGTGGGGCCGGACCTCGGTCGTCAGCGGCCGGGGTATTGTGAGCTACTCTTGGACCCTCTGCGAGGCGGATTCGGTGGCTGGAGCCTGCTACCCATCCGGCCTGAGCTACGGCAGCACGCTGCTCACCCTTCACGCGTCGGCGCGAAGCGACCGCGGCGTGAGCTACGCCAACGGGACCACCGCCCTCGGCGTGGGAACGCTGCTCTATCGAAGCCTCGAGGTCGTGGTCGAAGGGCTCCCGGCGTTCGCGTTCAACCTGACCTACGAAAACACCGATCCGACGACGGGCACATCCTTGCTCACTGGCGTCCAGCGCTTCGGCAAGGATTTCACCATTGGTGCGAACGGACAGGTGGCCTCGGGCTCCTCGCTTCCCAGGACGACGCTCCTGTACTCCAGGCTACCATCCAGCCCGCTGGTCAGCACGCCGGTGGGAGGCTCGTGGACCTACCGGAGCAACGACGGGATTGTCTTCGGCGACTTCAATGGCGACGCCCGCCAGGACTTCCTCATCCAGAACGGCACGCAGCTGGCGCTCTTCACCGCGACCGGCGCGCCAGCGACACCGTTCACGATGCGGAGGCTCTTCGTCGTCGGCGACGTCACCAGCGCAGCATGGACCAACGGCCTGTACGGCCGCGACAGCCTGACGGTCGGGGACTTCGACGGCGACGGCAAGAGCGACGTCCTCATCACCGATGCAGGTGCCGTCAAGGCCATTGTCTTCTACGGCCACGCTACCGACCCCTTCGTCACCAACTCGACGCTGTGGAGTGGCGGTGCGCTCTTCCACGGCTGGAAGCCCTTGCCGGGCGACACCTTCATCGCCGCCGACGTAGACGGCGACGGCCGCACGGACCTGCTCTTCACAGACGGCAAGCCGCAGAACCCCAATAGCTGGCTCTTTTGGGGAGGCGGGATGAAACCGCTCGACTCGGCGGCCCCGACGCCGCTTTGGGGCCCAGGCAATCCTGGTGCGATAAACGGAGACTACCTTGGCTGGAAGCTGCGCAGCTACCTGACAGTCCCGCCGTTGGCCTGCACCCAGCAGAGCGACATCCGGACCACGGCCATCCAGCTCGGTGACTTCAACGGCGACGGGAAGATGGACCTGGTGCTGACCGGGGACCGCAGCACGTGCTCGGGCGACCACACGCAGGGTGCCACCTGCTCCGGCTGCTACCCCCAGCCACCCTCGCGCCAGTTCGCCATCCTGAGTTCAACGGGCTCAAGGACCGCTCCCTTCACCTCGGCACCGCTCTCTTGGACCACCGGTGGCGTCACGCCGTACGCGCCGTACGTCACGGTGGGCGACTTCAACGGCGACGGCAAGACCGACCTGCTGACGATGGACAATGGTAGTCCTGGACGGGGTATCGTGCCGCGGCTGTCGACGGGGAGCGTGCTGCCTACCACCGGGGCCGGCTTTGTCGCCGCGCAAGACCTCTCCAGTACTTGTGGTCAGGTGCCGGGTGCCTGGTGCTTCACGGTGGGCGGCCTGAGCTATTTCGACCTCATCACCTTGGGTGACTACGATGGAGACGGCTCCACCGACCTGTTGATCTACAACCCAGCTTCGGCCTATGGCGGTACCCGCGTGGGTGTCCTCACGGGTGGAGGCAACCCCGCCGCGAACATGTTCTCGGGCGCCAGGCCCTCCGCGGCGCTGCCGCTGCCGCCCTTCGTGGGGCAGAACGGCGTCCTCGTGGGCGACTTCAACGGCGACGGTCGCTCCGACATCTTCGATCGAAGCGCCTTCACGGTCCTGCTCAGCCAGGGCACGCCGCCCATGCTGCTGTCGAGCATCGACAACGGCAGCGCCGGCGTCATCACGGTCGCATACAGCCCCTCCTCGAAGTGGGCCAACACCAACCTGCAGTTCGTGGTGCAGACCGTCTCGTCCATCACCACGTCAGATGGGCACATCCCGTTCAAGCCAGCCGGCGCCACTGGGCCGACCGTGGCGACGACAAACCTGGTCTATTCCGGCGGCGTGTGGGACGACGTAGACCGGCGTTTCCTCGGCTTCAGGACCGCCGACGAGACCTTGCCCTGCGTCGGGACCGTGTGCCCCTACCGCAGCACATCGTACTACCAGTACTACGGCTCCTACGCGAAGCCGCAGCAGGTTGATCTCGGAGCGGTTGGGGGCGATGGCGCCAAGACCCTGCTGAGCCGCCGCTGGTTCAACTATGTGACCGGTGCGACCACGCTGAACGGCATGGTCCCGGCTGGGCCACCCTACCTCTCGCAGCTCGGCAGCGAGGGCGAGGAGTCGTACGACGGCTCGGGACGGGCCTGCCCGGGGTGGCCCTGCGCCTACGGACAGCAGACGAGGAAGGGCTACCAGTACGACAACTTGACTGTGGAAGGGGCCTACCAGGCCGGCTTTGGAAACACGACCACTGTCTTCGACTACGGCGGCTCCGGCATCTCCGGCGACGAGACCACGACCCTGATCGAGTTCTATCCGAACGCCTTGGGGTACACGGTGTCCTATCCTGCGAGGACCGTGATCTACGGCCCGGATAGCCAGCTGCTCACGGACACGCAGACGCTCTACGACAACTCGGCGAGCTACACCACGCCGCCCGCGGCGGGGGGAGGATTCGCCACGGCAGTGCGTCGCTGGATCGACCGGCCCACCAGCAAGATGACGGAGACCCGCTCCCAGTACGACAGCGCGGGCAACCCCGAATACATGTGGGACGAGAACGGCAACCGGACCAGCTACACCTACGACCCCCAGTACCGGCTCTACGTAGCTACGATGCTCAATGCTGCCAACCACCTGACGCAGTACGGTTGGGACCGACAGTGCGGAAAGATCCGCGAGGTCATCAACCCAAACGACCAGACCACCTCGGTCCTATTCGACGCACACTGCCGGCTCTCTACGAGGTCGCTGCCCTCGGCCGGTTCTCCGGCCGGTGTCTCGCAGACCACCTTCCGCTACTGCAACGACCCACAGATGCCTTCGAACGTCTGCGGCGTGGCCGATGGGGCGACCGCCCAGCGCGTGCGCATAGAGGCGCCTTCAGCCGACGGGCTTGGATTCCAGTGGTCAGAGGAGTTCTACGACGGCTCCGGAAGAAAGTACCGGACGAGGAGCAAGGGACCTGACGCGGCGCATCCCGACTCCCAGGTGGATTTCGCCGTCGACGCCCAGGGAATGTCCGCCTGGAAGTCCAAGCCCTACTTCCGCGGTGCGATGGTCTACTGGACGGAGACCCGGTTCGACGTGCTTGGGCGCGTCACCGCTGTGGTCTTCCCCGACCTCGCAGGCACCACGACCTCCTTTGATTTCTCGAGCTGCGCCGATCCGGTGGCGGGGGCCACCTGCAGCCGCGCCAGGGCGACTGACCCGCTCGGCCATGCCACTGCCACGCTAGCAAACGCGCGCGGCCACGCGGCCGCCTTCGTCGATGGCCGCGGCACGACGACCTTCGGCCACGACGTGCTCGGCAAGCTCCGCACGGTCACCGATGCGGCCGGAAATGGCTGGACCTACACGCCGGACTCCCTGGGTAGGAACGTCGAAGTCCGCGACCCCGACCTTGGCACGTGGAGCTATGTCTACGACGACGTCGGCAACGTCCTGGAGGTGACCGACGCCAAGGGACAGCGGACGCAGACCCGGTTCGACGCGCTCAACCGGAAGTACCGCCAGTGGTCCGACAACTCGCCGTCCGACTACGCTTGGTGGTACTACGATCAGGCCGATCCGGGAGGCACCTACTTCAACAAGGGACATCTCACCTCGATCGCTGATGCCAGCGCGAGCGCGTGGTCGGGCCTGCAGGTATTCAGCTACGATGCCCGCGGCCGGCTGGCTAAGTGGCAGCGCAACGTCGGCGGCGCAAGCAGTACCGACTTTGCCATCACCACTACCTACGACGACGGCGATCGTCCGCTAACCCGGACCTATGCGGCGACGGCAGGAGGGACACCCTTCCCGTCCTTCGCGGTGGGGCCCATCACCTACGACGGCGCCGCACAGCCGTACGCCATCCCGGGCATGGTGACCTCAGCGACGTACGACGCGGAGGGGCAACTGACTAACCGGGTCCACGTCAATGGCACCCAGCTCTGGAACACCTACTCGCCGCAACGCGGCTGGCTCGCCACCCGGACCGTGACGGGACCTAGCGGAACGACGCTCCAGGCGGCCGACTACCAGACCAGGGACGCCGATGGAAAGCTGAGCCAGATCACCAACAAGCTGACCGGAGCGAGTTGGCTCTACTCCTATGACGCCGCGGACCGGCTGTACTTCGCCCAGACTTCCTGCAGCCCCAGCCCGAAGTCGGCCTTCTACGTCTACGACAATGTGGACAACATCACCGATCGCTACCTCTTGGCCGGCGGTGAATATCGCAGCGAGCACTACTCATATGGCGATCCCGCGCACCCGCACGCGGTGACCGGCGTCGGGGCGGCGGTCTACGGCTACGACGCCAATGGAAGCATGATCCTGGCGCCGTCATACCTGCCCAACGCGAAGGGGGCGATCACGCCCTCGGGCAGCCAGTCCATCACCTACGACGTCTTCAACCGCACGGCGGCGGTGGGCGCCAACGTCTACGCATACGACGCTGACGGGACGCGCGTGGTCGAGAACGACCGCGTCTTCGCCAACGACGACCTCCTCGTCACCGCAGGCAGCGCCCTGACCGTGTACCTGTCATTCGGCGGCGAGCGAATCGCCAAGCGTATCTCGGGGTTGGACGGAACGGCTACCCAGTCCTGGCTGCATGCCGACCACCTCGGTTCGGTGCTGACCGTGAGCAGTGGCACCGGCAGCACGTCGCCCTATGGCGCGGAGCAGGAGTACTTCCCGTACGGGACGCCGGCACTCGCGAACAAGCCGGAAGCGTATGGCTTCACTGGGCAGCAGCAGGATCCGACGAGCGGCATCGTCTACCTGCACGCGCGCTACTACGATCCGTACCTCGGCCGCTTCATGGCGGCTGACACGGCAAGCCCCCTCGCGCGAGGGGTCGGCGTCAACCGCTACGCCTACGCGCTCAACAACCCGGTCGGTTTCGCGGACCCGTCCGGCCACGTCGTGGAGACGCTGTGGGACGCGGCCAACGTCGCGATGGGGGTGGCTGCGATCGCTGCATGGAGCAAGGACACAGGCGCCCTGGAGAAGGTGCTGGATGTCGGAGGATTGGTCGTCGACTCCGTAGCCGCCGCGGTTCCGTTCGTGCCTGGCGGCGTGGCGGCGGTGCTGAAGGCTGGTAAGGTCGCCGGGAAGGTAGAGCACGCGGTTGGCGCCGGCAAGGCGGCTGAAGTGGTCGCTGATGCCGGCAAGACGGCGGACAAGGTCGCCGATGCCGCAAAAGGACTACCGAGCGCTGGTGGTGTGGTCCGCCAATTTGAACAAGCAGGTGACAAGGTCTACTACCGCGTGTTCTCCGGCGATGCGAGCGTCGGTGGATGGTTGACCGCTGTACCTCCACGTAGCAGTGCTTGGGCGCAAGAAGCACTGGCATTGCCGGCCGCTAATAAGGCAACGATGATTCAAGAAGTACTTGTTCCAAACGGCACTCTCCTGGAGCGGTCGCGTGCGATTCCGATGCCCGACTGGGGTCGATTCCGCGGTGGTGCTGAGCAATTCAAATTGCTTGATGAGATTCCTGTTCGGAACTTCGGACCCGGGAGGCCGTTGCCATGACTACCTCCTTCCACGGCAATATCCTGACCATTGATGGTCAATCGATTCAACTAGCTTGGCCTGTGCTCGATGCAATCGAAGATGGTGACCGCGTATTTGTCTTGCTCGATCCCGATTCATACCTTTTGGACCACAACTACAAGAAGATGCGACGGCAGGGTGCCGCTGCTATTCGCAACCTTGTAGCCATTGCCAAGAATGGGATACAGCTCTGGGAGGCTGAGTTGCCTGAGCGCTCTGACTACTACTATCGAATCAGTTCTTCAAGACCGCTTATCGTGAACTCGTTCTCGTCATACAGGTGTGAAATTGATGCCGCCGACGGAACGATCACGAGGAAGGCATTTCTAAAGTAGGTCAGTTGCCGCAAAGGAGATAACCCTCTCGCGCTCGATCCACGGCGAGGCAGCGGCGCATGCAGCGGATGCGATTGAAGCAGGTAGGCCAAGTGTTCTGACCATTGATCGGGCTGGCGCCGCCGGGAACAGGCAGGCGTCAACCGGAGCGCTAGACAAGGTTGCTGGCAAGCACTTGGATGAGTACCCGCCGGCTATGTTCAGGGAAGGCGGTGCCGGCGCGAGTGTTCGGCCGATCAATCCGCGCGACAACATGTCGGCAGGTGCTTGTATCGGCAATGCATGTCGTGGATTGCCGGACGGAACCCGAGTACAGATTAGGGTCGGAGATTGATGATGGCGACCACAGTCGGTCTTGATGTTTCACACGGGCAACTCGCGGTATTCGCGAGTTCACTGAAGCAACCGTTCAACGACTGGACTAATCAACATGTCGCGCAAGGGTTCGCTTGGCGGCCTGGCAGCGTGTCGTTCCGCACTTTGGTCCAGGCTGGACGGCATTCGATCGAGATGGATGTGGCGAACCACGTTGGCGCCGTTCATCCTGATGCGGTGCGCGTGGTCGAAGTTCCCTTCGAGATTCCGGCTGACGGCGCTGTAGAGGTTGGGAGCATTGCAGAAACTGTTCCGCTGTCGCTGCCAGTCGGCCCGTTCTTGCTGCGCTGCGAGTTCTTGCAGCCCGCTAGCGCTGCAGGCGAGCGAGTGCGATTGACCTTCGCAAAGAAGGACCCGCCCCGCTTCGCGATTGTTCGTGCAGATCCAGAACTGTCGGCCAATGGCGAGTCGCTGACGACTGCGCAGCCTGCGCCCGGTTGATCACCGTCGCCCGCGCCAAGCCTCGCTCTGCAAGGCAAGGGCTTCGATGTCACACCTTGCGGCTTGCCTGACCACGCCCGTGGTCACCCTTGCCGCGTAGAGCTCTTCCGAAACGTCGTGCCCGGGCTCGCTCTGTTGCCGCAAAGGGCGTACATGGAAACTCAACGTCGAGCGCTGCTTTACAACACCGATATGAGATCCTTGAGTATGCGTCGGGAGACGCCGTGAAGACCGGTATTAGCGGTCGGCCCCTGAACCAGAACGGAACTTCAGGACGAGCCAACTCGCCAATCAATGCTCTAGCCAAAGCAGAGGGGCACGAGGCCGACTCAGCCGTGGTCAAAGAACCCAATGTTCCGGCGCGGCAGGCGGGGCTTGACGCAGAGCAAGCGGCTTCGACGCAGTTCAGCTCAGACGGCAATTCCTTGTGGCTCCAGCGTAGGCCGGAGCCATGAGGGAGCGCGTTGCGCGTAGAGTGAAGGAGTTCGATCTCGATGCGCCAACCCTCGGCAACGATGATCGGCACGCATTTCGATTGCAGACACGCTTTCTGACTGCAAACGTTGAGCGGCACTTCCGAGCATTCAGTAACTCGGCT
This sequence comes from Anaeromyxobacter sp., assembly GCA_031396105.1. Taxonomy (GTDB): domain Bacteria; phylum Myxococcota; class Myxococcia; order Myxococcales; family Anaeromyxobacteraceae; genus JADKCZ01. The sequence continues at coordinate 16,093 of JANNKC010000436.1, forward strand.
GGAATCTGGAAGGTGCTGGTCGAGGTTGTGCCAAAGGTCACCAGGGAGAAGGCGAGAAACCTCCTAGGGGTGCTGGTGATTGAGGTTGCTGGAGACCCAGGTATCTATCTCACCTCGAAAAGGGGAGAGAGAGAACGGTTGGCTTTGGAGTGGCTTTTGACCGGGGTTCGTGTCGGGTTCGCCGAACATGGATGGTCGCCGGACTCCATTGATGGAGCTATTGCCTGCGTGATTGCAGAGAACTACCGGAACGTGTGGTTCTGGAAGAAAGCTCTGTTCAACAGGTCCCACACGGCGTCAGTGGACGTTGCTGTGGAACATGACGACAAAGAAGCAAGAATCGTGGCGATGTTCAGACCTGAGGGGAGCGATTTCTCCGTTGCAGCGACACTTTGTTCGACGCCCCCGACCGAATTTTCATTCACTCCATGCCTTGGCCAACTAACTTGGCTTGACGATGACACGATTCAACTGACGTCTCGGTCAGGTTCGACGTCCTGGAGAGCAAGAAGGTCTGCACCGCGTTAGCTACGCAGGGTCACGGCCGGTGTGGCCTGAGTGGCTGCCGGGAGAGCGGCGGGAGTCAGAATGAACGCAGCTAGCAGCGACGACCGACGGATCGTACGTGCACGCATTGCTATTCTGTTGGTCGCAGCGCTCGCGATTGGCTACCTCGGGTGGCAGGCCTACAGTGCGCTGGTCCCAACATCGGCCGCTCCTGAGCCGCCCTCGCTCGACGACTCGGTCGTCCTGACGTCCCGGGCTCGCGCCTTCCACGAGGCGGCCCGGGCGATCCAGCCGCCGGCGGCGCCCCCCCGGCGCGAGGAGGAGGTGCTCACGCCGCCGACAGTACCGCCTCCCCCGGTGATGCCACCTCCTCCGCTCCCGCCGTCCTCGCAGCAACTCGCCAACCACCCCCAGCGCCCGGAGTCTCGGCCGAATCGGTGAGGCCTGGGGAGTGGCCTTGCTCAAGGAGGGGCGTTGGGCTTCGATCCGCGCGACTATGGTATTCTTAAGGTGAGGGGGAGTACCACCTGAGACCTTCTTTCGCTTCGCCTGCTCATCTCGCCCTGGTCGGCGCGCTCCTGGTGGCTGGCTGCGCAGACTCAGGCGCCGACCGAGGGGTCGACGTCTACGTGGCCGGCTGGGAGTCGAATGGCGCAGTACAGGTGGCCCGGCTCTGGAGGAACGGCCAAGGGCAGGATCTCTCCGACGGCGCGCGCGGCGCGCTCGCCACCGGCGTCGCGGTTTCCGGGCAGGACGTCTACGTGTCGGGCGGCGTGGATGGAGGCACCTTCGACGTGGCGACCTACTGGAGGAATGGCTTGCCGGTCGCGCTCAGCGACGGGACAAGCCAGGCTTTCGGCGAGGCCATCGCCGTGTCGGGCGAGGACATCTACGTGGCCGGCTATCGCTCACCTGGGGGCCCGAGCATCGCCACGGTTTGGAAGAACGGTGAGTCCACCGCCCTGACCGATGGGACGAGCAACGCCAGCGCTCTCGCGGTGGCGGTCTCCGGAGGCGATGTCTACGTCGCCGGATTCGAGATCGGTGTCACCGAGGCCGCGCCCCGCGCCGCGCCGACGTACATCGCCAAGGTCTGGAGGAACGGCGTCGCCACGGCGCTCTCCGACGGTGTGGAGCCGGCCGTGGCGTCCTCGGTGGTGGTCGCAGGGAGAGACGTCTACGTGGCAGGCCGGGTCGAGAAGGATGGTGTAGTCGTCGCCACGGTATGGAGGAACGGCACACAGCTCCCGCTCACCGACGGCACCTATGGCGCGGTGGCCACCGGCGTCGCCGTCGACGGCGGCGAGGTCCTGGTCTCCGGGGTCGAGAACGACGGGGTCGTTGATGTCGCCAAGGTGTGGCGCGACGGCGTCCCCATGGACCTCACGTCCGCGGCCTGGCAGGACCCAGAACGGCCCGCCATGGCGATGGCCGTTGCCGCGGCGAGTGGCGACGCCTACACCGCGGGCTACCACGGGCGGTCAGCTGTCTACTGGAAGAACGGAACCGAGATCGTGCTCACCGACGGGAGCTTGAATGCAGACGCACGCGCCATCGCTGTCGTGGCCCGCCAGTAGGTGGGTCTGGCAGGCCGCCGCGTTTCTGGCTGCAGCGATGGTCGCGGCTTGCGGAGAGCTGCCAGCCGGGCCAGAAGCCGGGCCTCCGGCGGCGGTCATCCTGGAGCAGCCCGGGGACGCAGCGGTCTTCCAGGGCCAAAGCACCCTCTTCCAGGTGCGGGCCTCGGGAAGTGGCCTCACCTACCAATGGAGCCGCGATGGCGTGCCCATCCCCGGGGCCACCGACTCGCACCACACGGCGCCGCCCGCCGCGCTCGGCGACGACGGCGCCACCTACCGGGTCGCGGTCACCGCCGACGGATCGGCGCCCACGGGGAGCCGCGCAGCGCGACACTCCGTCTATCCTCCGCTCGACCTGCGATTCAAGTGGGCCGACGCGCCGGTCACGCTGGAGTTCGTCCGGCTGGGAAACTTGATTGGAGGCCACACCATTGGGTTGCTTGGAGTAGGTGGCCCCTTGCTCACCGGCGAGGGAATCTGCACGCCCTCCCCACCCGTGGCGAACTGCAGCTGGGAACTCGTCGGGCACCTCCTCATCCCTGGGTTTCGGACCACCTACCATACAGGCCTTGTTGGCGACTTCGGGCCTGACTGGGTCACCGCCATCCCACCGGGCGCGCTCATCACCTCCCTGGACCTGGAGGAAGGTGCGGGCGCCTTCGCCGCTTCCGTGCTCCAGACGACACAGACCGGGACCTTCACCTCGGTACTCGGCTCCGTGTCAGTAGACCAACTCCCCGCCACAGCCTCCGCCGAGGGCGCGAGGGGAAGCGTGCTCACCGCGGTCTCCTTCCAGGGCGGGCTCGTCACCTACGTCTCCTACGCCTGGAGCGAGGCCCAGGCGGTGCGCTATGAGGCCAAGGTGGTGGCGACCACCGTTGCCGGCGCCGGCAGCGCGGCCACCGATCTCGCTGCCCAGGGCTACTTGATTACGGCGTTCGGTGCCGGGAACTTCGGCGTGAACGGCGTGGTCCTGGTGGGAACGCGGCGCGAGGGGGACTCGGCGCCGCGGGCCGTCCAGGTGCTGGAGGTCGGCGCGAACCTGTCGTCTCCGGCAGGATACGCCGCCATCGGCTACCTCTACGACAGGGCCGCCCGCAGGTGGACCATGATCTTCGAGCGCTAGGGGATGAGCTCCGGATTTCCGTGGCGAGGCGGAGCCGCTGCGCTGCGTGACCATGCGGCCGTCCGCGGAGGCGTGGGAGGGCGGGGACCTGCTGGTGGGCGTGGAGCGGCTGGACAGCCACCTGCCGGCCTGGCGCG
>JANNKC010000001.1:0-2110 GCA_031396105.1 Anaeromyxobacter sp.
CACCTTGGCCCCCGTCGACCCCGACCTGCTCCGCCGCGCCGGCGCCATCGACCGGCGGCACGCGTCCATGCGCCTCGGCCTGGTCGACGCCTCCATCGTGGCGACCGCCGAGCGGCTCGGCATCACCCGCATCGCCACCCGGGACGTCCGCCACTTCGGCGCGGTCGCGCTGCAGGATGGACGGCGCTTCGACCTGGTGGTCCAGCCCACCCGGCGAGCTTGAGGGCGGCTCGGGCCACTACGTGCGCGACTCCGAGGGTGGTATTCTGACGAGCGTCATGGGTGCCTCAAGCACATCGAGGTCATCGGAGAGGCGCTGGGACGCCTGTCCGACGAGTTCAAGCAAGCGCACCCGGATCTGCCTTGGCGGAGGCAGCCGCTAGCGCGCGGGCCCTCTTCGCGGACCTGCCGGGTGGCTCCTTGCCAATTCCTCTGAGGCCATCTCCACTTCCGCCGGATACAGATTGGGGAAGAAGTACGGCACGGCTTCCGCTGGAAAGCCCAGGCACAGTGGCCCCTTGGGGGTCGAGGACTGAAGCAGACCGCGGGCTACCAACTCCGAGACGATGCTGCGGCCAACTCTCTCTCCGGTCCCAGTGATCCTCGCGGCCTCTCCGCGCTGAACCTCGCCGCGAGCCAGAACGTCGAGCAGGAGGCGACCCGCTTCGCGGCGAAGTTCCCTGCGGCTCACCAAGCGCTCCACGTACCCGCCGAGACGGGCCTCAAGCCCCGCAAGGTCCAACAGGCTTGCCATGAAGTCGATCTGGTCGGTGGCCGTCTCCAGAAAGAACCGGCAGAAGGCCACCAGCCGCGCGTTCGACATGTTCCCGCGGCCGTCCAGGTCCCCCTGCCGCGGGGAGTCGGCGGCGTTCAGGGCGGCGAAGTAGGCGCTGCGGTTGCGCCCCAGGCCACGGGACATGGTCCAGAGCCCGTGCCCGTCCACGCCGCACCGCGAGAGGTAGGCGTGGGTGAAGAGCCGGCAGACCCGCCCATTGCCGTCGAGGAACGGGTGGATCCAGGCCAGGCGGTGGTGCGCCGCCGCCGCCGCTACAACCCGCTGCGCGGCCCCTCCGAGACGGTCCGGGCTGTACTCCCGCCGGAATCGTTCGAGGAACGTGCGGAGTTCCTGTGGCTCCGGCGGGAGGTGGTCCTGGATTGCCACCTGGCGGTCCCGGAGGCGGCCGGGTTCCACCTCGATCCGCGTTCCGTCGGGCGCGGCGAGGCCCCGGAACTCTGCTGGCATCCGGTGGTAGAACTCACCGTGGATCCACTCAAGGAACGCTGGTGCAGTTGGGTCCAGGGCCGGTTCCGCCTCCAGGCGGCCGTCGATCAGCTCCTGGACCTCAAGGTGCGCCAGGGCCTCGAGCTGGAGCGCACGCTTGGCGGGATCCGCAGCGTAGTCCCGCCGGAGGGCGCGCTCCACGTCGACGGGATGCGTGTTGTGGCCCTCGATGAGGTTCGAGTAGTAGCCGTTCATCTGGCGAAGCGCGGCTGCGAGCGGCCGACGCAACTCCGGCCGCAGGGATCCCCCAAGCGCGGCCGCCCGCTGCAGGACGCCAACTCCAAGCTCCGAGAGACTGCCTGATGGGTCCTCTGGAATGTACGGAGTCAAGCGATCGGCGGGACTGATCATGGCCGCCACTATGCCGATCTCAATGCCGATCTGCAATAGACTGTAACAGCCCGCCGTGCCACGATATTAGGTCGCGCCAGCGTCTGACAACGCGTCAATTGTGCCGATCCGAATGCCGATATCTAGTGGAGGCAACCGGATAGACCTGCTCCGTCGCGCCGGCGCCATCGACCGGCGGCACGCGTCCATGCGCCTCGGCCTGGTTGACGCCTCCATCGTGGCGACCGCCGAGCGGCTCGGCATCACCCGCATCGCCACCCGAGACGTCCGCCACTTCGGCGCGGTCGCGCTGCAGGATGGACGGCGCTTCGACCTGGTGGTCCAGCCCACCCGGCGAGCTTGAGGGCGGCTCGGGGCGACCGGGGTACACCCAGCAGGCCGCCGCGGACTTCCTCCGGCCCCAAACGGCAGTTCGCGATCCGGCAACACCGGGCGTGCCGAGCCGAGTGGGAACCGTGAAGGAGTGAGTGCCTCTCG
>JANNKC010000002.1:0-2309 GCA_031396105.1 Anaeromyxobacter sp.
CACCTTGGCCCCCGTCGACCCCGACCTGCTCCGCCGCGCCGGCGCCATCGACCGGCGGCACGCGTCCATGCGCCTCGGCCTGGTCGACGCCTCCATCGTGGCGACCGCCGAGCGGCTCGGCATCACCCGCATCGCCACCCGAGACGTCCGCCACTTCGGCGCGGTCGCGCTGCAGGATGGACGGCGCTTCGACCTGGTGGTCCCCACCCGGCGAGCTTGAGGGCGCTCCGCCCTGACAGTCCTGAGCGCAGCCTCGCGCCAGCGGGGCGGAGTCGAAGGGCTCGGGGCGTCCGGGGTACACCCAGCAGGCCGCCGCGGACTTCCTCCGGCCCCAAACGGCAGTTCGCGATCCGGCAACACCGGGCGTGCCGAGCCGAGTGGGAACCGTGAAGGAGTGAGTGCCTCTCGGGCCACTACGTGCGCGACTCCGAGGATGGTATTCTGTCGAGCGTCATGGCGCGCGCCGCAATCGGACTCGACGACCTTCGGCACCAGCGCCAGGCGATCCTGGCTGCGGCTGCCCGGCGCGGAGCGCGCGATCTGCGGATCTTCGGCTCGGTCGCCACCGGCACCGCCACCGAGGGCAGCGACGTGGATGTCGTGGCGCGCTTCGAGCCCGACAGGAGCCTCCTTGACCTGGGGGGCCTGAAAGCCGACCTCGAGGAGTTGCTCGGGTGCTCGGTGGACGTCGTCAGCGAGGGGGGGCTTCGCCAGGAGTTCCGCGAGGCGGTCCTCCGGCAGGCCGTGGCGCTGTGAGGCGGGATGCTCAGCGCCTCCGCGACGTGCTCGACGCCGTCGCGGCCATCGAGCGTCATACGGCGGCTGGCCGGGCGGCTTTCGACGCCGACGAGCTCGTCCAGGTCTGGTGCCTCAAGCACATCGAGGTCATCGGAGAGGCGCTGGGACGCCTGTCCGAGGAGTTCAAGCAAGCGCACCCGGATCTGCCTTGGCGGGAGGCAGCCGCCATGCGCAACCAGCTCGTTCACGGCTATTTCCAGGTGGACTGGGCTCAGGTCTGGAACGTCGTCGAGCGCAACTTGCCCGCGTTGAAGCAGGTTGCCGCGCGGCTCCTCATCGAGGCGGGCGGAAACTGATCCCGCAGGTGTTCGCCTTGGCGGCGGCCTCGCTCCCGCGCCGCCCGCGAACGGGGCGTCTCCCGCTCCGAGTTCGTTCGGCAGCAGCTGGCGCTGGTGCTCGAGCAGTACGTGGACCACCCCAAGCCGCGCTGCGCGGGGATCTTGAAGCGCGATCCCCGCGTCGTCGGGTTCCTGGGCGACCTCGACCGCGGAGCCTTCACTTTGGCCCCCGTCGACCACGACCTGCTTCGCCGCGCCGGCGCCATCGACCGGCGGCACGCGTCCATGCGCTTCGACCTGGTGGTCCAGCCCACCCGTCGAGCTTGAGGGCGGCTCGGGGCGACCGGATCTCGTTCAACCCGGGTTGACAGGTCATAACCTAAAGGTGTGCCTATCCGGTTTGCTCCACGGTGTGGCTCCGGGCGGCCTTAGATGTGGACCGATCACTGGGATAGACTCATCGGATGAGTTCTTGTGGCGATCACTTCAAGGATGAGACTCGGCGGGCGACGGCCGCGCTGACACCCGAGGAACGGATGGAGCGCGCTCTCGCGCTCGGCCGGCGCGACCTGGAGTTCTACGCGACCGTGAGCGGCCAGTCCGTGGAGCAGGCCCGACAGGCGCTTGCTGAGCGCCGGGCCGTGGATCGCCGCAGCGCCCAGAAGGGGTGGGCGTTCTAGTGGGTTCGGTGTTCGAGGAGACGGCGCTGGCGTTGCGCAGGAAGGGCGCCCGGCACGCACTCATCGGCGCGGTGGCCATGGCGGGCCGCGGCGTCATGCGTTCGACTGATGACCTCGATCTATTCGTCGTGGACCGCGCCGTGCTTCAGCCCGGGTTCTGGACCGACGTGGAGGCGCTCGGATTCGCGGTGGAGGTGCGGGTCGGCGACGACACGGATCCACTCGCCGGAGTCATCCGCCTCACGGGAGCGAAGGTCGAGCATCCGGTCGACGTGGTGGTGGGCAAGAAGACTTGGCACGCCGAGGTGATCGAACGTGCCGAGCCTTGCCGCCTTGGAGCCCTGGAAGTCCCCCTCGTCCTGACCTCGGACCTGATCCTCCTGAAGTTGTACGCGGGCGCCGCTCAGGACGTCCTGGACGTGCGGGCTCTCCTTGATGCCGGCGACCGGTCGCGCTTGATCGCCGAGGTGAATCGCACCGTGGGGCGACTTCCTCCAGGAGCGCGAGAGCACTGGCAGCAGATCGCGCCGGACCTTGGCATTGGCAGATGAGC
>JANNKC010000081.1:0-4166 GCA_031396105.1 Anaeromyxobacter sp.
GGCCGTCACCGAGTCCTACCGGAACATGAAGGCCGGCCTGGAGAAGGAGCCGCGGGTCACCGCGGCCCTGGAGGAGGCCACCCGCCGCGCCGGCGTCGAGCCGCGCTGGTCCCCGATCCGTGGCGGCACCGACGGCTCGCGCCTCACGGCCATGGGGCTGCCCACGCCCAACCTCTTCGCCGGGGGGCACAACTTCCACGGGCCCACCGAGTGGCTCTCGGTGCACGGGCTGGAGGCGTCGCTGTCCACCGCCAGGCACCTGCTGCAGGTCTGGCTGGAGCTGGGCGCGGGCTAGGGAAGGGCCAGGGAGCCCGCTCCTCTCCCCACGTCCACCCGGCGCTCCCCGGCGGTGCGCCAGAGCGCCGCCACGATCTGCTCGGGGGCGAGGGTCCCGGGCATGGCAGACCAGCGCCCGGTCCGATCGTCGCCCACGGCCACCAGCGCCGCGTGCTGCGTCCGGTCCGCGTCGACGCGCGGGTCGGGGTCGGTGAAGCCGAAGGCCCGGCGTAGCCGGTTCATCGCCTCCGGCGCGCCGGTCACGAAGGTCCAGCCCGGGCCGGCCCCGAGGGCCTCGGCCTGCCGCCGCAGCGCCTCGGGCGTGTCGTTCGCCGCGTCGAGGGAGATGGAGAGGATGAAGACGTCGGCGCCGAGGCGAGGGCCGAGCAGCTCCTGGACGCGCGCCAGGGTGGCGCCGGTGCGCGGGCAGCTGCCGGCGCAGCGGGTGTAGGTGAAGCTCACCAGGAGGAGCCGCCCGCGCACCAGCTCCTCGTAGAAGCGGACCGGCCGACCCCGGTGCGTCACCGCCGCCACGTCGGGGATGGCCGGCCCGGCGGCGCGGCGCGGCCTCACCCCGGCCTCACGGCCATGGTGCCCATCATGCGCATGTCCTCGTGCTCCACGTTGTGGCAGTGGAAGACGAAGCGGCCCGGGTAGTCGCGGAAGCGCATGAAGACCTCCGCCTCGTCGTTGGGCCCGAGGATGGTGGTGTCCTGCTTGAACGGCACGGCCACGCGACGCCCGTTGAACCGCTGCACCTGGTGGGCCTCCAGGTGCAGGTGGATGGGGTGCCACCAGCCCCCGCCGCCGTTCTTCAGGATCCAGCGCTCGGCCGAGCCGAGGCGCGGCGCGGCGTCGTCCCGCTCGGGATCGAAGAAGCGGCCGTTGATCTGCCAGGCCCCCTGGCTCCGGTTGAACTCGAAGGTGCGGGTGGCGGCGATCTCGCCCGGGTCGATGGGCGTGTTGGGGCGCACCGGATCGCCCGGCGCCAGGGTGGCGTCGTCCGGCTGCGCCGGCCCCTCCACCAGGAACTTCACCAGCGGCACACCCGGCGTGCGGACCTTGTAGTCGCCGAGCTTCCCGTCCGGCCCCCGGCCGTCGTCCTGCACCAGCACGTTCTCCAGGAAGACCTCGGCTGGCGCGGCGCGGAAGTCCACGATGACGTCGGCGCGGGTGGCCGGCGCGAACAGGATGCCCTTCGTCGCCAGCGCCCGCGGCAGGAGCCAGCCGTCCACGCCGACGCGGAGGAAGCCGCCGGTGGAGAGGCGCAGCTCGAGGTGGCGGGCGTTGCACCCGTTGAGGAGCCGGAGCCGGTACTTGCGCCGCTGCACCCGGAGGAAGGGCTGCGCCTTGCCGTTCACCACGTAGACGTCGCCCAGGAAGCCGTCGTGCTGGAACGGGCTGTAGAAGAGCCGCCCGTCGGCGAGGAAGCGCCGGTCCTGGATGACGATGGGCAGGTCCTGGGCCGGCCCGGGGAGCCGCCGTGACGCCACCAGCGCCTGCTCCAGCTCGTCGGTGGTGAGGAAGAACCCCGCCAGCCCCTGGTAGACGTTGGGGCCGGTGATGTCGAGCGCGTGGTCGTGGTACCAGCCGGTGGTGGTGCGGTCGTTGGGATCGCCGCCGGGGTCGAGGTTGTCGTACCGGTAGTCCCGATGCTCGCCCGGGTGGAAGAGGAGGTCGGGGTGTCCGTCGGAGGCGGCCTCGGTGTGGCCGCTGTGGTAGTGGACCGAGAGCTCGCTCGGCAGCTCGTTCTCGAAGCGGACCACCATGGGCCGGTTGGCCACGGCGCGGATGGTCGGGCCGGGGTAGCGCCCGTCATAGCCCCAGATCTCGGTGTCGAGCCCCGGGATGATCTGCGTGGTGGCCGCCCGCACCCGGATCCGGTGGAGGCTGCCGCCCGGCTCGACGGGCTGCAGGTCCGGGGGGAAGGGCAGCTCCACCTGGAAGGGGCGAAAGCGAGGGCTCTGCGGGAGGCCGTCGTCGGCCCGGGCCGATCCCAGGGCCGCGTCGCCCAGGAGACCGGCCGCCGCGGCCGTCGCGCCCGCCTTGAGGACGTCGCGGCGGCTCCAGCCGCCCGTCTCCGGACTCCACTTCCCGTGCCGATCCGCCATGGCTGCCTCCACCCCCTCCATGCGCCGGAACCGTTGCTGCTCCTCCCATCGTTGGTCCCTCGTGCCCGCCCGGCAAGGCGATGAAGGGGCGTCTCGGAGCAGGTCCCGCGACCCGGGGACAGCTCCACCCGCAGGCCTGCCAGGCGCCGCCGAGCCTGGCTCGGTCTCGTTCGGGCGGTGCCTGCCCGGCCGTCGAGGTTCCCAAGATCGGGCGCCGGATCTAGGCTCGCCGGATGGCTCCTGCGCGCCCGCCCTCCCTGCTCCTCTCGCTGCTACTCCTCGCCGCTGCGCTCGCCCCCGCACCCGCCCTGGGCGGCCCGCCGGCGGCCGCCGCCCCGCAGGACCAGGCGATCGGCAAGGGCGACGTCCTGAGCGTCGACCTCTCCCGGGTTCCGGCGAGGGTGGAGCGGCGAGGCACCGCCATCTGCGCTGCGGCCCGGATCACGGCCACCGGGGCGCCGGAGGAGGTCCAGTGCCGCCAGCCGTTCATCCTGGACGCCCCCTTCGCGGGCGATCCCCTCGTCCTCCTCTTCCAGCCCACGGACGGCGGCCGTCCCGTCAGGCTGGAGTACCCGCTGCTGCGCGATCCGCGCCCGCGGGCGTTCACCGCGCCGTCGGCCGGAACCGTGCGGCAACTCAAGGCGGCCGCCCCGAAGGTGGCTGCGGGCGCTGCGGCGATGCCGGCCGATCTGGTCGCCCAGGCCCGCGAGGCCGCCCAGGTGGCCTGCGGCAAGTGCCCCGGCGCCACCTTCGCGCTCAGGGACCTGACGGTGGACGAGGTGCCGCCCGCGGCGCTGGAGGTGGTCATCACCATCCAGCCGCCGCGCTGAGCGGCGGGCCGACGGGGGCGGACGGCGGCCAGCCGGAGGCTACCTGGCCGTCGGCTTGGCCTTGGGCTCGACCACCACCCGGAAGATCTGGCGCTGGCCGGTCACCCGCGACGAGCAGAGCGTGGTCCCGACCCTGACCGCGGTGATGGTGGCGCGGGCGTCGAGCGTGATGGTGGCCACCGACGGGTCGTCGCACATGCCGGTGTAGCCGCCGATGACGACCTTCTCGCCGACCTCGATGACCAGCTTGCGGTACGCCTCGGCCGCCCCGGCGGCGCCGGGTGCGGCGAGGACGAGGACCAGGAGGCCGAGGCCCAGGGCGGGGGGGGCGACGCGCATGGACGGATCGTGACAGCCGCCGGCGCGGCCGTCAATCGCGCTGGTGCCGGCCAACGCCGTACTGACCATCGCCCCGGGGGTGGCCCGGAGGCTGGTGGAAGACGGCCTGGTGCTGGCGCCACAGCGATAGACTCCGCCGCCCTCGCCCCAAGGAGCGAACGGACCCATGAAGACGTCGCTCCCACTCGCCCTGCTCCTCGCCTCGTGCGCCTCGGCCCCCGTGCCCGCACGTCCCGCCCTGCCGACCCACGCCGCGGCCTGCCGGCCCACGAGCGCCCAGCGCTGCAGCCCCGACGGCTGCGAGACCGCCGACGAAGGGCTGCACGCCGAGCTCTTCGAGCTCGACGTCACGGCCCGGACGGTGGGCGCCTGCCTCTACACCGACTGCTTCGGCGGCCCGGCCCGCATCGCTCGCGACGGCGACCGGCCGTGGCAGGTCACGGCCTTCGGCGAGGTCCGATCCGGCCGCCCGGAGGGCGGCGTGCCGCCGCCGGGGAGCGCCCCGTTCCCGCTCTCCGTCACGGTCGACCTGCGCAGCGGCCGGTTCACGGCCATCTGGTCGCTCTCGCCCGCGGGGCTCCAGGTGGACTTCGGGACCTGCGAGCTGCGC
>JANNKC010000114.1:0-3498 GCA_031396105.1 Anaeromyxobacter sp.
TGCCGCTGGTGGGCGACAAGATCTACGGGGCCGACGAGCTGATCTTCGATCGGTTCACCAAGCGTGAATCGACCGACGCCGACCGGGCGGCGCTGCGCCTCCCCCGCCAGGCGCTCCACGCCTGGCGCCTCGCCTTCCCCCACCCGCGCACCGGCGAGCCGGCCGCCTTCGAGGCGCCGCTGGCCGCCGACCTGCAGGCCTTCTGGGACGGGTGCGCCGCGCGCTGAGCGCCAGCAGGCCCAGGAGCGAGAGCGCCCCGGCCTCCCCCGCCTGGCAGCCGCCGTGGGGCCGCGGCGGCCCGGGCTCCGGGTACGGGGAGACGTAGCTCTCCAGCACCGGGCGGTTGTCCTCGGCGTACCGGTCCGGGCCGACGGCGCCCTGCCCGGCGCCGCGCCGCGCGAAGGCCTGCCAGCAGCGCGCCTCGTCGGCCGGGTCCCCGGCCCGGGCCACCGCCAGGAGGGCGTCGCGGGCCTCCAGCCAGGTCGGGTTGGGCGGCGTGGCCTTGAGCGAGGCCACCAGGTAGCGCGTCATGCGCCCCTTCGCCTCTGCGAAGCCGAGGCGCGGCGCGGGTCCGAGCGTGTCGCGCAGCAACCCCGCGTAGCACTCCCAGAGCATGGTGGCCCAGACCTCGCCAGCGTTGTGGAGCTCGGCGTTGCCCAGGCCGTTGTCGAGGAACGGGATGGGCGCGCCGCCGGGCGTGGCCACCGGGAGCGGCTCGCCCGCCTGCAGGTGGCGGAAGGTGAGCGCGTTCCGGGTGGAGTCGGTCGAGTAGGGCACCCGCCGCGTCCCGAAGTACCAGGCCTGGTTGGGGCCGCCGAAGAGCGCCTCCTCCCCGCCCAGCGCCCAGGAGCTCGCCGCGTAGGCGCCGCTGAACACCGCGCCGGCGGCGGCGGCGGAGTCCTCCTCCCGCACCGCCAGGAGGAGCGCCACGAAGTCCGACCAGCCCTCGCCCATGGCCAGGGCCTGCGTCGTTCCCAGCCCCCCGCCGCCGCCCACCAGCCGGCTCGACAGGTGGTGGGCCCACTCGTGGGCCACGAGCAGCGTGTCCACGGCACCGTCCCGCCGCAGCGCCGGGGCGCTGCGGTGCATCCCGACGCGGAGCGGCCCGGCCGCCGCCGCGGCGCGGAAGGCCGCGCCGGTCTCCTGCTTCAGCCCGAGCACCGGGATGGTGACCGTCGGGTCTGGCGGCTCGAAGGCGAGGAAGAGGTACTGGCCGGGCACGTCATGGGCGATGAGCACGCCCACCGCGCCATGCTCCTGGGCGCGAAGGGCCTTGGCGGCACAGGTGCACAGGCCGGACCGCTGGGTGCAGCCCGTGGCGTCGACGAGCGCGATGCGGCCGGTCACGTCGGTGGTCCAGGGGCCGGCGTCGCAGCCGTCACCGGCCGGCGGCACGCCGTCGTCGACCGCCACCAGCGGCGCGGTGAGGTCGAAGGGGGCCGCCTGGCCGAAGGCGCTGCTGGTGGCCTCCTCGAAGGCGGGGCGGCCGGCCGGCGCCGCCGGCACCTCCCAGGCCACGTAGCGCGCGGTGATCCCGGTGTAGAGCCCCAGCTGGAGGCGCGGCGAGACGCCGTCGGCGTAGGTCGTCATGTTCGCGGAGTTGCGCAGGGCCGGGTCCTGCGCCTCCACCACCAGCGGGTCGCCGCCCAGGCCGCCGCGCCCCAGGTTGTCCGCCTGGGCGTTGCCGGCCGCCTCGTCGAAGCCGGCGTCGTAGAACCAGTCGTGGAGGTGGTTCACCACGAAGAAGAGGTGCGCCAGCGCCGCCTGGCGGTTGGCGGGGGCCTCGGGCTGGAGCGCCAGGTCGGCGGTCCAGTCGAAGGCGCCGGGGCCGCTCAGGGCGCCGCGCTCGTCGGCGGGCGGGGAGTAGCCGTCCGATCCGTCGAGGTCGGCGTAGACGTCGGCGTTGTTGCCCACCGTCTCGGTGGCGCCGGCGGGGAGCCAGGGATCGGCCCTCGAGAACGGGGTGCTGGCCAGCGTGACCAGGTTCTGCGCCACCAGCGGCGGCTGGAAGCCGTCGGGGAGGCCGGTGGGGTGCGGCGTGCCGGCCAGGCCGGTCGGGCCGTCGAACGGCAGGTGCGGCGCCTCCGCCCCGGCCCAGACCCGGTAGGAGAAGGCCTCGGCCTGGACCAGGGACTGCCGGGAGCGGAGCAGCCCGTCGTCGCCGCCGAGGAAGAGCAGCTCGGCGCGCGCCGCGGCGCCCGGCACCGGCAGCGCCACCTCGACCGCCCAGGCGGAGGCGAGCGCGCCACCGTCCGGGATCCAGGCGCGGCGCACCCTGGCGCTGGCGCCCGGCATCGTGAAGGAGATCCAGGGCCCGGCGGAAGGGCCGCGCGCCAGCCGGCCAGGCGCCACGGGTGCACCCGCCACCACGGCCAGGGCGCCGGCGGCCGCCTCCTCGGGATGCAGCGCGAAGCCGGCGCCGGGCCGGGGCTGGCCGCCCCCGAGCGAGCCCAGGGTGGCCACCTCCGCTCCGGCCCGGTCGAGCACCACGGCGGCCTGCTCGCCCAGCACCTCGACGCCGCCGAGCCGGCGGCGGAAAGCCAGCACCACCGGGCCTGCACCGGGTTCGTGGCGCGTGACCAGGCTGGCCGCCGCGATCTCGGCCGCCAGGAGCCCCCACCTGGCCGCCTGGCGGCGGAGGGCCGCCCGCGCCGCCGCCTCGAAGCCGGCCGCGGGGGGATCGTCGGGTCGGGCCGGCGCGGCGGCCTCCACCGCGGGCTCGGCCCGGGGCGTGGAGCCGGAGGGCACCGCGGAGGCCAGGATGGACCGGGTGGCCGGCGCGACCAGCAGGGACGCGGAAAGGCGCGGCGGCTCGCCGAGGCTGGCTGGCAGCGCCACCGCGAGGACGGCCAGCGCGGGGAGGAGCGGGGCGCGCATGCGGAGGCGAAACGTAGCGCCGGCCCGCGCAGGGCCGCAAGCGCGGCCGGTGGTGCGCGCCCGAGGTGGCGACGCCGCCAGACGACCCAGCACGAATCGGCGACCCTCCGGCCGCCCCGAGCCCTTCGACTCCGCCTCGCTGACGCGAGGCTACGCTCAGGAGAGGCTGCGGCGAGCTTCGGCGAGCCGGAGTCGCGGGGCGCCCCTCGCCTCGGACCTGCTGTGCAGGCCCTACGCTCAATGCCGATCACTGAGGCTCAAGCGATCGGAAGGGGTGGGAGCCGCGCTGCCGAGCCATTACGACCTCCCCGAGCGTCAGCTCCGCGGCGCGCCTGTTGTGGGATCGGCAGGCGCAGCGAAGGTTGGCCACGGTGCTCGGTCCGCCAAGGGCCACCGGGACGACGTGGTCGAGCTCCACCTGCCAGGTCGAGCCGCACACGCCGCCCGCGTCGAGCGGATACTGGCAGCGGCTTCCGTCCCGGAGTCGGACCTGGCGTTCGACCGCGGCGTGGATGTGGCGTGGGTCGGGGGTCGGGCCCGCGCTCGGGGTCGTGGCCGTGGTCGACCGGGCGCGCGGCCGCTTCACCAGCGCCTTGGCGCGGGCCTGCTTCTCGAGGAGCA
>JANNKC010000153.1:0-3837 GCA_031396105.1 Anaeromyxobacter sp.
GCCGGCCGAGACCGCCCCGCCAGCCGACCCCTCGGCGCGGGAGCGCTGGCTGCGCCTCTCCCCCGAGGAGAAGCAGGCGCTGCGCGAGACGCTGGGCGCCTGGAAGGCGCTGCCGCCGGAGGAGCGGGCCGAGCTGCGAGAGAAGCTGCGCCGGCTCCGCGAGCTGCCGCCCGAGCGGCGCGCCGAGATCCTGGAGCGCCACCAGGCCTTCCGCCGGCTGCCGGAGCGGGAGCGCAAGGAGCTGCTGGAGCGGTTCTCCCGGTTCCGGGAGCTGCCGGCCGAGCGGCGCGCGCAGATCCGGGCCGCCATGAAGGAGATCGTCAAGGCCGGACCCCGCGAGCGGGCTCGCTACCTGGAGAACCTGCGCCGCTGGCGGGAGATGGGCCCGGCGGAGCGGCAGCAGGCCCGCGAGCGGTGGCGCGAGCGGCGCGGCCGGTGAGCGCGGGCGGCGCCTCCCGCGTGGGAGCCCTCGCCACCCCCATGCCAGACTCCGGATCCGCTTGAAGGCCGCGCTCCTCGCCCTCGCCCTGCTGGCCGCGCTCCCGGTGGGCGCGGAGGACGGCGTGCGCCTGGAGGCCTTCCTCCACCTGCGCGGCACCATGGAGCGGAACCGGCCCGGGACCGAGGTGCTCTTCGATCCCGCGGCCCGCACCTTCGCGCTCTCCGGCTACCTCGTCCCGGAGGGCGAGGCGCGCCACGGCTCCGCCTTCGCCGCCCTCCGGCTGGACGGCCGCCACCTCGACGGCGCGCTGCGCTGGACGCTGGCCCTCGACACCGGCGAGCTGCGGCGCACCCGCTTCCCCGAGGTGGTGGGGGTCTGCCTCTCCACCACCTCGCCCACCGGGCTGGACCTGGCGGGCAGCCCCGGCTGCCGGCTCCTCCTGCCCCCCGTGCCGGCGCAGGCCACCACGCTGGAGGGCGCCCGGCTGGCCGCCAACGGCCGGCCGCTCGGCGAGGAGCTGCGGAAGACGCTGCTCATCCGCGAGGCCAACCTGGCCTGGAGCTTCGGCCGTGCCGGCTTCGCCGTGGTGCGGGCCGGCCGCTCGCGCTACGCGGTGGCCGACGGCCTGATCCACGACGACTACGCCACCGGCGCCGACGTGGCGCTGGACCTCGGCGCGCTCGGCCCGCCCTTCGAGCTCCGGGCCGCCCTCTTCCAGCCCACCCGCGACTGGCCCACGTCGGTGGAGGGGATCTCGCCGGTGCTGCTCCTGCGCGCCGACTGGCTCCCCTCGCTCTTCGAGCACGCCGGCCTCTTCCTGGCGGCGCGCCGGGACTCGACCGGCAGCGTGGCCACGCTCTTCCGCGGCGCCCTGGTGGAGGACGCGGTGGTCCGGCTGGCCGCCCTCGGCCCGGGCCAGCCCGGCTACGCAGCGCAGGCCGAGTACCTGCTCAGGGTCCTGGCCGGGAGCTCCACCGCCGAGGCCACCCTGGCCTGGTTCGGCGCCAGCGGCAGCCTCGTCCCCTTCGCCGGGCAGCGCTTCACCTTCACCGCCGCGCTCCAGGGCGGCGAGCTGATCCGGCTCGGCACCACCGCCGGCGGCCCGCCGGCGCGGAACGTCCGGCTCACCGGCCAGGCGCTCAGCCTGCGCTGGGACTGGTCCCCGGCCGACTGGCTGACGGTCTCGCCCTGGTTCCTCTACCTCTCCGGCGACCGGCCGCCGACCGAGAAGGCCCGGCTCGGGCTGCCGGGCGGGTACAGCGGCTTCCTGGGCGTCACCCCCTTCGTCTCCGCCACCAACCTCTTCTTCGGCGGCGGCCTGGCCGAGAGCTTCGCGGCGCGCCAGGCCACCGCGGCGGGCGTGAACGGCCGCGGTGTCATCGCGCCCGGGCTCACCCTGGAGGTCGACCTGCCCGCCGAGGTGGACCTCACTGCCCGCGCCGCCTGGCTGCTGGCCGAGGACGCCGGGCCGTACGGCGGCACCGTCTACGGCACCGAGCTCGACCTGACGGCCCGCTGGTCGCCGCGGCCGTGGCTGGCGCTGGCCGTCGAGGCGGACCTGCTCCTGCCCGGCGACTTCTTCGGCGGCGACCAGCCCGTCTCCAAGGTCATCCTTGCGGTGGACCTCCTCACGCCATGAGCCCGCTCCTGGCCGCGCTGCTCCTCGCCGCCGCCGGCCCCCCGGCGCCGCAGTCCCCGCCGCCGCCGCCCGCCGCGGCGCAGGCCGAGCCGCCCTCGCCGGACGACGAGGAGGTGATCCGCAACCTCGAGGTGCTGGAGCGGCTCGAGCTCCTGCGCCACCTCGAGCTCTTCGACGACGGCGACGACCGGCGCGAGGCGAGGCCGCCGGCGCGCTAGCGCGACGCCAGCATGCCGCAGGCGGCGTGCTGGTCCTGGCCGCCGGAGTAGCGCCGCACGATGGGCTGCCCCGGCAGGTGGCGCGCCAGCCGGTCGCGGAACTCGTTCCACTCCGGCTCGGTGGGCGGGCGGAAGGCGCCGGTGGCGTCGTTGACGGCGATGGGGTTGAGCCGCACCGGGATGCCGGCCAGCAGCCGGCCCAGCGCCGCCGCGTCCTCCTCGCCGGTGTTGACGCCGGCCAGCATGACGTACTCCAGCGTGACCCGGCCGCGCGCGGCGGCGTGCTCCCGCACCGCCTCCATGAGCTCCTCGAGCGGCCAGGCCTGCTCGATGGGCATGAGGGCCAGCCGCTTCTCCGCGATGGCGGCGTTGAGCGAGACGCAGAGCCGGAACTTGTGCCCCTCGGCGGTGAAGCGCCGGATCTGCGGCACCAGCCCGGCCGTGGAGATGGAGATGCGGCGCGCGTCGATGCGGGCGCCGGCCGGGTCGCAGAGCGCGTAGGCGGCGTCGAGCACCGCGTCGTAGTTGGCGAAGGGCTCGCCCTGCCCCATGAAGACCACGCCGGTGATCCGCTTCGTCGAGTCGGCGCGGAGGTGGAGGAGCTGGGCCACCATCTCCCAGGCCGCCAGCGAGCGGGTCAGGCCGAGGGCGCCGGTGGCGCAGAAGGTGCAGCCCATGGCGCAGCCGGCCTGCGAGGAGAGGCAGGCCACGTGGTGGGTGTCGAAGAGCGGGATGCGCACCGCCTCGACGCGGGCGCCGTCCGGGCAGGCCAGCAGGTACTTGCGGAAGCCGTCGGCCGCGTCGACGCGGTCGAGCTCGGTGAGCGCGCCCGGCCGGCAGAGCGCCTCCACGCGGTCCATCACCTCGCGCCGGACGTTGCGGGCGCCGCGCAGCCCCTCGCCCCGCCCCAGCACGGCACCCAGGATGCGGCGGGCGTCGGCGAGCGCGATGCCGGCGCGGGCCGCGAGCGCCCGGCTGTCCTGGCCGGTGAGGTGGAGCATGCGCGGGAAGATACCGGAACCGGCGACCCGGGGGCGAGCGGCCCCGCCGAGCGGGGTGCGGCCCCTCGACTCCGGCCCTTCGGGCCTGCGCCTGGCCTACGCTCAATGCCGATCACTGAGGCTCAAGCGATCGGAAGGGGTGGGAGCCTCGCTGCCGAGCCATCACGACCTCCCCGAGCGTCAGCTCCGAGGCGCGCCTGTTGTGCGATCGGCAGGCGCAGCGAAGGTTGGCGACGGTGCTCGGTCCGCCAAGGGCCACCGGGATGACGTGGTCGAGCTCCACCTGCCAGGTCGAGCCGCACACGCCGCCCGCGTCGAGCGGATACTGGCAGCGGCTTCCGTCCCGGAGTCGGACCTCGCGCTCGATGGCGGCGGGGATGTGGCGGAGAACGGGGGACGGGCCCGCGCTCGGGGTCGTGGCCGTGGTCGACCGGGCGCGCGGCCGCTTCACCAGCGCCTTGGAGCGGGCCTGCTTCTCGAGGAGCAGGTCGAGCGCGGCCTCCAGCACCTGCTCGGTGGTGGCGCCCGGCAGCGAGT
>JANNKC010000168.1:0-4352 GCA_031396105.1 Anaeromyxobacter sp.
TTCCCAGGCACGGCGGACAGCTCGCGGGGACGAGCCGGCGCACCCTCAAGGTCACGATGAGCACTCTCGAGCTGTCGGTCTTCCTCGCCTACTCCAGCCTGCTGCTGGTGCTGTCGCTCTACGGCTCGCACCGCATCTGGATGGTCTACCTGCACTACCGCCACAAGTTCCACCTGGCCACCCCGGCCAGCCGCTTCACCGAGCTGCCGCGCCTCACCGTGCAGCTGCCCATGTTCAACGAGCTCTACGTGGCGGAGCGGGTCATCGACTCGGCCTGTGCGCTCCAGTACCCGGCCGACCGGCTCGAGATCCAGGTCCTCGACGACTCCACCGACGAGACCCAGGGGATCGCGCGCGCCTGCGTGGAGCGCTGGAAGGCCCGGGGCGTCGACGTCACCTACGTCCACCGCGTCGACCGCCAGGGCTTCAAGGCGGGCGCGCTGGAGCACGGCCTCGGCACCGCCAAGGGCGAGCTGGTGGCGGTCTTCGACGCCGACTTCCTTCCGCCGGCCGACTACCTGCTCCGCTGCGTCCACCACTTCACCGACCCCAAGGTGGCGGTGGTGCAGGCTCGCTGGGGCCACATCAACCGCGGCCACTCGATGCTGACCCGGGCCCAGGCCATCTTCCTCGACGGCCACTTCATCGTGGAGCACTCGGCGCGCAGCCGCTCCGGCCGCTTCTTCAACTTCAACGGCACCGCCGGGGTGTGGCGCCGCGCCGCCATCGTGGACGGCGGCGGCTGGCAGCACGACACCATCACCGAGGACCTGGACCTCTCCTACCGGACCCAGCTGAAGGGCTGGCGCTTCGTCTTCCTGCCCGACGTGGTCACGCCGGCCGAGCTGCCCGAGGACATGAACGCCTTCAAGGCGCAGCAGCACCGCTGGGCCAAGGGCTCCATCCAGGTGGCGCTCAAGCTGTGGCCCCTGCTGCGCAAGGCCTCGCTGCCCGCCGAGATCCGCAAGGAGGCCTTCTTCCACCTCACCGCCAACCTGGCCTGGGTGGTGATGATCCCGCTGGCCATCCTGCTCCCCATCTCCTGCGTGGTGCGCGTCTCCCACGGCTGGTTCGAGGTGCTGCTGGTCGACCTGCCCTTCGCGGTCATGGCCACCCTCTCGGTGCTCGTGTTCTACGCGGTGAGCCAGGCCGAGCAGGGCGCCTCCTGGTGGGACCGGGTCAAGCACCTGCCCTTCGTCATGGCGCTCGGCATCGGCCTCTCGGTCAACAACGCCCGCGCCGTGGTGGAGGCGCTCATGGGCTACGAGACCGGCTTCGTGCGCACCCCCAAGGCGGGCGTGGGCGGCCCGGCCCCGGCCGTGAAGAAGAGGAGCGGCTACAGGGCCGCGGCCACCCTCCAGCCGCTCGTCGAGCTGGCCATGGCGGCCTACATGACCTACGGCGTGGTCTACCTGGCGCGCCGCGAGGTCTACTACTCCATCCCGTTCCTGGTGCTCTTCCAGGTGGGCTACGGCTACGTGGCGCTCACCTCCATCTTCGAGGGGCTGCGCGGGACCGTGGTCCGCTGGGCGCGGGTGCTGGCGCCGGCCCGCACGGCGGAGTAGAGGTCGGCGAACGACGCCTGCCTGCGGCGGGCGGGCTCGTCGCGGCGCTGCTCGCCGTACGGAAGCACGGCTGCGCTGCTCGCTCGGTCGCGCGCCCGCCTCGGCGACGGCCTCGCTCGCCGCCGCTCACTTCACCCGAGCGGCTTCTCGTACACGGTGACGCCGCCGTCCAGCCGGCCCACCGGCGCGAAGCCGAGCCGCTCCCAGAAGGCGTGGGCGCCCGGGTTCTCGTCGCCCACCGCCAGGCGCAGCAGCCCGTAGCCGGCCTCGGCGAGCGACCGCTCCAGCGCCAGGGTGGCCTCGGCCCCCAGCCCCTGCCCCTGGTGCCGCTCGGCCAGGAGGAGCAGCCCCACGTGCGCCGTGCCCGGCTCGGGCTGGTCCAGCCACAGGTCGAGCACGCCCACCGCCGTCCCGCCGCGGCTGGTCAGCAGCAGGACGCGGCGGGCCGGATCGGCCTCGGCCTCGTCGAGCAGGCGCGCCGCCGCGTCGGGGGACGGCGGGGCGCCCTCGGTGAGCTCGAAGTAGCCGGGCGCCGCCTCCAGGCAGCCCTGCACGTGGCGCTGGTGGGCGCGCGAGGCCTCCACCGCGGCCAGGCGGGGCGAGCGGAGCGGCGGCAGCGGCGCGCGGGACTCCATGGGAGCGGGATCCTTCACGGGCGCTCAGGCGCCGAGCATGGCGCGCGCGGCGGGCGCCTCCAGGGTGGCGACCACCGCGTCGGCCCCGGCGGCGCGCAGCGCCGCCTCGTCGAAGTTGCCGGTGGCCACGCCGAGCGCCGGGCAGCCCACCGCATGGGCCGCCTCCACGTCGCGGGGCGTGTCGCCGACGATGAGCACCTCGGCGGGCGCGACCAGGCGCCCCAGCGCCGCCGAGACCCGGCGCACCGCCGCCGCCACCACCAGCGGCCGGGCCTCGCCGTCCTCGGCGAAGCCGTGCATGCCGGCCGGTCCCCAGTCGAAGAAGCCCTCCAGCCCGGCCCGGCGCAGCTTGGCCCGGGCGCCGTCCACCACGTTGCCGGTGCACAGGCCGTAGGCGGCGCCGCGCGCCGAGAGCGCCCGCAGGAGCGGCTCCACGCCGGGGAGCACGCGGAAGCCCGGGCCGCCGAGCTCGCCGTGGAGGTGCGCCACGTAGCGGGCCAGGATGGCGTCGCAGGCCGAGTCCTCCCACGGGCGCCGCAGCAGCGCCAGCGACTCCCGCACGATGCCCCGGTCGGTCATGCCGTCGAAGCGGAGCTGGGCGATGGCGCCGTCGATGGGCACGCCGGCGTGGTCGGCCAGGGCCCGCTCGAAGGCGCGCCGCCCGGCCCCGCCGGCCCGCAGCAGCGTGCCGTCGATGTCGAGGAGGAGGGCGGCGAAGGGGGGCGTCACGGCCGGGTCCTCGGCGAGCGTTCGCTGGCGCTATTCAAAGAGCGCCTCGACGAAGGCGGCCGGGTCGAAGGGCTTGAGGTCGGCCACCGTCTCGCCCACCCCGACCCAGCGCACCGGCAGCGCGAGCTCGTCGGTGATGCCGATGACCACACCGCCCTTGGCGGTGCCGTCGAGCTTGGTGAGGCAGAGGCCGGTCACGCCGAGCGCCTCGTGGAACTGGCGCGCCTGGGCGATGGCGTTCTGACCGTTGGTGGCGTCGAGGACCAGCAGCACCTCGTGCGGCGCGCCCGGGGCCGCCTTGGCCAGGACTCGCTTCACCTTCTTCAGCTCCTCCATGAGCGGCGCCTTGGTGTGGAGGCGGCCGGCCGTGTCGCAGAGCACCACGTCGGCCCGGCTGGCCACGCCCTGCTGCACGGCCTCGAAGCAGACCGAGGCCGGGTCGGACCCGTCCTTGCCGCGCACGATGGGGGCGCCCACCCGCCCGGCCCAGATCTCGAGCTGCTCGCCGGCGGCGGCGCGGAAGGTGTCGCCGGCGCCGAGCAGCACGGCGTGGCCCTGGCCCTTCAGCGTGGCGGCCAGCTTGCCGACGGTGGTGGTCTTGCCGGAGCCGTTGACGCCCACCACCATGACCACCCAGGGGCGCTCGGCGCCGGGGGCGAAGGGGCGGGCCGGGGCGCCATCCAGCGCCAGGATGCGGCCGATCTCGGCCTTGAGCGCCGCCCTCACGGCGGCCGGATCGGCCAGGGCCTTGGCGCGCACCTTCTCGCGCACCGTCTCCAGCAGCCGGGTGGCGGTCTTGACGCCGATGTCGGCGGTGAAGAGCACCTCCTCCAGGTCGGCCAGCACCTGCTCGTCGAGCTGCCGCCCGCCGCCGAGCAGCGCGTTCAGCCGCGCCATGAAGCCGCCGCGGGTCTTCTCCAGGCCGGCCGCCAGCGTCTTGCCCGCCTCGGCCTGGGCCTTCTGACGCTGGATCTCCTGCGCTGCCAGCCGGCGGGCCTCCGCCTCGGCGGCGGCGCGGACCGCCTCCTCGCGGGCGTGCTGCTCCGCCTGGTCGCGCTCCAGCCGTCTGCGTTCCTTCTCGAGCCGCTCCGCCTCCTTCTTCTGGCGGTAGGCCTCCCTCTGGGCGTCCCCGTCGCGTTCGGCGGCCGCGGTCGCGGTCGGGGTGGGGGCCGCGGTCGGGGTCGGGGTCGGGGTCGGGGTCGAGGTCGGGGTCGAGGTCGAGGTCGGGGTCGCGGTCGGGGTCTCGGTCGGGGTCTCGGTCGGGGTCGCGGTCGAGGTCGCGGTCGGGGTCGGGGTCGTGGTCGGGGTCGGGGTCGAGGTCGGGGTCGAGGTCGAGGTCGAGGTCGGGGTCGAGGTCGAGGTCGAGGTCGGGCCGCCTGTTCTGCGCGGGTCACGAACTTGTTGTCCCAGTTGGGTTTCCTGC
>JANNKC010000200.1:0-6930 GCA_031396105.1 Anaeromyxobacter sp.
AGCTCCGGGTCCCTTGTTGTGCGATGTCAAACTTACCCTTCGTTTCGGTTGTCAGAGCGCTTCGGCGCTCTTTCTTCAACGCTTTGCGGTGGCTATATCGGTGGGGTCACACCCGTTCCCATCCCGAACACGGAAGTTAAGCCCACCAGAGCCGATGGTACTGCACGGGAAGCCGTGTGGGAGAGTAGGTCGCTGCCGCATTTTTTCTTGGAGCCCGCCAGCCAACGCTGGCGGGCTCTCTTTTTTTGTCCTTGGCGCGCCAGGCGATTTCCGGAGTCGGGCGTCCGGGCTAGACTGCGCGCTTCCGCGGTGTGCGGGGGGAGGTCGTATGAGTCAGGTGATCGTCGGCATCATCGGCGGCACCGGCCTGGGCGAGGCCATGGGCGCGCTCGGCCAGGGTGAGGTGCGCGAGGTGGAGACCCCGTTCGGTCGCCCATCCGGCCCGGTCACGCTCACCGACGTCGGCGGGGTGCCGGTGGCGCTCCTCTCCAGGCACGGCGAGGGCCATCTCCTCAATCCGACCCAGGTCCCGTACCGGGCCAACATCTACGCGCTCAAGGCGCTGGGCGTGACGCACGTCCTGGCCAGTGGCGCGGTCGGCAGCCTCCGGGAGGAGGTGGCGCCCCGTCACCTGGTCATCCCCGATCAGGTCATCGACCGGACCTTCCGGAGGACCAGCACCTTCTTCGACGACCTGGCCGTCCACGTCGAGCTCGCCAGCCCATTCTGCGGCTCGGTCCGCAGCGCGCTGGCCAAGGCCGGCGCCGGCTTCCCGGCGCGGCTCCACCAGGGCGGGACCTACGTCTGCATGGAGGGGCCGCAGTTCTCGACCCGCGCCGAGAGCGAGCTGCACCGGAGCTGGGGCGCCTCGCTGATCGGCATGACCGCGATGCCAGAGGCCAAGCTCGCCCGGGAGGCGGAGCTCTGCTACGCGCTGGTGGCGCTGCCGACCGACTACGACTGCTGGAAGCCGCACCCGGCCAGCCTCGAGCAGGCCAAGGTGATCGAGGAGATCCTGGGGAACGTGAAGATCGCGACGCAGAGCGCGCTCGAGCTGATCCGCCGGGCCATCCCCCACGTGGCGGCGCTGGCCGAGAAGCCCTGCGCCTGCCAGTCGGCCCTGGCCCTGGGGATCTGGTCGGACCGGGCCAGGATCCCGGCCGAGGTGCGGGAGCGGCTCAAGCCCATCCTCGGGAAGTACCTGGGATAGGCGGCCGCACCTGGCCTTCCCCGCCGCGCCCATCCTGGTCACCGGCGCCACCGGCAACACGGGCAGCGCGGTGGTGCGCGCGCTCCAGGCGCGGGGCCTGCCGGTGCGGGTGGCCGGGACCTCGCCGGCCAGGCTGGCGGCCGTCTTCCCGGGCGTCCCGCAGGTGCGGCTCGACTACCGCGAACCGTCCACCTTCGGGGAAGCGGCCCGGGGCTGCCGCGCCCTCTTCCTGGTGCGCCCGCCGGCCATCTCCCGCGTGGCGCAGACGCTGAACGCCCTGGTGGACGCGGCGCGGGTCGAAGGGGTGGCCGAGGTGGTCTTCCTCTCGGTGGCGGGGGCCGGGGAGAACCGGGTGGTGCCTCACCACGCGGTGGAGCGCCACCTGATGGCCGGGCCGGGCGGCTGGACGCTGCTCCGGCCGGGCTTCTTCGCCCAGAACCTGGGCGATGCCTACCGGCGCGATCTCCTCCTCGACGACAGGCTCTACGTGCCAGCCGGCCGGGGGCGCGCGGCCTTCGTGGATACGCGCGACGTGGCCGAGGTGGCGGCCGAGGCGCTGGCGTCGCCGGCGGCCCACGCCCGCCGCGCCTACACGCTCACCGGGCCAGTGGCCACGTCCTTCGGCGAGGCGGCCGCCATCCTCTCCGAGGCGCTGGGGCGCCGCATCCGCTACGTGCCGGCCTCCATCCCAGGCTACGCGGTCCACCTGCTGCGACGACGGGGCCTGCCGCTGGCGCAGGCGGCGGTCCAGGCCATCCTGCACGTGGGGCTCCGCTTCGGGAGCGCCGAGGCGGTGGACCCCACGCTGGCGCGGTTGCTGGGGCGGCCGGGGCGCACCCTGGCCGACTACGTGCGGGACCACGCCGAGCTCTGGCGGCGCTGAGGCCCGGCCATGGCGGGACGCTCGCCGCGAGGGCCAGGCTCCGCGAGGCTGAATGGCCCGGATTCGCGAAGGCCTGCTGGGCCCGGGGCGCCTTCCCAGGAATGCATCCGCTATGATGCGGGTCGATCTGGAGGACCGCCTTCCCGGCATGCGCCCCACCTCGAGAGGACCCGCCGAATGACCTGCTCCCTGCTCCTCGCCGCGATCCTGCTCGCCGGCCCGACGGCCGCCGCCACGGCGCCCACCGGCCCCGTCCTCATCGCGACGAAGCGCGGCAAGCTGGAGTTCTCCCACAAGGCCCACGCCAGGACCGAGTGCGCCCGGTGCCACCAGGCGGAGGGGCCGCCCGCCAGGTTCGGCCTGAAGGGGCGAGACGCCGCCCACAAGTACTGCGTGGACTGCCACAAGACCGAGAAGAAGGGGCCGCAGAAGTGCGACGCCTGCCACAAGCGGTAGGGGCGTTCCACATTTGCACCAGGGCCCGGAAAGGCGACAGCCCGGCGACGCACCGCGTGACGGTGATTCGCCGGGCTGTCCGGAATGGCTCCCCAGGCATGACTCGAACATGCGACCCGATGATTAACAGTCATCTGCTCTGCCAACTGAGCTACTGGGGAATGGCAGGGCGGGCAATCTAGAGAACCGATGCCACCCGCGTCAAGGGGGAAGCGCGGCGCCGGGACAGATGGTCAGCGTGCCGCAGGCGCGCCTCGGTATACTCCACGCCGAGCCACCCGATGCAGATCGACAGCCCAGCCCGTACGCGCTTCCAGGCGCTCCTCGAGTCGCCGGTCCTCCGGCTCGACCAGGCAGCCCTGGCCATCGCGGCCGAGGAGTACGCCGGCCTCGACCAGGCGGCCTATCTGGAGCGCCTCGACGCGCTGGGGGCGCAGGTGCTGCGGCGCGCCCCGGCGACGCCGCGGGCCGCCACCACGCTGCGCGCCGTGCGCGACGTCATCTTCGAGGACGAGGGCTTCAAGGGGAACGAGCGGGCCTACTACGATCCGCGCAACTCCTACCTCAACGAGGTGCTGGACCGGCGCCTGGGCATCCCCATCAGCCTCTCGGTGCTCTTCATGGAGGTGGCGCGGCGCGTCGGGCTGGTCCTGGAGGGCGTGGGCTTCCCGGGCCACTTCCTGGTGAAGCTGAGGCCGGAGCTCGGCCCGGAGGTCTTCATCGACCCGTACAACGGCGGGGAGTTCCTCACCGCCGAGGAGTGCGTGGGCCGCTTCAAGAACGTCTCGCAGGGGCGCGAGTTCGACGCCCGCTACCTGGAGGGCGTGGCGCCGCGCCAGATCCTGGCGCGCATGCTCCACAACCTGAAGCGCATCTACGTGGAGCAGGGGGACGACGTGCGGGCCTTCTGGGTCATCGACCGGCTGCTCCTGCTCTCGCCGGACGCCATCGACGAGGTGCGCGACCGTGGGCTGGTCTCGGCGCGGCTCGGGCTGAAGCCGGCGGCGGCGAGGGACCTGGCCGCCTACCTGGCGCGGGAGCCGGGCGCGGCCGACGCGGGCGAGGTGCGCGACCTGCTGGTCACGCTGCGCTCCACGCCGACCATGCTCAACTAGACGGGGGCCGCCCCGGCGCGTCGGGTCGGGGCAGGGGCTTGCCGCCCTCCTCGAGTGCGCGCAGCCGCAGCCGCTCCACCGGCTGGCCGCCGACCAGGTGGCGCTCGACGATCTCGGCCACGTCCTCGGGCCGGACCTGGCCGTACCAGACGCCCTCCGGGTAGACCACCACGGACGGCCCGTGGCTGCAGGCGTCCAGGCACCCGGCGCCGTTGGCGCGGACCTCGCCCTTCAGGCCGCGCCGCGCCAGCTCGTCCTTGAAGGCCTGGCGCAGCTCCGCCGAGCCGCGCGCGGTGCACGAGCCGCGCTGGTCGCCGTCGGGGCGGAGGTTCTCGCAGATGAAGACGTGGTGGCGGAAGCGCATGGGGGGGCTCGAAGGTGGTGGCGATCATCTAGGCGCGCTCGCCCCGTTCCGCCCGGGAGAATCGGCCTGGACGATGGGCCCACGGGGGGGCGGACCTGGCGCCTCCGGCCTGGCGGGAGGCTGGCGTCGCCTGGCGCCCGCCGGCTCAGCCCGGGTGCGCCACGAGCTGGCCGCGCGGCACCACCAGCAGCGCGCCGCCGGAGACGCCCAGGTTCTCGCCCACCAGGTGGCCGGAGGCCTCGCTGCTGAGGTAGAGGACGGCCTGCACCACGTCGTCCACCTCGGCGACGCGGCGGTTGGGCAGGGTGCCGGTGAGGCGCGGGCCGATGGTGCTCAGCTCCTCCTCGGCCATGGGGGTGCGGACCCAGCCGGGCGAGACCACGTTGACGCGCGTGCGCGGCGCCAGCTCCACCGCCAGGCTCATGGCGAGCGACTGGAGCGCCCCCTTGGTGGCGGCGTAGTGGCCGTGGCCGGCCTCGCCCCGCTGGCCCGCCGTGGAGCCGATGAAGACGACGTTGCCGCGCCCCTGCTGGCCGAGGTGCGCCACCGCCTCCCGCACCAGGTAGAAGGCGCTGAAGCAGTTGACCCGGAAGATCTCCTCCAGCGTGGCGGCCGAGATGCGATCGATGCGCCCGTCGTTCCACAGGCCGGCGTTGTGGACCAGCTGGTCCAGGCCGCCCAGCCCGGCCACGGCCTCGGCGACGCAGCGGACGCACCCGGCCTCGGTGCCGAGGTCGGCCTGCACCAGCGTGGCGCGGCCCGGGAAGCGGGCGCAGAGCGCCTCGGCGGCGGTCCGGTTGCTCCGGTAGTGGATCGCCACCTTCATGCCCTGCTCCAGCATGGCCCCGGCGAGGCCGAGCCCGATGCCCGAGGAGGCGCCGGTGACCAGCGCCCGCCGCCCTTCGAGGTCCGAGTACCGCGCCACCACGCTCATCGCTGCCCCTTGATGGCGCGTCGCCGGGGCCGCGGCGTGCCGGTGTCCAGGTCCGTGCCCTTGCGCCTGTTCTTGCGCGCGCCGGCCGGCCGGGCCCAGCGCGTCCCGTCGAGCAGCTCAAGCACCTGCGTGAAGGAGGAGATGGCGAGCGGCCAGCGGGCCGGCGTCTCCTCCGCCACGTGCCGCCGCGTCACCGCCGTGGCCGAGATGATGGCGAGCCGCTCGCGGTACTCCTTCGACACGTAGGTGCCGTACTCGGCCCAGACGCCCAGCGCGCCGCAGGCCTGGGCCACCGGCATGTCCTTCTTCACGTTGTCGCCCACGTAGAGCGCCTCGGCGCCGTCGAGGCCGAGGTCGGCGAGGATGCGCGCCAGGCCGGCCGGGTTGGGCTTCTCGAAAGCCAGCGGGAGCTCGATCACCGGGGCGCGGGCGTTGTAGTGGCCGGCGGCCTGGCGCCGCCGGATCTCCGGATCGACGTTGTCGGGGAGGGCGTAGCCGGGGAGGGTGTAGAGCGCGTCGAAGTGGCCGTCGAGCCGGAGCCACTTGAGGCGCAGCTCGGCGGCGTTGCGCGGGGCGTCGGTGAGGGCCACCACCTTCAGGCCTCGCCGGCGGATCTCCTCGAGCGTCTCCTTCACGCCGGGGTAGGGCCGGAGGAACCGCTCGCGCGCGGCCTTGAAGGCCAGGCGGGCCGGATCGAGCACCAGCGCGTTGAAGGAATCGAAGTCCGCCTCGTACGGGGCGAAGATCTCCGACTCCTGGATGGCGAAGGGGTACTCGTTGGACTGGTACTTCGCGTAGACCGCCTTCAACGACTGGACGATGCGCACCCGCGGCAGGCCGGTGGTGGTGACGAGCGAGTCCACCATCGCCTCGAGCGACGGGACGATGTAATCGACCCAGGGGTAGAGCGTGTTGTCGAGGTCGGTGACGACGGCTCGGAGGCGCGACACGGCGGCATGGTAGCCCCGGAGCGGCCGCGGCGGAACACCTTCCGGCCGTGCCGCCCCTGGTGGCCGCTGCAGGTGGCCGCTCCTGGTGGCCGCCCCCGCCCCGCCCCGCGCCCGGGCAGCCACCGCGGCCTTCGGCGTCCTGGAGCGGAGCCCCTCCGCCGCGCGGCGCCCGGTGTACCATCAGGCCCGTGCCTCCCGACCGCTTCCTGCTCGCCACCTCCCTCCCTCCCGATGGCGGGTGGCACAGCGAGCTGGCGCTCGACCGCGAGGCCTCGCCGCCGCGCCCCGTGGCCCTGGCGCGGGTGCCGCCAGCGGTGAGCGCCGACGCCCGGGCGCTGGCGGCGC
This sequence comes from Anaeromyxobacter sp., assembly GCA_031396105.1. Lineage (GTDB taxonomy): Bacteria > Myxococcota > Myxococcia > Myxococcales > Anaeromyxobacteraceae > JADKCZ01. Next base: position 6,258 of record JANNKC010000200.1, read on the forward strand.
TGGCGCGCGGCGTGGACCTCGCGGCGCGGCTCACCCACCCCGCCATCCTGCCGGTGCTGGGGCTGGTCGAGGTGGGCGGCGGGCTGGTGGTGGTGACGCCCTTCCGCGAGGGAGAGGTGCTGCGCGCCGTGCTGGACGGCGGTGGTGCGCTCACGCCGGCGCTGGCCTCGCGCGTGGTGGGTGACGTGGCGCGCGCGGTCCAGGCCGCCCATGGGCTCGCCGCGGCCGGAGCGCGGGCGCTGGCCCACGGCGCCCTCAGGGCCGAGGCGGTCCTCATCGGCGAGGACGGCGCGGTGCTGCTGACCGGCCTGGGCCGGCCGGTGGAGCCGCCGGCCGTGCCCGAGGACGACTTGAGGGCGTTGCCGCGCCTTCTCGCCGAGTGCCTGGCGCCGGGAGGGAACGGGGCGTTGCCGCCGGAGCTGGCGGCGCTCGCCGCCGACGTGGTGGGCGCCGGCGGGTGCCTCGGGGCCGCGGCCTTCGCCGACGCGCTGGCCGCCGCGGCGCCGCCGGCCTCTCAGGGCGCGCTGGCGGCCCGGGTCGACTCGGCCATCCCGAAGGGCGCCGCGGCCCGGGCGTCGCGCCGACGTGCGCTGGCGCAGGCGCTGCACGCCGAGGCCGGCGCGGACGCCGGGCCGTCCGGCTCCACCACCGGGCCCGCCACCGGCGCGCCGCC
>JANNKC010000034.1:0-18889 GCA_031396105.1 Anaeromyxobacter sp.
GGGCCTGCGTCTGGTCCCGCGGGCCGCCCGCCGCGCCGGGCGCCCTGGCCTTCGGCGGCGGCATGATCGAGGAGCAGCGCGAGCAGCTGGTCGCGCTTTCGAGGTTCGGTTGCTCGCAGACGGCGCAGTTCATCGCAGGGGTGCGTCGAAAGGGGCCACTGTAGCAGTTGACCCTGGACCCGCCGGTCCGTGACCCTGGGCCTCACCAGTTCGGGTGGGCACCTCACGGGGGAGGCCAGCGCGCAGCCCATCCGCGAAACGGCTGCGGCCCGGAGCACGGTGGCTCCGGGCCGCTGGAGGGGCCGGCCCAGGCCGCCGCTACGGGGTCAGGACCTGGGTCATGCCGGTCGCGCCGAGGGCGCCGCCGCGGTCACCGCCCACCAGGTAGATGGAGTTGCCCAGCGTCGTGACGGCGGCGCCTGCCACGCCGACGACCAGGGGCGACCCCAGGCTCCAGGTGCCCGTGAGGAGGTCGAGCACGTAGACCTCTGGCCTGACCTGGAAGCCCGTGGTCATGCCGCCCATGACGTAGAGCTTCCCATTCATGACGGTCACCGCCGCATTGAACAGCGGCGTGGGCAGCGGCGGCCCAGGGCTCCAAGCGTTGGTCGCAGTATCGTACGCCTCGACGCTCGAGAGCGCGTTGGTGTCGAAGCCGCCGAGGACGTAGAGCACGTTGACCCCACGCACCGACATGTGCCGTGAGCGCGGGTTGCTCATGGGTGCCATGGGCGACCAGGCAAATCCGTCGAAGAGCTCGACGCTGGCCAGCGCCTGGCCGGTGGCGTCGATGCCACCCGAGACGAGGAGGCCGGCGCCCACGTAGCCCGCTGCCGCCATGGAGCGCACCGTGCTCATCACCGGGAGGCTCAAGAAGGTGTGCGTCAGCATGTCGTAGTCCAGGCCGGTGGCGACTGCGGTGCCGCTGGACGCCCCCGACTGTCCGCCGATCAGGTAGAGGTGGGTGCCGAAGATCGCGGTTGCCGGGAAATGAGAGCCGAAGGGCATGTTCCCGATGCCGCCCCAGAAGCCAGGGCTGAAGTTGAAGGCCTCACCGCTCGTGAGCGGGGTCAGATAGGCGTAATCGGTCATGCCGCCCCAGGTGTACAGGTCGCCCGCAAACTGGCCTGCCACGTGGTTGAAGCGCGGCGTGACCAGGGTCCCGGCCAGGGCGGACCAGGTACCGGGCGCCGCGGCGTCGAGGGTCGACCAGCCAGCCGCAGGGGTTCGGACGTCGACCTGCACCTGCGAGGCGGGATGGGCAGCTCCGGCGAACGACATCAGGTTGCGAGCGTGGAGCACCATGCCCACGGGGCCGCTCGGGAAGAAGCCGGCAGGGATCCCCACCCCGTGGAAACTGCCGGGCACGCTGAACGACGACCCCTGGGGGCACTGGGTGAAGGTCGGGCCGCAGGCGACCGCGAGGACATTCCTGTCCGGATCCGGTAGCGGGCTCGTCCAGCTGGCCGACAGCACGTTCCCGGGCGGGAACGTCGTGCCCGCCAGCGGTGCCGTCATGGTGGGCAGCTGCGGCACGACCTCGGTGCCGGCGGCCGTGAGCCCACCGCCACTGACCGCGACCGTCACCGCCTGCCCGGCCGCGGGGAGCGCGAACGCGCTGGAGTGCACTCCCGCGCCGACCCGCGGGACGTCGACTCCGTTCACGGTCACGGTGGCACCGTCATAGGCGGCAAAGGGGCTGGCGCCGTCGTTGACCTGCACGGTGACGAAGCCGCCACCGAAGTTCCCCCCGATCAGGAAGGACGTCGGCCCCACCACCGTCGCGTTGGACGAGCTCGCCGCGTAGACCGCGCTGCCGCCGTAGAAGGCGCTGATGACGTCGCCGGGCTGCGGGGCGGTGGCGAAGGAGGGCGAGTCCGGGGCGAAGTCCTCGACCTTGACCAGCCCGAGGACCGTGTCGACGCCGCTGCGGGTCCGCACGAAGGTGACCGGCCCGGTGATGGGACCGCTCGCGGTGGCGCCGGGCGCCACGGCGACCGCCGCGAACGTGTTGACGCCGGCCTGGCTGGTGGTGACCAGCGTCGGAATCTTCACGAAGGTCGTCTGGCCGGTGACGGTGCCCCAGTCCTGGTAAGTCGTGGTGGTGGTCTCCGGGACGGAGGCCGGCACGGGTGCCGGGGCCAGCTCGCCGCCGACCTTCATCAGCTCGGTGATCGGCACGAAGGCCCTGAGCGTGATGGTGGCCGTCTCACCGGGCGCCAGCGCGATCGTCGCGTTGGACACGTTGGGCGCGCCGGGTCCCGGCCGCACCGGATCGCCGGGCTTGACCAGGTCGGTCTGCGAGGTGCCGTTGGCGGCCGCGCGCTTGTTGATGTCCGGGACGTTGGCCACCACCTGGTCGTGCGCCACTTCCTTGAGGTCACAGCCCACCGCCGCGGGCGTCCTGTAGGTCTTGCTGAGGATGAGCTGCAGCGGCGAGGGGACCTTGGCCGGGTCCTTCGCCACCACCTTCACGTGGTAGCTGGCGGTGGTGTTGCCCTCGTTCGTCACGGTGTACGTGAGGTCCGAGACCGGTGCGTTGCTCACGTTGGGGTTGGAGACGTTGGGGTTGGAGACGTTGGGGTTGGCGACGTTCGGGTTGGAGACGTTCGGGTTGGAGACGTTGGGGTTGGAGACGTTGGGGTTGGAGACGTTCGGATTCGAGACGTTGGGGTTGGAGACGTTCGGATTCGAGACGTTGGGGTTGGAGACGTTCGGGTTCGAGACGTTCGGGTTCGACACGTTCGGGCTGGAGATGCTCGCCACGTACACCTCGCCGGCGTTCGGGTCCCCCACCCCGGTCGGCCCGATGAGCGAGTTGAGCGCCACCGGCGGATTGAAGGTGATGGCGCCGGAGCGGCAGGCGGCGCCGCAGTTGAGCTCGCGGACCGTCAGGTGGATGGTCCGGCCGCTGTCGCCGCCCTGCTGCATGACGAAGAGCGTCCGGTGGACCGAGGTGTGGGGCGCGATGTCGGCCTGCACGGTCGAGAGGACGGTCGGCGGGCCCGCGTAGGACCAGGCCGGGGTCGCGTCCCCTGCGAAGATCAGCGAGGGGTCGAACGTCGGCGCGTCGAAGGCCACCCGCATCGGCTTCGAAGTCGAGTTGACGGCGGCGATCACGAAGCCCACCGGCGCGTCGCGGATGAGGTACTTGGAGTTCTGGGGCGTGGAGACCTGCAGCCCGTCGGTGATGCGCGAGGTGTAGATGTTCTGGTCGCGCGTGCCGGCGAAGAGGCTGGTCTCGGGCGTGCAGGCCGCCACGGTGGCGTTGGAGACGTTGGGGTTGGAGACGTTGGGTGCGGCGCCGCCGTCGTAGAGGGCCGGGCTGCCGGCCGGGTGCCAGTCGAGCGTGAGCGGCGTGTACCTGTCCCACTGCGGCCCGCTGGAGCCGTCGGGCGGGACCTTGACGTCCTGGTTCGACGTCCAGGCCGCGTGGAACACCGGCGCCGGCGTGTACGCGAGGTTGAACACCCAGCCGCCGCGGGTCCCGGGCACGAAGGTGGGCCCCTGGATGTCGAGGTAGTCGCCGAAGAAGGCGACCGTGCCGTTCTTGAACATGGGGAAGCCGGGCACGTTCACCTGGAGCTGCTGGAGGACCTTGAGCTCGCCGAGCGTCTGGCCGCTCGGCGGCGGCCCGACGATGGTGATGCCGTCGCTGGTGGGGGCGGTGGCGCCGAAGGCCGGCGCCGTCAGGGGCACGTAGCCGTTGGCGGCGTCCCGGAGCGGAGCTCCCTGCGCGTCCAACGGGAGCCGCTCGTCGCCGCGCATGCCGAAGGGGTACCTGGAGACGTTGACGCTCGTGAAGGTCGGGTTGAGCCCGGGCAGCCCACCATTCGTGCCGACCGCCATTCCCACGCGGACGTCCACGGTGTGCCGGGTCTGCGTCAGGCTCCCGTCGTCGAGGTCGAGGTGGACGAGGCTGCCATCGGCCTGCTGGTACGGCATGGTCCCGAAGACCTTGTTCCGGTCGGAGGAGGTCTGGCTGGCGAGCTCGCCGATGGGGCCGAGTTCCTCCTGGTAGAACTCGCCCAGGGCGTCGGGCAGCCACTCCAGGGCGGGCGGGGGCCCGGCGTCGACGACGGTGGCCGGGTTGGGCCGGAAGTAGCGCCGGGTGTGATCGTAGCGGGTGTCGTAGTAGGCCAGCATGAGCCGGCCCTGCCCGAAGGTGAGCGACGGCATGTACTGGTGGCCCTGGGTGAGGACGTGGCCGGCGTCGTCGTCGGCGGGCAGCGGGGCGGTGGGGATCACCTTGGCCGCCGTCCAGACGATGCGGGTCTCGTCGTCGTTCTCCTCCGGGTCGTCGTCGTCGTCGTCGCCGCTCGGGCGCGGGTGGATCTTGGCGCTGGTGATGAAGAGGCGCGAGAGGCCCGGACCGCCGGAGATGGCCGGCGCGCTGCGCCCGGCCCAGACGATGTGCGCGTAGCTGGTGCTCCCATCCGAGGAGATGGCCATCGAGGGCATGGTCTGGGTGCGGGCCTGGCCGCCACCGGTGCCGAGGTCGAAGGGCACCAGCCTGGCGACGGCGCGCGGCGCCGCGAAGTGGCGCCTGCGGCCCTCCGAGCGGGTCACCATGATGGCCTCGGTCTGCTTGCCGAGGGCCACCCGGCGCCAGGCCACGAAGACGCGGCCGGTGGCGGGCTCGATGGCGATGGTGGCGCCCTGGTTGAGCGTGCTGTTGCCGGTGTTCAGCTTCCGCGGCGTCACCCAGGTGGCCGCGCAGTCGCTCGACCAGGAGAACATGATGTCGCTGGTGGCGTCGTTGGCCGTGAACTGCGCCCAGGCGGCGTAGACCGTGCCGGCGGCGATGGTCTTGGTGCCGCCCGCGGCGTCCGGCACGGTGCAGGTCTGGTTGCCGCGCGGCACGTCCACCGCCAGCCAGGGCTTGTCGATGAAGACCGACTTGCCGAGGTTGGCGATCGGGTCGTCGCTGCGGGCGATGACGCGGGTGTCGATGAGCTGGATGGGATCGGACCCCTCCCTGTTGTTGTGGTCGATGAAGCGGGCCACGAAGAGACGGCTCCGCGACTTGTCGCGGAGGAAGTTGATCCCCATGTAGTAGAAGAGGCCGTCGGGGCCGGAGCGCATCACCGGGTCGGCCGCCGCCGGCATGCCGCACAGTGACGGCCCCGGGTCGGTGTTGTCGCTCAGGTGCTTGCAGTGCCTGTGGTGCCTGCGGCGGGAGTGATCCGGCGCGACCGGGTCGGCCGGCTTGGCCAGGCAGTGCGGGTCTTGCGGGTAGCCCTCGAGCAGGAAGCTCTTCCAGGTCTGGCCGCCGTCGAGCGAGCGGAAGACGCCCAGCCAGGCGTCGCCGTGGATGGGCTTGCCGAAGTTCGGATCCGGGATGTCCACCGAGCGGTAGTCGTTGGCGCCCGCCATGAGGTGCTGGGGGTTCACCGACGAGACGGCGATGGTCGGCTCGTTCTGCCGCTGCAGGAACGGATCGCCGCCCGGCCACTGCGTGCCGGAGACCATGTTGACGTTCTCCCCGACGACCTGGGCCTGCGCGAGACCGGCGACGAGGAGCGAGACGGTGAGTGCGCTGAAGGTGCGCAGGGCGAGACGGGCGTGACGGTGGACCATGGACCCCTCCTGGTATCGAGCGTTGAAAGGCCAGGTGGGCGGATGTGACCAATGCGAACCAGTCGCAATTACGAGTATTTTTCCTCAGGTCACCCCCCGTTCGCTCGGGAGTCAGGGTGCCGAATCTACCGGGGCAACTGCTTCAAGTGACCTGAGTTCAAGTTGAATTTCAGGATCGAGCGCTGGCGTGCGAACCGTGCGCGCATCCCCTGCGCGGCCTCACCAGAAAGGAGGCGAACCTATGTTCGGGGGAACCCATCGGCCCGCGCGCCGAGCCGCGCAATGACGTTGGCCTGGCGAGCTCAGACTCCGCCGGGAGGGGCGCCCACGGCGAAGACCCGGTCCGGCCGCTCGAAGCCCTTGGCCAGCCGCTCCCCCAGGTCGCGCCACTCGAAGGCCTCGCCGGCCGCCTCGCGGGTGGCGCGGCAGGCCAGCACCCGGCCGGTGGCGGCGTCGGCGAACTTCTCCAGCCGGAAGGCGCGCACCACCGGCTCGCCCATCATGGAGAGGCCGCCCGGGCCGGCCGCGCCGAAGCTGTCGAGCAGCACCAGCCCGGTGGAGAGCGCCCAGTCCATGGAGAGCGGCCGGGTGGGGAACGGCCAGACGGCGGGGTCCCGCGCCAGCCGGCGGGCCAGGGCGTCGAGCGCCAGCGCCGCCTGGCAGGCGCGCGCCGCCTGCCGCCCGCCGGCGTCCCCCTCCCAGAAGGCCAGGATGGCGTCCCCCTGGAACTCCTTCACCGTGCCGCCGTGGGCCACCACCTCGGTGGAGAGCGCCTCGTAGAGCCGGCGCACCGCGTGCTGCAGCGCCTCGGAGAGCGCCTCGCGCACCATCACCGTGTAGTCGGTGATGTCCCCCACCAGCACGGTGGCGATGCAGCGCTGCGTCCGCGGGATGGTGTTCAGCCCGGCCATGGAGTCGAGGGTGGGCTGGGCCGGGCCGCCGGCCGCGAGCACGAAGCTCCAGGCGTCGCTCACCGCGATGGCCTGGCCGGGCCGCCACTCGGTCTCGACGTGCGGCATGAGGCGGCGCCCGTCGAGCCGCGTGCCGTTGCGGCTCTCGTCGCGCACGAAGCAGCGGCCGCTCTGGCGGCGCGTCACCACGCAGTGGCGGCGGGAGATGGACAGGTCGGGCAGCAGCAGCAGGCCCGGCTCGAGCTGGCGCCCGGCGTCGTCGCGGCCGATCTCCAGCCGGTCCTGGAAGGGGAAGCGCTGGCCGGTGGCGGTCACCGACAGGGTGGCGGGCGGGCGCGCCCCGGGCGCCGGGCGCAGGTAGCGCGGCTCGCCCCGCGGCTCGCTCATGCCCCGCCGCCGCCCTGCCCGTCGAGCTGGCGCCTCAGCTCCACCACCTGGGCGGAGAGCTCGCGCACCCGGCGGGACATGGTCTCCACGATGCGGAAGGCCAGCGAGGGGTCCTCGTTGACGCGCCGGAGGAAGTTCTTCTTGTCGAGCGTGAGCACCCGGGCCGCGCCGCGCGCCCGCACCGTGGCGGAGCGGCGCTGCCGCTCGAAGACCGCCATCTCGCCGATGAGCTCGTCCTGGCCCACCAGCCGGATGAGCGTCTCCTTCCCCTGCTCCTCGCGCACCACCTCGAGCTGCCCCTCCTGCACCACGTAGAGGCAGTCGCCCTCGTCGCCCTGCCGCACCACCACCTCACCGTCCTGGTAGGTCCGGCCCAGCGCGCCCGCGCTCGTCATGCTGCCCCCCTGGTGCCTGGACCGCCGCCCGCCGGCCACAGGGACGCCGCCGCGGCCCAGGCGAAGCGGAACAGGAAGCCGGGCCGGATCATACGCAGGAAGATGTCGGTGTAGGGAGCGGAGCCGGAGAACATGTCCCAGAGCACGCCGCTCATGCGCCGCTCCGGCCCCGGGCGCCCCTGCTCCGCCGCCGCCATGCGCAGCATGGCCCGCCGGAGCAGGCCGAAGCGGCGGGCCACGCGCGTCACCAGGAAGGCCAGCTTGCCCACCCGGTTGTCGCCGGCGATGGAGCGGCACACCGGCAGGTAGTGGCGCCGCAGGGCCTCCTCGGAGATCCCACCGAACACCACCGCCCGCGCCGCCGCCTTGGCGGTGCGGTAGGCCGCGCCGATGCCGTCCTTGTAGAGGCGCGTCACGCCGCAGTCGCCGATGAAGAGGAAGCGGTCCGCGAAGGGCTTCTCCACGCCGCGCACCGCGATGGAGGGCATGCACTGGCAGGACCTGGCGGCCGGGTCCCATCCGGGCGGCATGCAGGCCCGCACCTCCGGCGAGGCCAGGAAGCCGTCGACGAGCTCGTTGTCGATCTCCTCGCCGAGCACCGCGAAGGTCACGTAGTCGCCCTTGGGGATGGCGGCGGCGAACTCCAGGCGCGGCAGGTCGAGCAGGAAGACGTGCATGGCGCTGCCCAGCGTGCGGGTGATGACCTCCTCGCCGAGGTGGTACTCGCGGATGAGGGTCCTGGTCACCGCCGGCCGGGTGTACCCGAGCCCCAGCCCCTCGAAGAGCTTGAGCAGGGTGGAGTTCACGCCCACCGCCGCCACCACCAGATCGTAGGTGCGGGCCGAGCCGTCCTTGCCGGTGAGCCGCGGCCGCCCGGCCTCGTCCCGCTCGATGGCCTCGACGCGGCGGGCGAGCAGCCTGGCGCCCCGCTCCAGCGCCCGCGCCTGCAGGTGGTGGTCGAAGCTCTCCCACCGCGCGTCCTTCACGTCGCGCGGGCCGGCGCCGCGGTGCACGGCGCCGATGCGCATCTCCAGCAGCGGCGTGGCGATGCGGGTGGAGCCGACGTCGGTGTGGAGCACGTAGGCGTCGATGCCCCGCTGCACCACGCCGGGCGGGAGGGCGATCCCCTCGGCCGCCAGGTTCTGCACCAGCGTCTCCGAGACGATGCCGCCGCACATGTTGCAGCCCGGTGGGCCCGGGATGGTGAAGTTCGACCTGGGATCCCACAGGTCGACCTCCACCGCGAGATCCATGTGGCGCGCCAGCTCGAGCAGGAAGCAGGAGAAGAGCGAGCCGGCCGGCCCGCTGCCGATGACCGCCACCCGCGAGCCGTCCACCAGGCGCAGCTCACCGGCCCCCGCCGACGCCTCCGGCGCCCCTCCGGGCCCCTCCGCCGCTCCGGTCCGCATGGAGTGCAGTGCGGTCGAGCGCCGAAAGGTGACGCGCCGCCACGCCATGACGCCCTGCGCTGACACCATCGGTCGAGGCCATTGGCGGTGGAGGGTGCCGCCAGCGGGGCAGGGACGACCCGCTCCCGCGCCGCTGCTAGAGTGCGGCGCCATGCCGACCCCCGCCTACGACCTCGAGGTCCTCGTCACCGCGGAGCAGATCCGCGCCCGCATCGCCGAGCTCGGCCAGGAGATCGCCCGCCAGCACACCGGCCGGCGGCTGGTCTGCGTGGGGGTGCTCAAGGGCAGCTTCATGTTCATGGCCGACCTGGTGCGCGCCATCCCGCTGCCGGAGCTGGAGGTGGACTTCATCGGGGTCGCCTCCTACGCCGGCACCGAGTCCACCGGCGTGGTGCGCATCACCCATGACCTCGCCCGCAGCATCGAGGGCGAGGACGTGCTGCTGGTGGAGGACATCGTCGACACCGGCCTGACGGTGCGCTACCTGCTGGACAACCTCGACACCCGGCGGCCGCGCACGCTCAAGGTGGCCGCCCTGCTGGAGAAGCCGGCGCGGGCCAAGGTCCACGTGGCCATCGACTTCAAGGGCTTCACCATCGAGGACCGCTTCGTGGTGGGCTACGGCCTCGACCTCGACGGCCGGCTGCGCAACCTGCCCCACGTGGCGCTGCTCCACCCCAGGACGGGCTGAGGGCCCGTGAAGGAATCCCCTCCCTTCGCCGGCTCGGTCCGTGGATCCTCTCACGGGCCTTCGGCGCCCGGCCCCCGCCCGCCGCGCGGGCCCCGCCGGGGGGCGCTATCGCTTTCGACCTGATCCGCGCGGCGGCCGCGGACCGGTGTAACATCGGGCGGTCATGGCCCTCTTCTTCGCGCGAAACGGCGCGGGCGAGCTCCTCGCCCGCTACAGCTTCATCGAGCCCCTGCTGGAGGGGCGGCGGGTCCTGGAGGTCGGGGCGGCCGCCGCCACCGAGGGAGCCAGCGCGCTCCTGCTGGCCGACCGCGGCGCCGCGGCGGTCCTCTCCATCGAGGCCGACGAGGCCGCGCTGGCCACGGCGCGCGCCGCCGGCCGCCACCCCTTCGTCCGCTTCGAGGCCACCGCGCTCGAGGCGCTCCGTCCGGGCGCCTTCGACCTGGTGCTGCTGGTCGACGGCGCGCCGCTGGCCGACGATCCGGCCCGCCTGCTGGCGCTGCGCCGCCTCCTCGCCGACGGCGGCCACCTGGTGACGGCGCTCAGCGCCCCGGACGGCCGCTCGCTGGCCGACCTGACGGGCCAGGCCCCGCCGCTGCTGGCGCCGCGCTACGAGGCCTTCGTGACGGCCCTGACCGAGCACTTCCCCTCGGTCGAGGTGGCCACCCAGTCGGCCACGGTGGGCTACGCCGTGGTGCTGCCGCCGTCGAACGGCGCCGAGCCGGACGTCTCCGTCGACCTGGCGCAGTCCGGCGAGGCGCAGGCCTCCGCCTGGATCGCCATCTGCGGCGACGAGGCCACCGGCCTCTCCGGCCTCACCCTGGCGGCCATGCCGGTGCAGGGGCTGCTGGAGGAGGCGGCGGCGGCGCGCGACGCGGCCCGGGCGGCCGGTGAGCAGGGCGAGGCGGCGCAGCGCGAGGCGAGCCGCATCGAGGCCGAGGCGCTGGCGGCGCGCGACCAGGCGGTGGCCGGGCTGGCCGAGGCGGTGGCGGTCCGGGAGGCGCTGGCGGCCGAGCGGCAGGCGCTGCTGGTCGAGCGCGAGGCCTCCACGCTGGACCGCGAGGGGCTGCTGCAGGACCGGGACGCGGCCATCGTCGCCGAGGCGGAGGCGCGCGCCGAGCTGGAGGGGCTGCAGCGCGAGCTCGCGGTGGCCCGTGGCGAGGGGGACGCGCTGGCGGCGGCGCGCGACGAGGCCGGACGGGTCCTGGAGGGGCTGCGGTCCGAGCTGGCGGGCGCGCGCGGCGAGGCGGCCGGCGCGGCGGAGCGGCTGCGGCGAGAGGTCGAGGCGGCTCGGGCCGGCGCGGCCGCCGCCGTGGAGCGGCTCAAGGGCGAGCTGGGTGGCGCGGCCGAGCGGCTGCGCGGGGCCGAAGCGCTCTGCGACGCCGAGCGGGAGGCGGGCCACGCGGCCCGTGCCGACGCGGACCGGCTGGGCCAGCTCCTCGGGCTGCGCGACCGCGAGCTCGGCGACCTGCGGGCCCAGGTCGCCGACCTGTCGCGGCGGCTCGCCGAGGCCGAGCTGGAGGCGGCGCGGGTGGGCGAGGACCGCAACCGCGCCGTCACCGAGCTGGCCGAGCGCTCCTCCGCCAACATGGAGACCCAGGCGGCGCTGCAGGGGGCGCGCTCCGAGGCGCAGGCCGCCAAGAGCGCGGTCGAGTCCTCGCTGAAGCGGGCCGACGAGGCCGAGGCGCGCATCGAGGCGCTGGAGGAGGAGCTGGACGAGCGGGCCAGCCAGCAGGGGGTGGTGCGCGCCGAGATCGAGGCGGCCCGGGAGAAGGCGGTCCGCGCCGAGGCCGAGGCGGTGGCGCAGGTGGAGTCGAGCCGCGCCGAGCTCGAGGCGGCTCGAGGCGAGGCGGCCCGGCTGCGCGGTGAGGTGGACGGGCTGCGAGAGCAGGCGGTGACCGCCGGCAGCGAGGCCGAGGTGGCGCTGCGGGAGATCGACGTCGCGCGCGGCGAGGCGGCCCGCGCCACGGCGGCGCTGGCCGAGCTCCGGGCGGAGCTGACGGACTCGCGCCAGGCGCTGGAGGAGGCTCGCGTCGCGGCCGATGCGGCGAGGGCCGAGACGGCCCGGCTGGCCGGGGACGGGTCCGCGGCCAAGGCCGAGGCGGCCACCAGGCGGCTCGAGGCGCTCTCCGGTGAGGCGGCGCGGTTCGAGGCGGCCGCGGCGTCGGCGGGGGCGGAGCGCGAGGCGCTGCTGGCGCGGCTCGCCGAGGCGCAGGCGGTGGCCGAGGCGGGCCAGGCGTCGCGGGAGGAGGAGGCGCGGCGGGCCGAGGCGCGTGAGCACGAGCTGCGCGAGGCGCTGGCGCGGACGGAGGCGTCGCGGCGGCAGGCCGAGACCGAGCTCATGGCGGCGCGCCAGGCGCAGGAGGCGGCCGAAGGGAACGCCGCCCAGATCGGCGCCGAGCTCCAGGCGGCGCGCTGGGAGAAGGACGAGATCGAGCAGCGGCTGCTGGCGGCGCAGGCCGCACCCCCGCCGGAACGGGCGCCCGCCGGGCCGGCCCCGGCCGACCTCTCGCGCCTGCGCGACGAGGCGGCCCAGCGCACCGCCGAGAACCACCACCTGCGCAAGGAGGTGGCGAGGCTGGAGGCGGTGGTGCGGGAGCTGACCAGCGCGCCCGGTTCGCTGGAGGGCGGCGCCGACGCCGCCGCGCTGGCGGCGGCCGAGGCGCGGGCCAGCCAGGCCGAGGCTCGGCTGGCCGACCTGGCTCGGCGCTCGGCCGAGGGCGACGCGCGGGCGGCGGCGGCGGAGCGGCGGGCCCAGGCGGCGCAGCAGGCGGCCGACGAGGCCCGGTGGGCGGTCCAGGCCGCGGCGCCCACCGAGGCGGACCCGGCCCTGCAGAAGCTGCGCGAGGAGCGCGAGTCCCTGACCGTCGCGGTGACCGAGCGCGACGGCCGCATCGCCAGGCTGCAGCGCGAGGTGGCGGACAAGACCGACCGGCTGGGCCGGCTCGCCATGGAGATGGGCGAGCTCAAGGCCAAGGGGCTCGGGAAGATCTTCCGCTAGCCAGCCACTGTCGCCCGCCACCGCGCTCGGTGCTATCGTCGCGCCCCGTGAGCGAGACGAATCGGCGGTACGAGCGGATCGACATCGAGCTGCCGGTCCGGCTCTTCATCCCGGGGCAGAAGGGGCTCCGGTTCGAGGCCTTCTGCACCTCCCGCAACCTGGGGCTGGGCGGCCTCTTCATCGGCGCGACCTTCCTCCTGCCGCAGGGCATCTCGCTCTCGGTGGAGCTCGGCCTCCCCGACGGGCCGCTGCCCATCCAGTCCCGGGTGGCCCACGTGGTGGCCCACGACGACGCCGAGCTGGCCACCGGCATGGGGATCGAGTTCCTGGACGTGGACGCGCGCGGCCGCGAGGCGCTGCTGCGCTACTTCACGCCGCTGCGCTACCAGGAGTTCTACCGGGAGTTCCGCGCCGAGTTCCCCCACCTGGAGAAGGCCCAGCCGCTGCGCGACGTCTCGCTGGTGCTCAACCTCTGGGAGGAGTGGAAGGTGCGGCAGGAGGGCGGCCCGGCCTCGACCGCCTCGGGCGCCCCGCCGGCGCCGCCCCGCCGGCCGGGCGACCTCCCCTTCACCATGCCCGGCCGCCCCACCGCCTCGCGCGGCGCGTCCCGCCGTCCGCGCGGCCGCTGAGCCTCGCCCCCAGGATCCGAGATGGCCCCGGTCCGGCTCGCGCTGCTGTGGCACATGCACCAGCCGCTCTACCGCGAGCCGGAGACGGGCGAGTACCTCATGCCCTGGGTGCGGCTCCACGCCACCCGCGCCTACTACGACATGGCGTGGATCCTGGACCGCCACCCCGGCGTGCGCTGCACCGTCAACTTCACGCCGGTGCTGCTGGAGCAGCTCGAGGACTACGTGAACGGGGTGGCGCGCGACCGCTGCCTCGACCTGACGGCCCGCCCCTCGCGCGACCTCTCCGAGGAGGAGCGCCAGGCGGTGCTGCGCCAGTTCTTCATGGTGGACTGGGAGACCAACATCCGCCCGCTGCCGCGCTACTGGGAGCTGCTCCACCGGCGCGGCCGCGACCTGCGCACGGTGGACCTGCCGCGGGTGGCCAAGGCCTTCACCGAGCAGGAGCTGACCGACCTGCAGGTGCTCTTCAACCTCTCCTGGGTGGGCTTCGGCGGCCTGGCCGACGACGAGGGGTTGAGGGCGCTCCGGCACAAGGGGCAGAACTTCGAGCAGGCCGACGTGGAGTACCTGCTCGGCGCCCAGACCCGGCTCCTCCAGCAGGTGGTGCCGCGCTGGCGGGCGCTGGCCGGGCGCGGCCAGGTGGAGCTCTCCTCCACGCCCTACCACCACCCCATCCTGCCGCTGGTCTGCGACACCGACTCGGCCCGCCGCGCCCTGCCCGGCCTGCAGCTGCCCCCGCGCTTCCGGCACCCGGAGGACGCCCGCTGGCACGTGCGGGAGGCCATGGAGAGCCACGCGCGCCGCTTCGGCGCCAAGCCCTCCGGCATGTGGCCGGCCGAGGGCTCGGTCTCGCCCGAGGCGCTGGAGGTGCTGGCCTCCGAGGGCGTGGGCTGGGCCTGCTCCGACGAGGGCGTGCTGCTCCACTCGCTGCCGCCCGACGCCAGCCGGCTGCGCTCCCTCTACCGCCCCTGGCGCTTCGCCGCCGGCGCGGATGGCGCCGAGCTCCGGATGCTCTTCCGCGACCGGCCCCTCTCCGACCTCCTCGGCTTCACCTACGCGCGCGCGGTCGCCAAGGAGGCGGTGGCGGACTTCCTCGGCCGGCTCCAGGCGGTGGGCGACGCCTGGGCGCGCGACGGGCAGGAGGGCCCCGCCACGGTGGGCGTCTTCCTCGACGGCGAGAACGCCTGGGAGCACTACCAGGGCTCGGGGCACGAGTTCCTCGACGCGTTCTACGGCGCCCTGGAGCGCTCCGATCACGTCACCACCACCACGGTGGGCGACGCGGTCAAGGACGCCGCCGGGCCGGCCGTGCCGCGCATCCACTCGGGCAGCTGGATCGAGGCCTCCTACCGCATCTGGATCGGCCACCACGAGGACCGGCAGGCGTGGACGGCGCTCGGCAAGGCGCGCGACGCGGTGACGGCGGCCGAGCAGGCCGGCGGGGTGGACCCGGAGCGGCTGGCGCGCGCCAGGCGCCACCTCCACGCGGCGGAGGGGTCCGACTGGTACTGGTGGTATGGCGACGACTTCGCCTCCGAGCAGCTCGCCGAGTTCGACGCGCTCTTCCGCGGCCACGTGGTGCAGGCGGCCCTGCTGGTCGGCGCTCCCCCGCCGGCCGAGGCGCTCGAGCGCATCAAGCAGGTGGACACCGCCCCGCTCTCGGCCGACGCCAAGCCGCTGCGCGAGCCCACCCTGCTGCTCACGCCGGTGCTGGACGGGCGGGAGACCGACTTCTACGAGTGGCAGGGGTCGGGGCTCTACCGGCCCGGCCAGCCGCGCGGCTCGATGTACGGCGGGGCCCAGGCGTTCCACCTGCTCCGCTTCGGCTTCGACCTCAGCGCGCTCCACCTGCGGCTCGACCCGGCCGAGTCGCCGGCGCGCGCCGCCGAGGTGGGCAACCACCTGCGCGTGGAGATCCTGGCGCGCGAGCGGCAGGTGGAGGTGGACTTCGAGCTCCTCCCGGACGGCCAGCTCCGCGGCGGGCGCGCACCCGGCGGCCAGTCGGCCGGCCAGGCGGCCTTCCAGGACGTGCTGGAGCTCTCCATCCCCTTCGCCGCGCTCGGGCTCGCTCCGGGCGACAAGCTGGCGCTGGCGGTCCACGTGCTCAAGGCGAAGGTCGAGGTGGAGCGGCTGCCGCGCTACGGCTTCGTCAGCATGGCCGTGCCGGACGCCGACTTCGAGGGCGTGAACTGGCGCGTCTGAGCCGCCGGGGGCCTGGCACCGGCGGGCATCTCGGGTATGCTGCGCCGCCGTGAAACCACCCTCTGTGGCGCGGAACCGATCCGCCCTGGGCGTCCTCTTCCTGGTGGTCTTCGTCGACCTGCTGGGCTTCGGGATGGTCATCCCGGTCATGGCCCTCTACGCCAAGCACCTGGGCGCGGCCGAGGCCACCACCGGCTGGCTCTCCACCGGCTTCTCCCTCATGCAGCTCGGCTTCGCGCCGGTCTGGGGCATCCTCTCGGATCGCATCGGCCGCCGCCCGGTGCTGCTGGCCTCCATCGCCATGACCGCGGTGGCCTTCATGGGCTACGCGCTGGCGCCCACCTTCGCCTGGCTGCTCGCCTCGCGCCTCTTCGCCGGCGCGGCCACCGCCAACATCGCCATCGCCCAGGCCTACGTGGCCGACGTGACCACGCCGGAGGGGCGCGCCAAGGGCATGGGCGTCATCGGCGCCGCCTTCGGGCTCGGCTTCGTCTTCGGCCCCGCCATCGGCGGCTGGCTCTCCGGCTACTCGCTGGCCTGGCCCGGCTTCGCGGCGGCCGGCCTCTCGGCCGTCAACCTGGTGGGCGCCTGGTTCCTCCTGCCGGAGCCGGCCGCCCGCAGCCAGGCCGGCGCCGAGCTCAAGCACCGCATGGGCGCGCTGCTGGGCGCGCTGGCCCGGCCCGGCATCCGCCGCCTGCTGCTGGTCTTCTTCCTGGTGGTGCTGGCCTTCAGCGCCATGGAGGCCACCTACGCCTTCCTGGCGCAGCAGTACTACGGGCTCGACAACCGCGGCGTGGTCTTCTCCTTCCTGGTCATCGGCGTCCTGGTGGTGGTGGTGCAGGGCGGGCTCATCGGGCCGCTGACGCGCGCCCTCGGGGAGAAGCGGCTGCTGGTCATCGGGGCGGTGCTGCAGGGCGGCTCGCTCCTCTGGCTCCCCTTCGCGCACGGCTGGTTCCCGCCGGGCGCCGCCCTGCCGGCCTGGCTCGCGCCGGGCTTCGTCGAGCTGGCGGTGGCGTCGGCGCCGCTGGCCATCGGCAGCGGCCTCACCTCACCGGCGCTGTCGGCGCTCCTCTCCCGCCTCTCCCGCGCCGAGGCGCAGGGCGGCACGCTGGGGATCGGCCAGTCGGCCTCGGCGCTGGGGCGCGTCCTCGGCCCCATCTCCGGCACCACCAGCTATGCCCATGCGGTGCCGGGGTCCCACGCCTGGCCCTACGTGGGTGGGGCGTTCCTCATGCTCATCTCGGCCGCCATCGGCCTGTCCCTGCGCGCTCGGACTCCAGACGAGGCGAGGTAGGATTCGCGAATGCCCGAGCTCCGCAGGGACCCCATCGTCGGCCGCTGGGTCATCATCGCCACCGATCGGGCCAAGAGGCCCTCCGACCTGGTGCGGCCCCCGGCGCCGCCGCAGGGCGGCCTGTGCCCCTTCTGCCCCGGGCAGGAGGACAAGACGCCGCGAGAGGTCTACGTGACCGGCCGCGCCCCCGGGGCCCCGGCCAACGGCCCGGGCTGGAAGGTGCGCGTGGTCCCCAACCGCTTCCCGGCGCTCAAGATCGAGGGCGACCTGGACCGCAAGGCGGAGGGCATCTACGACCTGATGAACGGCATCGGGGCGCACGAGGTGGTCGTCGAGACCAGCGACCACGGCCGGTTCATGAAGGACCTCTCGGACCAGGAGCTCACCGAGGTCCTCTTCGCCTTCAAGGCGCGCATGCTGGACCTGCGCAACGACCTGCGTTTCCGCTACATCCTGCTCTTCAAGAACCACGGCGCGCAGGCCGGCGCCTCGCTGGAGCACCCGCACTCGCAGCTCATCGCGCTGCCGGTCACGCCGCGCCAGGTGCAGGACGAGATCGACGGCGCGCGCCGCCACTTCGAGCACCGCGAGCGCTGCATCTTCTGCGACGTGGTGGCCCA
This sequence comes from Anaeromyxobacter sp., assembly GCA_031396105.1. Taxonomy (GTDB): domain Bacteria; phylum Myxococcota; class Myxococcia; order Myxococcales; family Anaeromyxobacteraceae; genus JADKCZ01. The sequence continues at coordinate 17,120 of JANNKC010000034.1, forward strand.
GGAGCGCAAGGACCGCTCCCGCCTGGTCTTCGAGAACGAGGAGTTCCTGGTCTTCTCGCCCTGGGCGCCCCGCAGCCCCTTCGAGACCTGGATCATGCCCAAGCGGCACGAGTCCAACTACGAGGCGGAGCCCAAGGAGCGGCTGGGGCAGTGCGCCCAGGCGCTGCGCACCACGCTGCGGCGCATGTCCGCCGCGCTGGGCGACCCGTCCTACAACTTCATCATCCACTCCAATCCGCTGCGCGACCTGCCCACGCCGAGCTACCACTGGCACATCGAGGTCATGCCGGCGCTGACGCAGGTGGCCGGCTTCGAGTGGGGCTCCGGGTTCCACATCAACCCGGTCCCGCCCGAGGAGGCGGCCGAGTTCCTCCGCAAGGTGGTCGCCTAGGAACTGGATGGAGCTCCTCTTCGTCGCCTCGGAGGTGGCGCCGTTCTCCAAGTCCGGTGGGCTGGGGGACGTGGCCGCGGCGCTCCCGGCGGCGCTGGCGGCGCGAGGCCACGCCGTCTCGGTGGTCTCGCCGCGCTACGGGGTCATCGACCCGGCCCGCCACGGCTTCCAGCCGCTCCGCCGCGCCATCCGGGTGCGCGGCGAGCAGACCACCCTCTTCGTCAAGCGGCAGGGCGGGCTCTCCCACTACCTGGTGGAGCACGAGCACTACTTCGGCTCGCGCCGCGGCCTCTACGGCGACCACCAGCACGAGTTCGGCGACAACGCCGAGCGCTTCGCCTACCTGTGCCGGGCCGCGCTGGAGGTGCCGGCCGCCTTCGGCCTGCGGCCCCGCGTCCTGCACCTCAACGACTGGCAGACCGGCCTGGCCGCCTGGCTGCTGCGCCACGAGCACGCCCTGGACCCGGTGCTCCAGGCCACCCGCTCGGTCTTCACCATCCACAACCTGTCCTACCAGGGCGTCTTCCGGAAGGAGGTCCTGCCGGCGCTCGGGCTGCCCTGGGAGGTCTTCCGCTTCGACGCCATGGAGTTCCACGACCGGCTCAACTTCCTGAAGGCCGGCCTGGTCTTCTCCGACGCCATCACCACCGTCTCGCCCAGCTACGCCCGGGAGATCTGCACGCCGGAGGGGGGCGAGGGGCTGGACGGCCTCCTGCGCCACCGGCGGCGCGACCTGACCGGCATCCTGAACGGCATCGACCACCACGAGTGGGACCCCTCGACCGACCAGCACCTGCCGGCCCACTTCGACGTGCACCAGCTGGCCGGCAAGCACGTCTGCAAGAAGGCCCTGCAGGAGGAGCTGGGGCTGCCGGCGCGGGCCGACCTGCCGCTGGTGGCCATGGTGGGCCGGCTGGCGGACCAGAAGGGCGTGGACCTGGTCCTGGCGGCGCTGCCGGAGCTCCTGCGGCGAGAGCTGCAGCTCGTGCTGCTGGGCAGCGGGCGGCGCGACTGGGAGGAGGCCTTCGTCCACGCCGCGCGGCAGCACCCGCACCGCCTGGCGGCGCGCATCGGCTTCGACGAGGGGCTGGCCCACCGCATCGAGGCCGGCGCCGACATCTTCCTCATGCCGAGCCGCTTCGAGCCCTGCGGCCTGAACCAGCTCTACTCGCTCCGCTACGGCACCGTGCCGGTGGTGCGCCGGGTGGGCGGCCTGGCCGACACGGTGCAGGACGACGACGGCGGGAAGGAGGGCACCGGCTTCGTCTTCGACGACTACGACCCGCGCGCCATGCTGGCCGGCCTTCGCCGCGCCAAGGAGGCCTTCCGCGACAAGCGGGCCTGGAACGCGCTCCTGAAGCGCGGCATGGCGCAGGACT
>JANNKC010000369.1:0-9435 GCA_031396105.1 Anaeromyxobacter sp.
GGCGCGATCTCCTTCTCCACCAGCCGGGCGACCGACAGCTGCTGCCGCACCCAGCCCGGGTAGGACTCGTCGGTGAAGCCGCCCCGCTCCAGCGCCAGCTGCCGCCGGCGGTCGTCGGGGAACTGCGCCCGGAACTGGCGCACGGCGGCGTCCACCTCCTTGGCCGGGGCCAGCAGCTTCTTCCGCTGGGCCTCCTGCCAGAGCAGCTCCTGATCGATGAGCTGGTCGAGCGCCTGGCGCTTCAGCTCCTTGAAGGCGGTCGGGCTCCGGATGGCCGCCATGCTGCGGCCGCGATCGCCGAGGTACTCCTCGAAGAAGCGGGTCAGCCGCTCGCTGGAGATGGCCACGCCGTTGACCCGGGCCGCCGTCCCGTAGTCCTGGGCGGCGGCGGGCAGGGCCAGGCCGAGCAGCGAGAGGGCGGCGACGACGGGCGGCAGGCGGCGCAGGCGCGGCGGCATGGCGTCGAGCGCACGGCTCACCGGGCGGGCGCGCCGGTGGCGGCGGCCTGGCCGGTCACCAGGAAGGAGCGGAACGGGATCTCGTCCGGACTCCCGTTCAGCGAGGGCACCGTCACCTGCACGTACCAGGCGCCCGCCAGCGGCGGCGTCAGCCTCGCCTCGTAGACGCCCTCGCCCGCGTCGCGCGCCGTCACCTGCACCCGGCCGTAGCCTGGCGGCTTGTAGTAGGTGACCAGCACGTCGCGCACGCCGGCCCTGGGCTTGCCCTTGCCGTCGGTGAGCCGGAGGCGGAGGTCGAGCGGCGTGCCGAGCGGGAGGGACTGCGGCGTCCCCAGGTACTCGACCTGGAGCGCGTTCGCCTTCGTCGCCAGCGCCGGGTTCTCCAGCGCCTCGGCCGGGAAGCAGTGGAGGACGCGCGGGTTGTCGAGGAGGAAGGCCACGTCGTACTTCGCCGCGGCCGGTATCCGCACCGTGCCGCCGTAGACGCCCGGCGCGAGCTCCTTCACGCTGCGGTCGACCACGGTCACGGCCCGGGTCCGGTGGCCGTAGCTCGAGAAGCTCCCCATGGGGGCGTTCATGCCCTCCATGTAGAAGAAGGTCAGCCCTTCCGACGGGCTGTTGATGAAGACCGCCGCGTCGGTGGCGGCCGGCGTGATGGCGTCGGCCAGGGAGAGCTCGCCGGCGGCCTGGGGGGCCCGCTCGCCGGCCGCGAAGGTCGTCACGATGGGCGCCTCCTTCTTGCCGAGCGAGAGGAGGTTGATCATCTGGACCTTCTCCGAGTCGATGAGCCGCACGTAGGCGAAGGCGCGCGTGATGGCCAGCTGGTAGGGCTTGCCCGCCACCCGGATGTCGTGCGCCAGCCGGTCCTGCGAGGCGTCCACCACGTGGATCACGTGCTCGACCGAGTTCACCACGAAGCCCCAGCGCCCATCCTGGCTGAAGCGCAGCGGGCCCAGGCCCGGCCTGGCCCTGATTCGCGACGCGACCTCCAGGGTGGCCGGGTCGATGGCGGCGATGCGCCCGTCCTTGGCCTCGGCCACGTAGATCCGCTGCGACAGGCCCGACCAGGCGATCGAGATGGGCGTCGGGCCCACGGCCAGGTCCTTCACCTTCGCCAGCCTGGCCGCGTCGATGACGCTGACGGTGCCGGCGGCGCGGTTGGTGACGAAGGCGTACCGGTCGTCGCCGGAGAACGCGATCTCGTGGTGCCCGGCCCCGGTCGGGATGGTGGCCAGCGGCTTCAACGTCTCGGCGTCGAGCACGGTGACCCCGCTCTGGCCCGCCGCGCGCGAGTCGTTGCCGACCCAGAGCGTCCGCCCGCTCGGGGAGAGCGCCAGGCGCGTCGGCACGTCGCCGGCCGGCACCGTCGAGGCGAGCCGGAAGCTCTCGGTGTCCACCACCGCCACCTGGTCGACGAGCGGCATGGAGATGAAGAGCCGCTTCTCGCTGGGAGCCTTCACCCAGTCGGCCCCGGGGCGGGGCAGGAGCACCGTGGCGAAGAGGCTGGTCTTCCCGGTCATGCTGACGACCGGGTCGATGACCGCCACGCTCGGATCCTGGTTCAGCACGAGCAGGAAGTAGCCGTTGAGGTCGAGCACCGGCCGGATCCCCACCAGCCCCTTCAGGTAGAGGGCGACCTTCTCCTTGCACTCCATGAGGCCACCGGCTCCGCCCGAGAGGCCCCCGGCCACGTCCATCCAGACCCCCGGCGAGAGGCCGCGGATGGGCTCGCCGCTGCCGGCGTCGGTGATCCGGAAGCGGATCTCGGCCTCCTCGCCTTCGAGTGGCGCCGCGCCGCCCTCGGTCGAGGTGAAGCTGAACTCCACCACCACGCCGTCCTTGACCAGCCGGTCGGCGCCAGGCGGCCCGGGCGTGGTGGACGGCGCGCTCGACGCCGAGGGGGGCAGGGAGGACGAGAGCCCGGCGGCCGGGATGGGTGGCGCCGCGGGAGGCGTGGCCGGTTGCGCGGCGGCGGCGCCCGCCAGGAGCAGCGCCGGCAGCGCTGCGAGGAGAAGGGGCACTGGAAGTGCACGGCGAGGTGCGGTCACGAGGTGGTCCCCCTGGAACGGCGATGGATGCGGCCAGACCGGCCGCATCCATCGCTCTAAGACGACGACCGCGCAGCGGCCACTCGACTACCTGACCCGCATGAGGCTCCAGATACCTCCGGTGTTGCCGAAGGACCCGACGTCCCGGAAGAGGTAGTCGCCCGGGACCGGCTCCGAGCCGCCCGCGCTGCGCAGGAACACCTCGAAGTGGGACATCGGGACCACCTGATCCTGCGCGCCCAGGTAGAAGGAGAGCGGACTGTCGCCGATGGCCCGCGAGCCCACGGAGAAGCCCGGCAGGGACGGGAAGAAGCCGGTCGGCTTGCAGGCTCCGACGAGGCCGTACTGGTCGTCACCTGGGCAGATGTAGGGCGACCGCTGCCAGACGTGGCCGTGGAGCATCATGATCGAGCCGCGTCCCACGCCGCTCGGGTTGAGCAGGCGCAGCTTGACCTGCTGGCCTGGCGCCGCGGTGAAGACCGGCGTGGCCGGATCCCGACCCGTCAGGCTGTTGGCGTAGGCGTCGCCCGCGTTGGGGATGCCGCCGAAGCCGGCCTTGCCGAAGGGGCTGTTGGGCGCCAGGCCGAAGCGGAACCAGAGCGGCTCGGTGCCGTAGTTGATCGACACCTGGCCTGCGTCCTCCGAGTCCTCCGGGATGGTGCCGCCCTCGGCCGCGAGGTTCGGGACCGGCGCGCCGCTCTTGTAGCGGTGCGTCTGACCCTTCTGGATCATGTGGGCGAACGACCGGGTCGTGCCGTTGACCGTGGCGGAGGCGCGGGTGAGCCGCGTCCCGGTGCCAAGCTGCTGGCGATCCAGCGCCTGATCCGTCTCGGACCAGCTCGAGCCGGGCGGCTCGATGACCAGGGCGCCGACCAGCCCCTTGCCGGCCTGCTTCAGCTTGTCGGCCGGGCCGATGTTGGCGCCGCCGAACTCGATGGGCGTGGCGACGAGCTTGAACTTCCCGGCGCCGTTGGGGGCGAGCGAGAGGTCGCCGGCGTAGAAGCGCTTGAGGCCGACCTGACCAGGGCCCACCAGGGACGGACCCTCGGGGTTCTCGCCGACCGGTGCGCCGTCGTCGGTGGTGACGTCGAAGGCCACCAGCTGGGTGTGCAGGCCGACCTGGCTCGACGGTGCGATCAGGTTGGAGTTGAAATTGGTCACCCCCGCCGCGCCGTTGCGGTCGCGTGGGACGACCCGGAGGTACTCGGTGTAGCCGCCCAGGTCGGGCGCCGAGGCCGGCAGCCGGTTGCGCAGGACGACGGAGACGCACTCGCCCGCCGCGGCGCGCAGGACGATGGGCTCCACCGGCGCGGTCGCCTTGAGCCGGACGGCGCAGGTGGAGAGGTTGGCGTCGAAGATCCTCTGCCCCAGGATGTTGGTGCGGAAGCAGCCGGCGCTGGCCGGGTTGACGGCCTCCAGGTCGGACGTGCGGACGTACATCATGCCGGTCGGGTCGTGGAGCGGGCCCTGGGCGACGTTCGTGAAGGTCGGCAGGCCGTTGGCGTCGAGGACGGCGTCACCGGCCGCGTCGAGGACCGGGGAGCGCACCTGGATGGGGAGCGGGTTGTAGACCAGCGTGCCGCCGGCGGTGTTGAGCGGGGCGCCCACGTGGCCGGTGCCCGACCGATCGGCCGGGACGATGGTGACGCCGAGCGCGTTCGGGAGCACCGCATTGGCGAGCACCGCCGAGATGTCGTAGCTCCGGTTGGGCGCGCTGACGGGGCAGACGCCGGCGAACGAGAAGAAGTTGGTCAGGTTGAGCGTCAGCTGGTTCGGGGTGTTGGGCAGCCGGAAGAGGTTGGCCTGGTTCTGCCCGTAGGTGCGGACGATGCCCCAGGTCCCGCTCCACCAGCCGTCGTGGCCGGAATTGAGCGTGTAGAGGTAGTCGGCCCGCTGGCGCAGCGCCTGGAGGCCCAGCAGCGGCGCGGCCGGCGTGGCCAGGGTGAACTGCTCCGAGATGCCGCTGTGCTGCGAGTTGCGCCAGCCGGAGTCCGGGGAGAAGCCGAAGCCGGAGCCGCCCTGGAGCCACTTCATGCCGTGGATGCTGGCGGCGTGCGAGTGCTCCTGGCCGCCGGCCTGGATCTTCACGCGCAGCCGATCGCCGAAGTAGGCGCGGGGCATGGGCGTGAAGGGGTCGCCCGGAAGCACGCCACCCGCGTTGATGGGCGGCGGGAACCGGGTGCCGGTGGGGCTGGCCTGCGGCGGGAAGCCGGCCAGCCTGGTGGCCGCGGTCGGCTGGACGTTCATCGCGGCGATCTTGCGGTCGGTGCGGCTCTGCAGGGCGTAGGCCAGGTCGCCGGCCTTGCCGGCCGCCTGCCGGCCGGGCTTGCCGTCCGGACCGAGCGCCGCCGGGTCATAGACGCGCAGGCCCACCGGCTCGTTGCGGTAGTTGACCACCAGCATGCCGGAGTCGTCGGCGGTGATGGCCTCCGGGCACGGGCGCGGCACGCCGCCCGGGCAGAACGGCGGGAAGAGCGAGATGTCGGGGAAGGCGCCGGCCGCCGACACCTCCTGGCGGAAGCCCGGGTTGATGGCCGACCGGAAGGTGTTTGGACCGAGGGCCGCCGGGGGGGCGACGACGCCGGTCGCGTCGGTGACGTGCGTCCCGAGAAGCTCGCCGAACTGGCCGCGGCCGACGTAGACGCCGGGCAGGTAGGCGTGCTGGAAGTCGGAGAACTCGAAGTAGAACTCGCGGAAGCTGTCGTTCTGGCCGTCCCCGTCCAGGTCGCCGGTCAGGATGGCCGCCTGCCAGGAGGTCGGGCCGCCGTCGCCACGGGTGTGCAGCGGCACGCCCGTCTCGTTGTGGACCCAGGTCGAGCCGGCCGGCTCCACCAGCACGGTGGAATAGAGGCCGATCTGCTGGTGGGTCGACGGGCCGTAGTGATCGTGGCTGAAGATGATGCCGAGGCCGCGATCGACGTTCTCCGCGTTGAGGAGCGGGTCGAAGAACCAGCGCTGCAGCGTGGTGCGGGCGCCGAGCCACTCGGGGTTGTTGAACTGGCCGAAGTAGGGGTGCGGCTGGGGCTCCAGGACCGGGCCGATGGCCGGCCGGCCGGCCAGGACCTCCTCCTCGTTGAACAGGTTGATGGCCTCGATCCGCTCGCGCACCGCGCCGGGCGAGAGCGTGCCGTCCTCGTAGTTCCAGCCGTTGGCCGAGCCGTCGGCGGTGGTCAGGTCCCACTTCGGCAGGTGGATGTGCTGGCCGATGATGTCGGTGGGGGTGCGGACCTGGTAGTCGTCGAGCTCGAACACCTCGGGCACCAGGTTGGTGTGGCTGAACATGGTGCAGTCGAGGCTGTTGTTCCGCATGACCAGCGGCTCGGGCGGACGCGTCTTCAGGATGGTCGGCATGACGTCCTCCCACAGCGCGATGATGCGCTGCTGCGGGTAGTGGTAGCCGGCCTTGTTGAGCACCGCGTCGAACTGCATGTCGGCGCCCTTGTAGGCGCGCTTCAGGCCGGCTCCGGTGAAGCCGGTGCCGCCGTCGGAGGTGCGGAAGTTGCCGCTGGCGGTGGCGCCGCCGGTGGTGGTCCAGGTCTGCCCTTCGGCCAGCGGCGTGCCGTTGTCGTCGACGCAGGGGTCCTGGAAGGGCGCGCCGGGGACCGGCTTGACGCCGTTCAGGATGAAGTCACCGGTGCCTGGCGGCGTCCCGTCGAGGCTGAGGGTCGGGCCCGGGTGCCGGCGCTGGGCGTGGAAGGCCATGGCGACCTTCTCCACGTCGGTGCCGCCCTCCGGGTAATAGACCGGCCTGGCCTTCTTCATCACCTTGGTGAAGTCGAGCCGGCTCACGTTGTTGACCAGCGTGGTGCCGCCCGCGGAGTAGCCCTGCAGCGCGTGGCGTGGCAGGCCGCCGTCGTGGCCGCCGGCCGCGGGATCCATGTCCATGGGCGGCGTGGGCGGGCGCTGACCCACCGCGTCCTCGATACCGGCCACCCAGAACGGGTAGCCCGGGTTCTTGAGGCCGCCCGGGTTGAGGGCGGGGTCGCACTTGGGCAGGGGCGAGCTGGCGACGCAGTCAGGATCGGTGTCGGTGCGGTCCACCACCGCGACGCTGCCGACCGGCACGACGGCGCCGGGGCTGGTGGCGTGGAAGAGCGACGCCGTGGTGGTGAAGGCGTTGGCGGCCACGGTGACCTTGCCGGGCATGGGCGGGAGCGGCTTGCCGGGCAGCGGCACCAGGGCCGGGATGGGGGTGCCGGCCACGATCTCGGGATCCGGCAGGGCGCGGGCGCCGGGCGCCGGCGTGCCGTCCTTCAAGGCGAAGGGGGCGGAGTGGCAGTTGCCGTCCACGCCGGCCGGGCAGGCCGTGTCGCTCGCCGCGAGGGCCGTCCCGGCCTCGAACACGTCGTGGAGGCGCCACATGTACCACATGCCCTGCGCGAAGTGCGGGTAGAAGTGGCAGTGGAAGATGGCGTCGCCGGCCGTCTTGTTGCGGTTGCCCGAGCCGCCGTTGGTGATCTCGTAGGTGTACCCGGAGCCCGGCCCGAGCGCCTCGGCGTCGATGTAGTTGGAGTTGTCGTCGTTCGGGCTGAAGAGCCACTGGTGGTTGTGCAGGTGGAAGATGTGGTGCTCCTTGCCGGCGTGCACGTTCCGGAACTTCGCGAAGTCCCCGGTGTAGCTGTGGTGCACGTTGGCCGGGTCGTCCGGGTAGAAGGCCCTGGTGGCCTTCGGGCCGGTGGCGCCCGGCGCCGGCGCCGTGGCCGGACCGGCGTTCTCCAGGCCGATGTTGGCGGGCACGTCCACCAGCATGGCTGGATCGCCCACGGTGTAGGAGGTGAGGAAGAACTCCTCGTAGGAGCAGTCGAGGCAGTCGTGCATCGGGCCGACGCCCAGCCGGTTGGCGATGATCTCGCTGCCGATGCCGCCCGACCCATAGTTGATCATGAAGGTGTCGCGCACGCCGTGGAGGGTCCAGTTGGTCACCGGGTGCAGGTAGAAGCCGGGGAAGGCCTGGCCCACCGAGTTCTCGTCGTGGAACACCGAGACGAACTCGCGGAACGGCTCGAGCCGGTTCGGGTAGGCGGGGTTGATCTTGCCGACGCTCTCGAGCGGGTAGGTGGCGGGCGGGAACTTCCCGCCCAGGGCCGGGCCCACGATGATGGCGTTGATGTCGGTGTGCCAGAGCGTCGTTCCGTCCAGCATGTTGAGGATGGGCTTGCCGGCCTTGCCCTCGGTGCTCCAGGGCGCGACGCTGGGGTAGCGCGCCTCGTAGTCCAGGATGGGGTGGCCGCTGGGGGTCCGGCCGGTGGTGGCGAGCCGGAGCTCCTCCTCGGTGAGCTGGCCGCGGTAGAAGTTGGCGCCGGGGGGCTCGACCACCATGATGCCGAACATGCCGCTGCCGGCGTTGCCGGCCGAGGCGTCGCCGCCGAAGGTCGCGCCGGGGTTGGTGACGAGGAACGCGCCCTCCTTGGGGGCGTAGAACCTGTAGACGGTGGTCCCGCCCACGGCGGTCAGGCTCGAGCCGTTGTTGCCCACGTTGGAGCCGTCGCTGGCGATGGTGCCGCGCAGCTCGAGCCCCTGGGGATGGAAGCCGGCGCGCCGCTCGGCCACCTGGTCGTCGATCTGGAGGGCCGGGTTGGCCGGGTTGATGGCGTTGTTGGGGTTGGCGTTGGGCGCCAGGAGGTTGGTGAAGCGCACGTCGAGGCAGTCACCGGCCGCCACGCGGAGGGCGATGGGCCTGGGCCGCTTGTCGTCGCGCAAGCGGACGCAGCCGGGCGTCAGCACGCCGGGCGCCACGGTGGCGCAGAAGGCCGGCGCGGTGGGATCGGTGGAGGCGACCGGCACCACGTCGTGGGACAGGGCGTAGATGATCCAGTTGGGGTTCTGCGCGCCAATCCGGTTGAAGAGGATCGGCGAGTCGAAGGCGACCACGTTGGCGGTGATGGTGCGCTGGCACGTGACCGCCGCCGAGGCGTGGGCCGGCGCCAGCACCGCCAGCGCGGGGAGAGCCGCCATCCACAGGCGGGCGAGGGTGCGCTTCAGGCAAGCTTCGGGCCCTGCGGACGTATTGCGACGGATTCTCATGGCGCCCTCACGTCTGGTCACTGGGTGATCACCGAGACCCCGAGAAGCAGAAGCACCCCACCGGTGCTTCCATTCTCGACCCTGGCGCAGCGGGTCCCCGCATCACCTCGGAGTTGAACTGGTGCGCATCCGAACCACCTGCGGCAATCTGCCCTGATAGGTTGACAACAAACGTTTGTAATCAAATGAAACAGCGACACTGGAACTCTGGACCTGCCGCGGCGTCGGTGCCGCGCGTCGCGCCGTGTCCCGTGTCTTCGGTACAAGCGGGCCGGCTCGCCGCTGCGTCCGCGTTCAACCCTGGGCGCTTGCTCAAGAATGCCGCGGCAGTTCGCCGCGCCCCCGCAGCCGCACAGCGCCTGGCCAGGGCCTCGACGAGCCTGGTTCACCTGGAGTGAATGGCCCGTCGGCGGGAGGCCAGGAACCGAACAGTTGAAGCCCAAATATTTCGGGTCTCACTTGTTCAGGGGGCGCGCGCTCGGGTCGTCTCGGGAGCGGTGGCTGGACTCCTTGGACGTCCCAGCAACGCCGGCGCGACCTGGTCTCTTCTACCGGCGGGGCTCTGGGGCTCGCTCCGGTGAGACGTGCTCGGCCTTGTGCTGGTTGAGCACCGCTCCGAGGCGCGGCAGCCGCTCCCGGATCCAGCCCTGGGCGTCTGCCTCGATCCGTCGCTGGAGCGAGACGAACTTGCGGCCCGCGGCGGAGCGGTGGAAGGCGGCCACCTCGGTGAGCTCGGCGCCCGAGAGCCCCTTGGCCAGCGTCGACGCGTAGAAGGAGGAGAACTCCTCGTAGGGCAGCGCCTTCTCCCAGAGCTGGACCACCACCTCCCGCCCGGGCTGCTTCAGCGCGAGGCCGTTGGCGGCGCTCTCGCGCTCCAGCTGCGCGCCGAGCGCCGGGGCCGCCTG
>JANNKC010000372.1:0-16795 GCA_031396105.1 Anaeromyxobacter sp.
CGTGCTGTAACCTTCGGTGACGATCCGCGAGTAGTTGCCGTTGGGAAGATTATGGAATTCCTGGAGCAGGTACTTCGGGAGGTCGACGTTGAGCGGCAGGCCCGGCGGCAGCGTCACGGGATCGAGTCGCCGCAGCACGACCTTGCGAGTGAGCCGCCATGCATCCGCCGGCCGCCACATCCGCAGCGAGTCCGGCCAGGCCGACGGCAGCTCGATCTCGAGCCAGCTCGGCGGCGTCGGATCGATAGTCGGCTCTCCGAGCACGCGCGACCCCCAAGACCAGAAACTCCCAGAAGTGCCCGGAGATTGCAAGAGAGTCGCGACGCTCCATCATCCGGCGCGCGATCTGGAGGAAGGTTTTCGGGCGGAATGAACTCGGCTCGCCTGCGGCTGGCCTGAATGAACTCCGCTCGCCTGCGGCTCGCTGCGCGCTTCGCTTGCCGCGCTTCGCTTGCCTGAGTTCAAGGGCCTGTCTCGCCCCGGGGCGGGAGCGGCGTCTGCTCGAAAGTCACCAGGCGGATGCGGTAGCCACAGCGCGCGTGATCGATCGTCACCTCGTCGCGGCTCGGGCGCTCGAGCGTCACGCCCGGCTCGGCCGGCGCGCCCTCCGGAGTCAGCCGCGCGCGATGAAAATCAAAGAGCAGTTGCGTGGGTGGCAGCGGTAGACGACCGCGGGGCCGCTCGACCGAGACCTCGGTCCCGCGCTGCGTCACCACGAACGCCTTCGCTCCGAAGGCGTCCAGCCCGATCAGCACCAGCTCGTCCCCGCGCTTCTGCGCGATCAACTCGAGCCGCCAGTCGAGGTCCTCTCCCAGCACGCGCACCCGCTGGCGGATCCGGAAATCGCCCTCGATCTCCTGGGTCGGCACCAGCCGCCCCGGACACTCGCGTCCGCCATCGGGCAGCGCACCGGCGAGGCCGAGGCCCAGCGACGCGCATCCCATCGACGCGAGCTGCCACGCCAGACACAGCCCCGCGGCGCCCTGTGCCCTAGCCAACCTCGGCCCCCGCTCGCTCTCGCAGCACCAGCAGCGAGAGCGGCGCCAGCAGGAAGGCCAGCAGGATGCCTGCCCCGATCGTCACGCCGAGCGCTCGCAGGGCCGGATGCTGCGAGAGCGCGAGGACGCCGAAGGTGAACACCGTCGTGATGCTTCCGAGAAAGGTACTCAGCATGGTGGTCCCCATCTCCTCGGGGTCCGAGGCGCTGTCCACCACGAAGACCCCGTAGTCCACGCCCATGCCGAGCACCATTACGAGGCCCACGACGTGCAGGAGATTGGTTTCGACGCCCAGCGCCGCGAAGCTGCCGAGCAAAATCAACGTGACTAGGAGCGATGGCAGGAACGCCGCCACCGCGGGCCGCAGGCGCCGATAGCGCAGCAGCAGCAGCCCGATCACCAGCAGATTGCCCGTGAAGATCTGCCTCACGGTCGTGGCCCGGAACTCGGCGTACACCTCGTTCAGGAATTGACCCTGGTCGAAGAAGTGCACGCCCGGCAGACCCTCGATCGCGCGGCGCACCGCCTCCGGCGACTCCAGCCCCTGCAGGTACGTGTTGACCGCGAACTCGCCTCCGAAATCGGCGAGCAGCGGGCGCACTAGATCCGCCAGGGGAGAATCCGCGAGGTCCTCGAAGCGGAGCGGGGGCGGCGGCTCTTGCGCGAGCCCGCGCTCGAAGCCGGCGAAGGCGTCGGCGCGGAAGCCCGCCGCCTGATAGGCGGCCCGCAGCCGCGCCGGCAGCTCCGCGTCCGCCCGCAGCGCCGCGAGGTTCTCACGCTGCCGGCTCTCGGGCCATAAAAAGGTGTGCAGGGAGCGAACGCCGCCGAGTTCCCCCGTCGAGACGAGCGGCGCGAGCCGTGCCTGCACGGCCTCGCCGAGCGCGATGGCCTGATCGCGGTCGGGGGCGACACCGATCACGAGGCGTCCGGTCTCGAATTGCGACACGCGTTCGCGGACCCGGAGGTCCTCCTGCACCACGTCCGGATCCATGCGCCAGAGCTTGCTCATGTCGTCGACCCAGACGAGCCGCGGAAGCAGCGGAGCGGAGAGCGCGACCAGGCCCAGCGCTAGCGCCGCCATCGCCTTGCGCCGCGGCGCCAGGGCGAGCACCGCGCGCCCGAGCCCGTCCGAGAGGACGCGCGAGGCCAGCGGCACGCGCGCGACCGGGACGACCAGCGGCGGAAGCACCCAGAGCGTGATTGCCAGGGCCACGCCCACCCCCACGGCGGAGAAGAACGCGAGCTCCCGGAATCCGGGAAAGGAAGTCAGCCCCAGGCCCGCGAAGCTCGCGATCGTCGTGAGCCCGCCGAGCGCGATCGAGGGGGAGACCCGGCGCAGCACGAGACGAGGATCCGCGCGATGCGGTGAGAAGCAGAGATGACACAGCAGATGCGTCGGGTAGTCGATCACGACGCCGATCAGCGCCGCGCCGAACCCGAGCGTCAGGCCATCGAGCTGCCCGAACACCAAGAGGCCGAGGCCCGTCGCCGCCAGCAGCCCCCCGAGCATGGGCAGACCCATCAGCAGCAGGTTCCGCCAGGAGCCGAGGAACAGCTGGAGGCACACGAACACCGAGACGATCGAGACGGCCGTCACGAAGTTGACGTCGCTGCGGATGCTTCGCTCGGTCGAGACGGCGAAGACGTTGGCGCCGCTCCACTCCAGCACCAGCGCCCCGCCAAAGCTCTCGTTCACCCGCGCGAACGCCGCGGCCAGATCCGCGAGCAAAGCCTTCTGGCGCGCGCCATCGAAAGCGGGCGCCCGGGTCCCCAGGAAGACCACGCCGAAGCGGCCGTCGCGCGTGACGAACTGGCCGTCCACCAGATCCAGGGCGGGCTGCTGGCCCGAGATGCGCCCGAGGATCGCCCGAAAGCTCCCGATCGGATCGGAGGCCACCAGGCGTTTGCCGAGCGACGCGGTGGGAAGCGCCAGGTCTCGCCTCGCGCGCTCGGCCTGGGCGCGCAGGGCGGCGTCGGTCGTGAGCTCCGCGATCCGATCGGGGTCGGACGCCAGGAAGTAGTAGCGCCGGGGAAAGTAGAGCTCGTAGATCGCCTCCACCTCCCGGTCGTCGACGCCGGTCCGCAGCCACGCCACCTCCGGGTGCACCGCGATCGCCGCTGCGAGCGCACGAGCGGCTGCGACCGCGGTGGCGGTATCCGTGCCGCCCACGTTCAACACCATGCTGCGCGCGAGGTCGCTCTCGGTGAGGCGCCGCGCGACGTCGGCGAGCGAGCCGGCTCGGCCCTCGGGCATCAGGTTCGTGATGTCGGTGCCGAAGCTGAGGCGCGTCGCCACCGCGATCGTGAGACCGCCGAGCACCGCGACGAGCATCAGGATCGAGCGGCGGGGACTCACGGAGCCGGGGCGATCCGACCCGTCGGAAACAGCCTGTCGAGCTCCTCGGGAGTGAAGTGCGTGTCCGTCTCGACTCGCCGGAACCGGGTGGTGGTGCGGTCGCCATCCACCTCGCGGATCACCATTTCCTGCATCGCCGGGCCGTCCCCTCGCAACTCGACCGAGGCGATGAACTGCGAAAGCGGCGCCGCCTTTGGCAGCAGCTGCATGCGCCAGCGCGTGCCCTCAGCGTCGAAGCCCACCTGGTAGCGCTCCCGCAGCGCCGCGAGATCACCGCCGAACAACACCACGAAATTCTCGACCACGCTGCGGGCGACCCGGTTGCCCGAGAGATCCACGTCACTCGCGCCGGCTTCGTCCGTGTACGACAGGGCCCCGCCGTCGATCACCAGCGTCGACGCTCCCGGATGCGAGGTGATGCGCGCCATCCGGGACGGCGGAATGAAGTAGAGCGTTCCCTCGCTCACCAGCGGCGCCTCGAGCAGCGCCAGGATCTTCTCCTCGCGAAATTCTGCGCGCACACCCGTGGTCGAGGCCATCCGTTGCATCAGCGCCTCGAGGGTGAGCGGACCGCTCGGGATGGCGGGCGGCTGCGCGCCCGCCCCAACCGACGCCGCCGTCAGCAGCGCCAGCAGTGCAAGCCTCAGCGCGGACCGCCGCTCGCTCATTTCGGATCGACCACGTTGCCGGAGCCCGACACGAGGCAGACCTTGCCTTCGAAGGTCTCGTTTCGAGTCGCGAGCATCTCGGCGGCGAAGTAGACGGCACCGTAGCCCGTCGCCTCCGGCCGGATGAGCGAGCCTCCCCAGTTGAGGCCCTTGCCGGTCAGAACGCCGGTGAACTCGTTGCGCAGGCGCTTGTACTGGCCGAAGAGATAGCCGATCTCACGGCCTCCGACACCGATGTCCCCCGCGGGAACGTCGGTATTGGGCCCGATGTGGCGCGCGAGCTCGGTCATGAAGCTCTGGCAGAAGCGCATCACCTCGTTGTCGGACTTGCCCTTGGGGTCGAAGTCCGAGCCGCCCTTGCCGCCACCGATGGGCAGGCCGGTCAGGGCGTTCTTGAAGATCTGCTCGAAGCCGAGGAACTTGATGATGCCGAGGTAGACCGATGGGTGGAAGCGCAGGCCGCCCTTGTACGGGCCGAGCGAGCTGTTGTACTGCACGCGGAAGCCGCGGTTGATCTGCACCTCGCCGCGGTCGTCCTGCCAGGGCACGCGGAAGATGATCTGCCGCTCCGGCTCGCAGAGCCGCTCGATGATCTTGCGCTCCCGGAACTCCGGGTACTTGGCGAGGACCGGCCCGAGCGTCTCGAGCACCTCGCGCACGGCCTGGTGGAACTCCACCTCGCCGGGGTTGCGCTTCAGCACGTCCTGGTAAATCGTCTCCAGCTTCTCGTCCATCTTGGTGGTCATGACGGCTCCGTTTCGGTTGGTGGGCGCGATCCCTCTGCCCGAAAGGCGTGCACTGTGCATGAGTTCGAGGCACCATCGCAAGGCATGATCGCCTCCGACCGGAGAATCAACCTGCCGTTCCGCCGTGAGAATCCGGGCCCCGGCGCCGAGCCCGCCGCGTGACCACGGCCACGCCTCCTCCCGGCACCGGGCTCCCCGGCCTCGACGAGGTCCTGCAGGGGCTCCGGCCCGGCGACAACGTGGTCTGGCAGGTCGAGGCGGTGGACGATTACCGGCCGCTGGTGACGCCCTTCGTGGCGCGCGCGCTGGCCGAGGGGCGGCGGGTCAGCTACTTCCGGTTCGCCCGCCACGCGCCGCTGCTGGCGCCCGGCCCGGGCGTCACGGTGCACCAGGTCTCCCCGGCCCTCGGATTCGAGAGCTTCACCGCCACCATCCACGCCGCCATCGAGGAGGCCGGGCGCGGCGCCTTCCACGTCTTCGACTGCCTCTCCGACCTGGCGGCCGGCTGGTACAGCGACCTCATGCTGGGCAACTTCTTCATGGTCACCTGCCCGTACCTGTACGAGCTCGACACGGTGACCTACTTCGCCCTGCTGCGGGAGTCGCACTCCAGCGAGGCGGTGGACGCCATCCGCAGCACCACCCAGCTGCTGGTCGACGTCTTCCGGCAGCGGCGCGACACCTTCCTGCACCCGCTCAAGGTGGACGGGCGCCACTCCCCCACCATGTACCTGCCACACGCCTGGAGCGGCGGCGCCTTCCGGGCCCTCACCGAGAGCGCCGAGCTCTCCGAGGCGCTCTCCGAGGCGGCCGAGCGGCGCGCCGACGCGGTGGGCCGCCCCGACGTGTGGGACCGGCGCATCCAGGCCGCGCGCGAGGTGCGCGACGGCGTGCGGACCGGGCGGCGCCGGCCGGAGGAGGAGCGCGAGGCCTTCCAGCAGCTCCTGGGCATGCTGCTGACCCGCGACGAGCGCTTCGCCGAGCTGGCCTCGCAGCACCTGCTGCTCGACGACCTGCTGGCCATCCGCCGGCGCATGGTGGGCACCGGCCTGGTGGGCGGCAAGGCGGCCGGCATGCTGGTGGCGCGGGCCGTCCTGGTGAACGCCGACCCGGCCTGGGCCCGCCTGCTGGAGCCGCACGACTCCTGGTTCATCGGCTCGGACGTCTTCTACACCTACCTGGTGCGCAGCGGCTGCTGGCGGGCCCGGCGGGAGCAGCGCCGCGGCGCGGCCTTCCTGGAGGGGGCCGAGGAGGCGCGCCGGCTGGTGCTGGCGGGGCAGTTCCCGGACTCGGTGCGGCGCCAGTTCGTGGCCATGCTGGAGTACTACGGCCAGTCGCCCATCATCGTCCGCTCCAGCAGCCTGCTGGAGGACGGCTTCGGCAACGCCTTCACCGGCAAGTACGAGAGCGTCTTCTGCACCAACCAGGGCTCGCCCGACGAGCGGCTGGCCGAGTTCATGGCGGCGGTGAAGACGGTCTACGCCTCCTCCATGAGCGAGGAGGCGCTGCGCTACCGCGAGCGGCGCGGCCTGCTGGACCGCGACGAGCAGATGGCGGTGCTGGTGCAGCGGGTCTCCGGCGCGGTGCGCGGCGGCCTGTACTTCCCGCAGGTGGCCGGGGTGGCCCTCTCCTACAACCCCTACGTCTGGAACGTCCGCATCGACCCGCAGGCCGGCGTGGTGCGCCTGGTCTTCGGCCTGGGCACCCGCGCCGTGGACCGGGCCGACGACGACTACACCCGCATCGTGGCCCTCAACGCCCCCACCCTGCGCCCGGAGTCCGGCCTCGACGAGCAGACCGAGTACGCCCAGCACCGCGTCGACGTGCTCGACCTGGCGGCGCGCCGGCTGGTGTCGCTGCGGCTGGACGAGGTGCTGGCGCGGGCGCCCGGGCTGCCCATGGCCCTCTTCGGCACGCCGCGCGACCAGGGCTGGGTGCTCACCTTCGACCAGCTCCTCTGGTCCACGCCGCTGGTGGAGCGGCTTCGCGAGCTGCTCACCCGCCTGCGCGAAGCCTACCGCTACCCGGTGGACGTGGAGTTCACCGGCAACTTCGTGGGCGAAGGGGAGCTCCGGCTCAACCTGGTGCAGTGCCGGCCGCTGCAGGTCCGCGAGGGAGGCGCCATCCTGCCCGCCCCCGCCGGCCTCGCCGAGGCGGACGTGCTGCTCCGGTCGCGCGGCCCCATCGTGGGCCCGAGCGCCCACACGCCCATCGACCGGGTCATCTTCGTCGACCCCGACGCCTACGCCCGCCTGGCCACCGGCGACCGCCACGAGGTGGGACGGCTGGTCGGCCGGCTCACCGCGCTCGACGCGGCCGGGGCGCTGAAGGTGCTGCTGCTCGGCCCGGGGCGCTGGGGCACCACCACGCCGGCCCTCGGCGTGCCGGTCTCCTTCGCCGAGATCCAGCGCGTCTCGGCCCTCTGCGAGGTGATGCGGCTGGGCGACGTGGTGCCGGACGTCTCGCTGGGCTCCCACTTCTTCAACGACCTGGTGGAGGAGAGCATGCTCTACCTGGCCATCTTCCCGAACCTGGCCGGCCACGCCCTCGACGAGGCGCGGCTGCGGGCCGCCCCCAACCGGCTGGCGTCGCTCCTGCCGGACGACGCCCGCCTGGCCGAGGTGGTGCGGGTGGTGGACTTCCCACCTCACGGCGCCCGCACGCTCTGGCTGAACGCCGACTGCGTCCGCCAGGAGGCGGTCTGCTACCAGGTGCCCGGGTAGGGTCTCGGCCGGGGCCGGCGCGCAGCCGGGGTCGAGGTCCCCGCCGAGGTCTGCTACGCTCCGCCCTCCATCCCTTCGGAGAGCCAACCACCCGTGTCAGTCCGCCTCGAGAACATCGGCCGTGGCGTCCGCGAGACCCAGTACGCGGTGCGCGGCCCCATCGTGGCCCGCGCCCAGGAGCTGGAGCAGCAGGGGCGCGAGATCATCTGGTGCAACATCGGCAACCCGCAGTCGCTGGGCCAGCGGCCGCTCACCTGGGTCCGCCAGGCCCTGGCGCTGGCCGAGTACCCGGCCCTGGCCGAGCAGGCGGTGTTCCCCGCCGACGTCGTCGAGGTGGCCCGCGAGATCCAGCGTGGCACGCGCCACGGCCTCGGCGTCTACACCGAGTCGAAGGGGTTCCGCTTCGTGCGCGACGCCGTGGCGGCCTTCATCCAGGCCCGCGACGGCATCCCGGCCGACCCGGAGGCCATCTACCTCACCGACGGCGCCTCCAAGGCGGCCCAGGCGGTCCTCAACCTGCTCATCTCCGGGCCGCAGGACGGGGTGCTCATCCCCATCCCGCAGTACCCGCTCTACTCGGCCACCATCACGCTCTACGGCGGCTCCCAGGTCCCCTACCTGCTCGACGAGGCCAACGACTGGCGGCTCACCCGCGGGGAGCTGGACCGGGCCATGGCCGAGGCGCGCCTGCGTGGAGTCACCCCGCGCGCCATCGTGGTCATCAACCCCGGCAACCCCACCGGCGCCGTGCTGGGCCAGGCCGAGGTGGCGATGGTGCTCGACTTCGCCAGGGCCAACGACCTCGCGGTGCTGGCCGACGAGGTCTACCAGGAGAACGTCTACCGGCCCGGCGACCGCTTCGTCTCCTTCGCCGGCGTGCTGGAGGGGAAGGGGCTGCGCCAGGTCTCGCTCTTCAGCTTCCACTCCACCTCCAAGGGGCTGCTCGGCGAGTGCGGCCACCGCGGCGGCTACGTGGAGTGCCGCAACCTGGCCCCCGACGTGATGCACCTGGTCGTCAAGCTCCAGTCGGTGTCGCTCTGCGCCAACACCGCCGGGCAGATCGTGACCTACCTGATGGTGCGCCCGCCAGCGCCGGGCGGCCCGTCGCACGCCCGCTGGCTCGCCGAGAGACAGGAGATCCTGGGCAGCCTGGCGAAGCGCGCCCGGCTCCTCGAGGAGGGGCTCAACGCCGTGCCGGGCATCCACTGCAACGCCGTGGCCGGCGCCATGTACGCCTTCCCGCGCATCACCCTGCCCCCCGGGATCACCGACGAGCAGTACTGCATGGCCCTGCTGGAGCAGACCGGCATCTGCGTGGTGCCTGGGTCGGGCTTCGGGCAGGCGCCGGGGACCTGGCACTTCCGCACCACCATCCTGCCGCCGGTCGAGCAGATCGAGCGGGTGGTGCTGCGGCTCGGCGACTTCCACCGGGAGTACACGGGGAAGCGCGCCGTGGCCCCGGCCTGACCGGCCCGGGCCGGGCGCCCCGGCCGGCGCCGGCTACTGGGAGAAGCCCTCCAGCAGGTAGTGCGCCTCGACGCGCCGCAGCGCCAGGCACATGGCGGCGGTGCGCACGTCCACCGGCTTGCCGATGCAGAAGGGGCGCGAGTTGTGGAGCGGGGTGCGGCGCGGCGTGTCACGCGCCACGTCCCGGATGATGGCGTAGTTGGACTTGATGGCGCGCTCCAGCCGCTGGTTGACGTCGGCCTCGGTCCACCGCTCCAGCTTCTGGTTCTGCAGCCACTCGTAGTAGCTCACGGTGACGCCGCCGGCGTTGCAGATGATGTCCGGGATGACGTCGATGGCGCGGGCCTGCAGCACCCGGTCGCCCTCCTGGGTGGTGGGGCCGTTGGCCCCCTCGGCGACCAGCCTCACCTTGAGCCGCTCGGCCACCTCCCCGTCGATCTCCTCGCCCAGCGCGGCCGGCACCAGGATGTCGGCGTCCAGCTCCCAGAAGTCGGCCTTGGAGATGGCGGCCGCGCCCGGGAAGCCGGCCACCGTGCGCTTCAGGTTGGCCGGGTTCTCGTGCACGTGCCGCTGCAGCGCCGGCACGTCCAGCCCCCCGTCGGCGTGCACCGTGCCGAAGGCGTCGTTGACGGCCACCACGCGGGCCCCCTGCGCCGCCAGGATCTCGGCGGTGGCCGAGCCCACGTTGCCGAAGCCCTGCACCAGCACCCGCGCCCCCTTGACGGCGAAGCCCCGCTCGCGGGCCCACTCCTCGATGCAGAAGACCACGCCCTGGCCGGTGGCCTTGAGGCGCCCCTCGGAGCCGCCGATGCGGACGTCCTTGCCGGTGACCACGCCGCGCAGGGCGTGGTGCTCCCGCTCCCCGTCGGTGTACTGGCGCATCATGTAGGCCATGATCTGGCCGTTGGTCCCCACGTCGGGCGCCGGGATGTCCAGGAACGGGCCCATCAGGTTCTTCAGCTTGTAGACGTAGCGGGTGGTGATGGCCTCGATCTCCTCGCTCGAGTAGAGCATCGGGTCGAAGCGGATGCCGCCCTTGGCGCCGCCGAACGGGACCTCGGCGATGGCGGTCTTCCAGGTCATGTCGGCCGCCAGCGTCTTGAAGAGGTCGAGCGAGGCGTCCTTGTGGTAGCGGATGCCCCCCTTGTACGGGCCGCGCACCTGGTTGTGCTGCACCCGGTAGGCCTTGAACTTGCGGGGGCCGCCCCGCTCGATGCGGAAGAGGCCGCGGCCCGGGATGTTGATGACGCCCTGGCGGGTGGTGATGTCGGCGTCGAGCAGGGCGCGGCGGTGCAGGATGAACTTGCCGTCGGCCAGCGGCTCGAGGGCCTCGCCCGCCTCGACGCCGGACGGCGGCAGATCCCGCTGGGCCTGCGCCTCGTCGGCCTGGAGCGGCACCAGCCGGTCGCGGGTCTCGATGGTGACGTAGAAGATGTGCTCGAAGTCCGGCTCCTCGATCTCCAGCCGCACGCGCGGGTGGAGCGAGATGAGGTCGGCGGCGCGATCGAAGGTCTCCATGGCGCCTTCGTAGAAGCTCTTCTTGACGGTGCTCTTGGCCATGCGTGGTCAGCTCCTCGGCGAGGTGATCGGGCCGGCCAGCCAGGCGCCGATGGCGCCGCTGCAGCGCTGGCGCAGCGCCACCTCCTCGGCGAGCCGCTCCAGCGTCTGCTCCACCGCGGCCCGGGCCGGCTCCACCGGGTTGGCCTCGAAGAAGGCGCGCGCCTCCTCCAGGTGCTGCGCGTCGGTGAGCGAGGCCACCGCCTCCACCACCCGCCTGAGCAGCATGGGGGCGTTGGCCAGTCTGGCCTCCACGGCCGGCCACTCGGCGCGCAGCCGCGACCAGAAGGGCCCGCGCGCCGTCCGGTTGGAGAGCAGCCCGGCCGCGAAGGAGGCCCAGTCCTGCAGCGGCACCCCGTCGCCCATGGCGAGGTCGACGGCGCGGGCCGCCAGCGCCTGGTCCTCGAAGGCGGCCAGCGCCAGCAGCCAGCGCCGCCGGAAGGCCGGCTCGACCTCCTGCGCGAAGAGGGCCTGGAAGGAGGCGAAGCGGGCGGCGTCCCCGGCGCGGGCCGCCATGGCCACCGCCGCGTCCTGCAGGTTCGGCTCGAGCGCCCCCCGGTCACCGGCGGTGAACCGGTCGAGCCGGGTGGCCGCCTCCACGGCCGCCGCCGGGTGGCGCGCCACCAGCCCCACCGCCCTCACCAGCGCGGCGCGGGTGAGCCTGGGTTCGTCCCCCTCTCCGGCCGCCGGCTCCCAGCCGAGCCGGGCGAAGGCGCCGCCCAGGAGGTCGCGCACGAAGGCCTGGAGGCGCGGCCTGTCGGCGTCGGCCACCAGCCGGTGCTCCAGCGCCGAGAGGCGCGCCACCAGCTCGTCGAGCACCGCGTGGTCGGTCTCGCCGCCGCAGGCGGCCGCCAGGTCGAGCCAGGCCTCCACCGGCCGCTCACCGCAGCGGACCAGCGCCCACTCGTCGGAGAGCAGGCCGACCCGCTCGGCCGGCGTGAGGTCCGGGAGGTGGGCGCGCAGGGCCGCCAGCATGTCCGCGTCGGGCGCCACCCGGTAGACCCCGGTGGAGCCGCCGTTCACCACCAGCCAGTCGGGTGGACCCTCGAGCGCCACCTCGGCGCCGGCGCCCTCCAGGAGGAGCCGCCGCTCCCGCACCAGGCCGCCCACCGCGTAGCGGAGCACCACCGGCACCGGCCAGCGGGCCTCGGGGTCGTCGTCCCCCGGCCGCGAGAAGAAGCGGCGCTGCGTCAGCCGCAGGGTGGCCCCGTCGAGCGCGGCCCGCACCAGCGGGAAGCCGGGGCGGCCGATCCAGGCCTGGGCCAGCGCCAGCACCGGCTGGCCGGAGGCCTCGCCGAGCGCGCGCCACAGGTCGTCGGCCACCGCGCTGCCGCCGGCGTGGCGCCGCATGTAGCGCCGGATGCCGTCACGGAAGACCTGGGCGCCCAGGTACCCCTCGATCATGCGGAGCACCGCCCCGCCCTTCTCGTAGGTGATGAGGTCGAAGGCCGCGGTGGCCTCGGCCACGGTCCGCACCTCGGCGTGGATGGGGTGCGTGGAGCGCAGCGCGTCGAGCCCCAGGGCCGCCGCCTTGCCCTGCCCGAACTCCAGCCAGACGCGCCAGTCCGGGCGCCACTGGTCCACCACCACCGCCGCCATCCACGTGGCGAAGGCCTCGTTGAGCCAGAGGTCGTCCCACCAGGTCATGGTCACCAGGTTGCCGAACCACTGGTGGGCCAGCTCGTGCGTCACCACCTCGGCCACCCGCTTGCGCTGGGGCAGCGAGGCGGTGGTGGGGTCGAGCAGCAGCGCCACCTCCCGGTAGGTGACCAGACCGGCGTTCTCCATGGCCCCGGCCTCGAAGTCCGGCAGCCCCACCTGGTCGAGCTTGCCGAAGGCGTAGGGCAGGCCGAAGTAGTCGGTCAGGCGCGGCAGCACCTGCAGCGCCACCTCCTGCCCGAAGGCGGAGAGCCCCACCTTCTCCGGCACCGACCAGGTCCGCACCGGGACCCCGCCGGCGTCG
This sequence comes from Anaeromyxobacter sp., assembly GCA_031396105.1. GTDB lineage: Bacteria > Myxococcota > Myxococcia > Myxococcales > Anaeromyxobacteraceae > JADKCZ01. The sequence goes on from JANNKC010000372.1 coordinate 12,479, forward strand.
CCGGGGGGGCCGCCCTCGAGCCGCCCCACCACCAGCGCCACCAGGTAGGTGGGCAGCGGGGGCGTCTCGGCGAAGCGGTGGACCCGGGTGGCGCCCGGCGAGTCCACCCGCTCGACCACGGCGTTGGAGAGCACCGTGTGCTCGGCCGCCGCCTCCACCGTGAGCTGCCACGGGGCCTTGAAGCCGGGCTCGTCGAGGCAGGGGAAGACCCGGCGGGCGTCGGCCGCCTCGAACTGCGTGGCGGCCAGCTCCGGGCCGGCCAGGTAGAGGCCGCGCAGCCCGTCGCAGAAGGCGCCGCTCCAGGCCAGCTCCACCGCGGCCTCGCCGGCGGGCAGCTCGGCCGGGAGCGTCAGCACCAGCGTCTCGCTCGCCTCCACGGCGCGGACCGAGGCCTCGAGCGTGAGGCCGCCGGCGTGGATCGACGCCCGGGACACCTGGAGCCCCGCGCCGTGCAGCACGAGCTCGACGGTGGGCCGGTCCAGGCGGAGCTGGAGCGTGGCCTCGCCGGTGAAGGCGCGAGCCGCCAGGTCCACGGTCAGCCGGGCCCGGTAGCGGACGGGTCGGACGTCCGTGGTGAGCCGGAAGGCGCGGTCGTCGGTCGGATGGCCCATGTGGCGTGCGGCTCCTGAGCAGAGGGTACGGGAGGATGCGCGACGTCGGCGCCGCGCACACCACCCCCGTTGGGGATCAGGGGGCGCAACGCGGTGCGTCAGCCCTGCGGCGACCGAGGCGGCGTGGCCGATTGCCGCGGCCCAGGGCTGCTGACCGGCCCCTCGGCGAGCGCCCTACTCCACCGTCAGGATCTCCGCCCCGGCCGGCGTGACCAGCAGTGTGTGCTCGAACTGGGCCGAGCGCCGCCCGTCCGCGGTGACGGCGGTCCAGCCGTCCGGCCAGAGCCCCGCCTCCCAGCCGCCCTCGGTGATCATCGGCTCGATGGTGAAGGTCATGCCCGGCTCCATGGTGCGCCGGGCGCGCGGATCCTGGTGGTGCGGGATCTGGAGCGAGGTGTGGAAGGTGTCGCCGATGCCATGGCCGCAGTAGTCGCGCACCACCCCGTAGCCGTGGCGCGCCGCGTGCGGTTCGATGGCGGCGCCGATGACGCTGACCGGCAGCCCGGGGCGCACCGAGGAGATGCCGCGCTCCAGGCACTCCTGCGCCACCCGCACCAGCCGCCGGCCCGCCTCGTCCACCTGGCCCACCAGGAAGGTGGCCGAGCAGTCGCCGTGCATGCCGTCGAGGTAGACGGTGATGTCCAGGTTGACGATGTCCCCGGCCTCGAGCGGCCTGGAGTCCGGGATGCCGTGGCAGATGACCTCGTTGGGCGAGGTGCAGATCGACTTCGGGAAGCCGCGGTAGTTGAGCGGGCTGGGGTAACCGCCCAGCCGGACGGTCTCCGCGTGGCAGAGCTCGTCGAGTGCGTCGGTGGTGATGCCGGGGCGCACCGCCTGGCCGCCCACCCGCAGCACCCTGGCCGCCGCCCGGCAGGCCCGCCGCAGCCGCTCGAGCTCGTCCGGGGTCCGCACGTCGCGGCCACCCGCCCTGGGCCGGCCGGTCTCCGCGTAGTCGGGGCGCGGGATGGCCGCCGGCACCTCGCGCCGCGGGCCGACCCTGCCTGGGCGCAGCGGCAAACGCTGCAGCCGGACCACGGGGGTGGTGGCGCCCTGGTCGTCCGACTCGAGGTGGCACCTCTTGTACTTCTGGCCGCTGCCGCACCAGCAGGGGTCGTTCCGGCCTGGCCGGGCGGTGGCGCTGGGGGCGACCTGGGTCATGGCTCGGGTTTAAGGCGGGTTGGGCCGGGAGGCAAGGCGGCGGCGCCCCGGCCCGGAACGGAGGGCGCCTCGCCGGAGGGACGGCCCCGGCGCGACGTCCCGTCAGCGCGCTCCAGCTCCCGCGCCGCGAAGGGCCAGCAGCTCGGCCAGCACGCCGCCCGCGGTGAGCGCCCCGCCCACCCCGGTGCCCTGCACCAGCAGCGGCCGCTCGGCGTGGCGCAGCGTGGTGAAGGCCACGAAGGCCTCCACCCCGGTGAGCCGCGCGGCCGGGTGGGAGAGGTCCACGGCCGCGGGCCCCACCGCCACCTCGGCCCGCCCGTCCCCGGTGGGCACGATGGTGGTGAGGTACCGGAGCACCTGGCCGGCGCGGGCCACCCGGTCCACCTCGGCGGAGAGGATCCCGTCGTGGCGGCGCAGCGAGGCCACCAGCTCGACCGGCTCGAGCAGCGCCAGGGGCACGAAGGGGGTCACCTTCACGTCGGCCAGCTCCAGCTCGAGGCCGGCCTCGCGGGCCAGGATGAGCGCCTTGCGCGCCGAGTCGAGGCCGGAGAGGTCGTCGCGCGGGTCGGCCTCGGCGAAGCCCAGCCCGGCCGCCCAGCGGGTGGCCATGGAGAGCGGCACCCCCTTCTGCAGCTCGGCGCAGAGGTAGCCCAGCGTGCCGGAGAGCGAGCCCTCGATGCGCACCACCCGGTCGCCCGCCTGCACCAGCTTTCGCAGGGTGTCGATGACCGGCAGGCTGGCGCCCACCGCGGTGTCGTAGGCGAAGCGGCGCTGGTGCTGGCGGCGCGCCTCGCGCAGCCCGAGGAGCCGCCGGCCCGGCACCGCCAGCGGCCGCTTGTTGGCGCCGATGACGTCGATGCCGCGCCGGAAGGCCTGCTCGTAGACCTCCTCCATGCCGTCGGCGGCGGTCAGGTCGAGCAGCACCGGGCGCGGCAGCCGCGCCAGCCGGTCCAGCAGCGCCGGCGCCGTGGCGGGGTCCACCGGCCCGGACCCGGGCACGGCGGCCAGCGCCTCGCGCCAGCGGGAGAGATCCACCCCGGCCTCGTCGAAGAGCGCGCCGTGCCGGTCGGCCAGGCCGGCCACCCGCAGCACCACGTCGTAGTCCCGCTCCAGCCCCGGCCGCTGCGCCTCGAGCTGGTCCAGCAGCGCCGCGCCCACCTTGCCCTTGCCCAGCACCAGGAGCGAGCGCCCCTTCTCCGCGTAGGCCCGCTCCACCGCGTCGCCGGCCGCCGCCACGCGCGGCCGGCCGCGGAAGTCGGCCACCATGTCGTTGAGCCGGTCCACGTCGATGAGGAAGGCGTCGTGGCCGTGGGGCGAGTCCATCACCGCCAGCCGCGCCCCCGGCACCAGCCGCGCCACCTCGCGCTGCTCGGCCGGCCAGTAGAGGACGTCGGAGTCGATGGAGACCACCAGGGTGGGCTGGTGGACGCCGCGCAGCACCTCCTCGAAGTCGCCGCGGCCGCGCGACACGTCGTGGGTGTCCATGCAGCGGGTCAGCGTGACGTAGGTGGCCGGGTCGAAGCGGTCCACCAGCTGCTGCCCCTGGTAGCGCAGGTAGCTCTCCACCGCATAGAGGTCGGCCGACTGGGTCCGGCGGGCGAAGCGCTCCTCGAAGGACGGGAAGCTCCGGTAGGAGAGCATGGCCATGGCGCGCGCGGCGGCCAGCCCGGCCGCTGGCGGGTCGTCCGCCGGGTAGCGTCCGTCGCGCCAGCGCGGGTCGGCGGCGATGGCCTGCCGCTGGGCCTCCCCCAGGCCGATGGCCCAGGCCGAGTGGCGCGCCGTGGAGGCGATGAAGACCATGGCCTCCACCAGGTCCGGGTACATGAGCCCCCACTCCAGCGCCTGCATCCCGCCCAGCGAGCCGCCGATGACCAGCCGGACGCGCCTCACCCCGAGCCGCTGGCAGAGCTCCTGCTGCACCCGCACCAGGTCGCGCACCGTGATGGCCGGGAAGGTGCCGTGCCAGGGAAGGCCGGTGGAGGGATCGGTGGAGGTGGGCCCGGTGGTGCCGTAGCAGCTCCCCAGGATGTTGCAGCAGAGGACGAAGTCGCGCGCCGGGTCGAGCGCCCGACCCGGTCCGAAGAGGCGCGTCCACCAGAGGTCGGCGTCGGCCGAGCCCGTCAGGGCGTGGCAGACCACGACGGCGTTGGCCCCGTCCGCGTCGAGCCTCCCCCAGGTCCGGTAGCCCACCGTGACGCCGGGCAGCCGGCCTCCGAGCTCGAGCTCGAGGGGACCGAGCTCCAGGGCGCGGGTCTCCGGCGAGGCGTAGGCGGCGCGGGCGACGCCAGGCGCCATGCGGCCGGCGGAGGAGCGGGAATCCGTCATGATGGAGGAGCGGTTGTTTTAGCGGCGCCCCTCCGGGAGTGTCAAGACGGCCGTCGCCGGGCCATGGGATCCGCGCTGGCCCGCCGCCCGGCTCGCGCCAGAGGGAGCCGACGAGGACGCCCTCCGCGCCCCGGCGCCGGGCACGCACCAGGTCGGGCCAGGCGCCGCCGGCCAGGACTCCCGGCAGGCAAGGGCGCGCGCCGCACAGGGCGGCGACGAGCTG
>JANNKC010000411.1:0-4913 GCA_031396105.1 Anaeromyxobacter sp.
GGCTCCATCGGCGGCCCGGCCGCGGTGCTGGCCGAGGAGAACATCAAGAAGGTGGAGGTCATCGACTTCGCCGAGCTGGGCATGGAGGCGGTCTGGAAGATCCAGGTCGAGAACTTCCCGGCCTTCATCCTGGTGGACGACAAGGGGACCGACTTCTTCAAGAAGCTGGGCCTGTAAGCGGCCACGCAGGCCCCTCTCGAGGCCCCGCCGCCCCGTCCGGGCGCGCGGGGCCTCGTCGCTTCACAGTCCTTCACGCTGCGGAAATCCTCCCGTGAGCCTGGCGGTTCATGTTGCACCCTGGTGGCGCGGTCGCGTGCAGCGCACCGGCCCAAGCCCACCGCAGGAGCCCGTCCATGTCGAAGCGCACCAAGATCCTCGCCGCCGCCGCCCTGGTGGTGGCCGGCCTCGCCGTCGCCGGCTGGCGCTGGAGCGGCGGGGGCCAGAAGCCGAAGGTCCAGCTGGAGAGCGTGGCCGTGGAGCGCGGCCGCATCGTGGCCAAGGTCACGGCCACCGGCACGCTCTCGGCCCTGGTGACGGTTCAGGTGGGCAGCCAGGTGTCGGGGCGGGTGGCCGAGCTCCGGGCCGACTTCAACTCCCAGGTGAAGAAGGGCGACCTCATCGCCAAGATCGACCCGGCGCTCTTCCAGGCGGCCGTGGAGCAGGCGCGCGCCAACCTGCAGGCGGCCCAGGGCAACCTGGCCAAGGCCAAGGCCCAGGCGGTGGACGCGCAGCGGCAGGCCGACCGGTCCCGCCTGCTGGCCGAGAGGAAGCTCATCGCCCAGGCCGACCTCGACACCGCCCAGTCCAACGCCGACGCGCTGGCGGCGCAGGTGCAGGCCGCCGAGGGCTCGGTGGCGCAGTCGCGCGCCTCGCTCCACCAGGCCCAGGTGAACCTGAACTACACCGACATCCGCTCGCCCACCAGCGGCGTGGTCATCTCGCGCAGCGTGGACGTGGGCCAGACGGTGGCCGCCTCGCTGCAGGCCCCCACGCTCTTCGTCATCGCCGAGGACCTGAAGAAGATGCAGGTGGACACCAGCGTGGCCGAGGCCGACGTGGGGCGCCTCGAGCCCGGCATGCCGACCGCCTTCACGGTGGACGCCTACCCGTCCCAGGTCTTCAAGGGCACGGTGCGCCAGATCCGGAACGCGCCGCAGACGGTGCAGAACGTGGTCACCTACGACGCGGTCATCGACGTGGAGAACCCGGAGCTCAAGCTGAAGCCGGGCATGACCGCCAACGTCACCTTCATCTACGCCGAGAAGCAGGACGTGGTGCGCGTCCCCAACGCGGCCTTGCGCTTCAAGCCGCCGGCGTCGCTGCTGGCCGGGGCCGGTGGGGGCGGAGGCGGCAAGGCCGGAAGGCCGGAAGGCGCGCGCGATGGCAGCGGCGCCGGCGCGGCCCCGGCGCCCTCGGAGGCCGCGGTCCGGCCGGGTGGGAGGGGCGGGAGGGGCGAGGGCGGCCCCGAGACGCCGGACCGGCGCACCGTCTGGGTGCTCAAGGAGGGGACGCCCTCTCCGGTGCGGATCCGCACCGGCATCTCGGACGGCAGCTTCACCGAGGTGGTGGAAGGGACCCTGCAGGCGGGCGACGTGGTGATCACCGACGCCGCCGGCCCGCCCAGCGGCTTCGCCGCCGCCATGCGCCGCCCGTTCTAGGAGGGCGCCATGGCCACCGCACCGCTCGTCCGGCTGGAGGGCGTCACCAAGGTCTACCGCATGGGCGACGTGGAGCTGGCCGCGCTGGCCGGCGTGACCCTCACCATCGAGCAGGGCGAGTTCACCGCCGTCATGGGCGCCTCCGGCTCCGGCAAGTCGACGCTCATGAACCTGCTGGGCTGCCTGGACCGGCCCACCAGCGGGCGCTACCTGCTGGACGGCCAGGAGATCGGGGCGCTGGGGAACGACCAGCTGGCCGCCCTGCGCAACCGGACCATCGGCTTCGTCTTCCAGAACTTCAACCTGCTCTCGCGCACCAGCGCGGCCGAGAACGTGGAGCTGCCGCTCCTCTACGCCGGCGTGGCGTCGGCCCAGCGGCGCGCCCGGGCCGTCGAGTCGCTGACGCGGGTGGGGCTGGGCGACCGGGTCGACCACCACCCCAACCAGCTGTCGGGCGGCCAGCAGCAGCGGGTGGCCATCGCCCGCGCCCTGGTGAACCGGCCGCGCGTCATCCTGGCCGACGAGCCCACCGGCAACCTCGACTCGCGCACCAGCGTGGACGTGATGGCCCTCTTCCAGGAGCTGGGGCGCGGCGGCATCACCGTGGTCCTGGTGACCCATGAGCCGGACATCGCCGCCTACGCGGCGCGGGTGGTGACCATGCGCGACGGCCTGGTGCGCTCGGACGTGAGGCAGGTGGCGCGGCTGGCCGTGGCGCCGGCCGAAGGGGCGGAGGTGCAGCCGTGAGCTGGCTCATGACGCTGCGGGTGGCGCTGCGGGCGCTGGCCCGCAACAAGATGCGCTCCTTCCTCACCGGCCTGGGCGTGGTCATCGGCGTGGCCGCCGTCATCGCCATGGTGGCCATCGGCGACGGGGCCAAGGCCCGCGTCGAGGCCACCTTCGCCTCCATGGGCTCCAACATGCTCATCGTCATGAGCGGCTCCTCCTCCGGCGGCGGAGCCATGGGCGGCTCCGGCACCATGCCCTCCATCACCTGGGACGACCTGAAGGCCATCCAGACCGAGCTCTCCGCCGTCAAGGAGGCGGCGCCCATCGTGCGCTCCTCGGCCCAGGTGCTCGCCGACGACGCCAACTGGGGCACCTCGGTGCAGGGGACCACGCCCGACTTCCTGCGGGTGCGCGCCTGGCCGGTGGCGCAGGGGGCCGCCTTCACGCAGGCCGACGTGGACGGCGGCGCCAAGGTGGCGCTGCTGGGGCAGACGGTGGTGGACAAGCTCTTCGGCGCCAGCGCCAACCCGGTGGGGCAGGTGATCCGGGCCAAGAGCGTTCCCTTCACGGTGGTGGGCGTGCTGGGGAGGAAGGGGCAGTCGCCCTTCGGGCAGGACTACGACGACGTGGTGCTGGTCCCCGTCACCACCTTCCAGCAGAAGATCCAGGGCGGGCTGAAGAACTACATCCCCGGCCAGATCGTGCTGAGCGCCGTCGCCGCCGACGCGACCACCCGGGCGCAGATGCAGATCAGCGGCCTGCTGCGGGACCGCCACCGGATCGGCCCGGACGCCGAGGACGACTTCACCATCCGCAACCTCTCCGAGATCGCCTCCGCCCAGCAGGAGGGGACCAGGACGCTGACCACCCTGCTGGCCGCCATCGCCGCCGTGTCGCTGCTGGTGGGCGGCATCGGCATCATGAACATCATGCTGGTCTCGGTGACGGAGCGGACCCGCGAGATCGGCGTGCGCATGGCGGTGGGGGCCCGGGCCCGCGACATCCAGCTGCAGTTCCTGGTGGAGGCGCTCACCCTCTCGGTGGCCGGGGGGCTGGTGGGGGTGGCCCTGGGGCTCGGCCTGGCCGGCTGGATGGCCAGCGCCTTCGGCTGGTCCATGCTGGTGCGGCCCGACGTGATCCTCCTGGCCGTCGGCTTCTCCGCCCTGGTCGGCGTCGGCTTCGGCTTCTGGCCGGCGCTCAAGGCCTCGCGGCTCGACCCCATCACCGCCTTGAGGTTCGAATGACACGCGCCCTCGCCCTCGCCCTCCTGCTGGCGGCCACCCCGGCCGCCCGCGCCGCCGCACCGGACGCCGACGGCCCGCTCACGCTGGAGCAGGCGGTGGCCACCGCGCTGGCCCACCAGCCGCAGCTCCTCGCGGCCCGCGCCCAGACCCGCGCCGCCCAGGCCCGCGCCGCCCAGGGGAACGCGGCGCTGCTGCCGAGCGCCCAGCTCACCGGCGGGGTGTCCCGCGGCGACGGCCCGGCCCCGGTGACGCCGGGCAACACCTACTCGCTCGGCCTCTCCGCCAGCCAGACCCTCTTCGACGCCGGGGCCTGGTACGGCGCCGCCTCCGGCCGCGCCGCCGCGGCCGCCCAGGCCGAGACCGAGCGGTCCACCCGGCTCGGCGTGGTGCTGGCGGCGCGCACCGCCTGGTACCAGGCCGCCGCGGCCCGCGATCTGGTGGCGGTGGCCAGGGAGACGCTGGCCAACCGCGAGGCCCACCTGGCGCAGGTGAAGGCCTTCGTGGAGGTCGGGACCCGGCCGGAGATCGACCTGGCCCAGGCCCGGGCCGACCGGGCCGGGGCGGTGGTGCTGCTCATCGGGGCCGAGAACGACCACGCCACCGCTCACGCCCAGCTCAACCAGGCCATGGGCGTGGCCGCCTCCACCGACTACGCCCTGGCGCCCGCCGAGCCGGCGCCGCTGCCGGGCGAGGAGGGGGCCATCGAGCCGCTCCTGGCCGAGGCGCTCTCGGCCCGTCCGGACGTGGCGGCCAGGGCGCGGCAGCGCGAGGCGCAGGTGGCCACCCTGCGCGCCGCGCAGGGGACCTGGCTGCCCACGCTCGACGCCGGCGCCAGGGTCAGCGAGGCCGGCCCTCGGTCGGACCAGCTCGTCGACAGGTCCCAGCGCTCCTGGAGCGCCGGCCTGACGCTCACCTGGCAGCTCCTGGAGGGCGGCCGCGGCGCGGCCAGGGCCAGCGAGGCGCAGGCCTCGCTCGACGCCCTCGACGCCAGCGATGAGGCCTTCCGGCAGCAGATCCGGCTGGAGCTGGAGCAGGCACGGCTGGTGGTCCGCTCGGCCCGGGCCTCGGTGGAGGCCAACGGCGAGGTGGTGGTGAACGCCCGCGAGCGGCTCCGGCTCGCCGAGGGGCGCTACCAGGCCGGCCTCGGCAACGGCCTGGAGCTCGACGACGCGCAGGTGGCGGTCACCAACGCGGCGGCCCAGGAGGTCAAGGCCCGCTTCACGCTGGCCAGCGCCCGCGCCCAGCTCGCCAGGGCGCTGGGACGGAGCTGAGGCGGGTCGGG
>JANNKC010000069.1:0-8235 GCA_031396105.1 Anaeromyxobacter sp.
CGGCGGGGCGCCGGCCCGCCCCGCCCCGGGTCCGCCCCTACAGCGGCACCTTCTCCCCGCTCACCACCGCGTCCGCCAGCAGCCGCTTGGCCTGCAGCAGCCCCGACGCGTCGTACCTGGTGAAGCGCCGGATGCCGCCCAGCAGCATGGTCGCCAGGTCCCCCTCGGCCACGTAGAAGGCGGCGCGCCGGGCGGCGCTGGCCACCTTCTCGGCCGCCGCGAAGGTGAAGACCTTCACCGCCGCCGCGGCCAGCGCCCGCGAGGACTCGCTCCGCCCGGCCGCCGTCTTGGCGGCCCGCAGCAGCGCGCTCTCGGCCGCGAAGGCCTGGATGGCCACGTCGGCCAGCGCCAGCAGCACCTCCTGCTCGTCCTTCAGCTTCTCGCCGAAGCGCTGCACCGCGGCGCCCGAGACCACCAGGAAGACCCTCTTCAGGTTGGCCAGGGTGGCCTTCTCGGCGGCGAAGGGGTCGGCCGGGTCCAGCTCGTCGAGGGAGGGCGTCATGAGCGCCTCCATGGCCTTCATGGCCTCCTGCTGGATGGGCAGCTCGCCCTTCAAGGCGCGGCGCAGGATGGTGCCGGGGATGAGGAGCCGGTTGATCTCGTTGGTCCCCTCGAAGATCCGGTTGACGCGCTCGTCGCGGTAGAAGCGTTCGGCGGCGTACTCCTGCGTGAAGCCGTAGCCGCCGTGGATCTGCACCACGTCGTCCACCACGTCGGCCAGCACCTCGCTGCAGAACACCTTGGCGATGGCGCACTCGATGGCGTACTCCTCGATGCCCGCCTGCACCGCCTCGTAGTACTTCGGCTGGTCCTTGGAGATGGTGGCCAGCCGGTCGTCGATCATGCCGGCCAGCCGGAAGACCAGCGCCTCGGACGCGAAGAAGTCGGCGGCCCGGTCGGCCAGCTTCTCCCGGATGGCGCCGAAGCTGGAGATGGGCACGCCGAACTGCTTGCGCTGGTTGGCGTAGGCCGCACCCACCGCCAGGGCGGCGCGCGCCGCGCCGTTCACGTTGCCCCCCAGCTTGAAGCGCCCCACGTTGAGGACGTTGAAGGCGATCTTGTGCCCCTTGCCGATCTCGCCGAGCAGGTTGGCCACCGGCACCTTGGCCCCCTCCAGGATGACCGAGGTGGTGGAGGAGCCCTTGATGCCCAGCTTCTTCTCCTCGGGGCCGATGGTGACGCCCTCGAAGCTGCGCTCCACCAGGAAGGCGGTGAAGTGCTTGCGGTCGATCTTGGCGAAGACGGTGAAGAGCTCGGCGAAGCCGCCGTTGGTGATGAACTGCTTGGTGCCCTCGAGCAGGTAGTGCTTCCCGTCGGGCGTGAGCGTGGCGCTGGTGGTGCCGCCCATGGCGTCGGAGCCGGCGCCCGGCTCGGTGAGGCAGTAGGCGGCCGACCACTCCCCGCTGATGATGCGGGGGAGGTACTGCTGCTTCTGCGCCTCGGTGCCGTAGTAGACCAGCGGCAGCGTGCCGATGCCGGTGTGGGCCGAGAAGGAGACGGCGAAGGCGCCGGCCGCGCCCATGCGGTCGGCCGCCAGCACGCTGGTCACCTTGTCGAGCTCCAGCCCGCCGTAGGCCGCCGGCACGTCGATCATGAGGAGGCCGGCCTCGCCCGCCTTCTTCATCAGCGAGGCGGCCAGGCCGGGCTCCTGGTGCTCCAGCCGCTCGTAGACCGGCTGCACCTCGTCCTTCACGAAGGCCACCGTGGTGTCGGCGATGGCCCGCTGCTCCTCGGTGAAGTCCTCCGGCGTGAAGACGTCGGCCGCGGCCTGCGCGGTGATGAGGTACTCCGCCCCCTTCATGAGCTTCGCCATCGTTCCACCCTCTCGGGGCGCGCGCCCCGGCGACTGTCCCACCGCGATCTCGTCCTCGTACATGTCGCCTCCTCTAGACCCGCTCGAACACGCCCGCCGCGCCCATGCCGCCGCCCACGCACATCGAGACCACGCCGTACCGGCCTCCGGTCCGCTTGAGCTCCCCGAGCAGCGTGGCGGTGAGCTTGGCGCCGGTACAACCCAGCGGGTGGCCGAGGGCGATGGCGCCGCCGTTCTGGTTGACCCGCGCCGGGTCGAGTCCGAGCGCGCGCACCACCGCCAGCGCCTGCGCGGCGAAGGCCTCGTTGAGCTCCCAGGTCGCGATGTCGGCCACCTTCAGCCCCGCCCGGGCCAGCGCCGCCGGGATGGCCTCCACCGGGCCGATACCCATGACCTCCGGGGCCACCCCCTTCACCGAGAAGGCGACGAAGCGTGCCAGCGGCGCCAGCTGGACCCGCTTCAGGAAGGCCTCCGAGACCACCAGCGTCGCGGCGGCCCCGTCGGTCATCTGCGAGGCGTTGCCGGCGGTGACCGAGCCGTCCACCTTGAAGGCGGGCCGGAGCTTCCCCAGCCCCTCGGCGGTGGTGTCGCGCCGCACCCCCTCGTCGGCCTTGAAGGTCTCGCGCCGCCTCACGAGCTTCCCGTCCACCAGCGCGGCGCTCTCCACCTCCACCGGCACCAGCTCGGCGTCGAACCGGCCGGCGTCCTGCGCGGCGGCGGCGCGCCGGTGACTCTCGGCCGCGAAGGCGTCCTGGTCGGCGCGGGTCACCCCGTGCCGCTGCGCCACCAGCTCGGCGGTGATGCCCATGGAGGCGTAGGACTCCGGCCAGCGGCCGGCCAGCCCCGGGTTGGCGCTGAACTTCTGCCCGCCCATGGGGATCATCGACATCGACTCGGTGCCGCCGGCGATGAGGCAGTCGGCCCCGCCGGCCATGATCCGCTCCGCCGCGCTGGCGATGGTCTGGAGCCCCGAGGCGCAGAAGCGGTTGACGGTCTGGCCGGGCACGCCCACCGGCAGGCCGGCCTTGAGGGCGGCCACGCGCGCCACGTTCATGCCCGCCTCCCCCTCCGGGAAGGCGCAGCCGAGGAGCACGTCCTCGACGAGCGCGGGGTCCACGCCGGTCCGCGCCAGCAGCGCCTGGATGGCCAGGGCGGCGAGGTCGTCGGGCCTCACGTCCTTCAGCTTCCCCTTCTTGGCCTTGCCGCCGGGCGTGCGGACCGCGGCGAGGATGTAGGCAGCGCTCATCGTGAAGCCTCCGTCTGGTGCGGCGTGCGGTGGAGCGGGTGGAGGGCGGCCGGCCCGCGCGCGCGGCGCGGGAGCCGGCGGCCCGTCAGTTGCGCAGCGGCTTCCCCTTCTTGAGCATGTGCTGGATCCGCTCGAGGGTCTTCCTCTCCCCGCAGAGCGAGACGAAGGCCTCGCGCTCCAGGTCCAGCAGCCACTGCTCGGTGACGAGCGTGCCGGCCGGCACGTCGCCGCCGGTGATGACGCCGGCGATGACCTTGCCGAGCTTCTCTTCGTATTCGGTGATGTAGCCGCCCATTCGCATGTTCCAGAGCTGCGAGACCAGGCTGGCGGCCACGCTGCGCCCTGGCGCCTTGAGGCCGGTGGCCGGGCTCGACGGCCTGTAGTTGGCGGCCAGCGCCAGCACCTTCTGCTTGGCGTCGTGGAGGTGGCGCTCCGCCCCGAGCGTCGGCTGGTCGCCGTGGCGCAGGAAGCCGAGCGGACCCAGCTCGGCCGCCGAGGTGGAGACCTTGGCCATGGCGATGGTGGTGAAGTGCTTGAAGATGAAGGGCGACACGTCGGTCTCGAACTGCTCGGCGAGGCGGATGGCGCGCAGCGCCAGCTCCTTGGTGCCGCCGCCGGCGGGCAGCAGCCCCACGCCGATCTCCACCAGCCCCATGTACGTCTCGGCGTGTGGCGTGATGGCGTCGGCGTGCAGGCTGGTCTCGCAGCCGCCGCCCAGCGCCAGGCCGTGCGGCGCCGCCACCACCGGCACGCGGGCGTACTTCACCGCCATCATGGCCTTCTGGAAGGCCGAGACGGTGAGGGCCACCTCGTCGAAGGCCCCCTCCACGATGGCCATCACGAGCAGGGCCAGGTTGGCGCCCGCCGAGAAGTTGGGCCCCTGGTTGCCGATGACCAGCCCCTGCCCCTCGGCCTCGGCGCGGCGGATGGCCTTGTGAAACATGGCCAGCGTGTCGCCGCCGATGGCGTTCATCTTGGCGTGGAACTCCAGGCAGAAGACCCCGTCGCCGAGGTCCAGCACCGAGGCGCCGGCGCTGCGCTCCACCTCGCGCCCCGCCTTCCGGAGGATGGTCAGGTCCACCGCGTCGCCCGGCTCCACCACGTCGCGGAAGGCGCGGCTGGTGAGATCCAGCGCGCGCGCCCGTCCGCCCTCGAAGGCGTAGAAGGTCTTCACCTGGCGCAGCGCGGCCGGCACCGCCACGCCGTCGGCCTCGGCCCGCTCGACGAACCCGGCCACGCCGATGGCGTCGAAGAGCTCGAACGGCCCCAGCTCCCAGTTGAAGCCCCAGCGCATGGCGCGGTCCACGTTGACCACGTCGTCGGCGATCTCGGGGATGCGGTGGAAGGCGTAGAGGAGCGTGTCGCGCAGGTTGCGCCAGGCCAGCTCGGCCGCCGCATCCCTGCTGGCCAGCACGGCGCGCACCCGCGCGCCCGGGTCGTCCAGCCCCTTGGTCGCCTCCACCGAGGCGAACCTCGGCTTCCTGGCCGGCGTGTACTCGCCGGTCTTCCAGTCGAGGAAGAGCGACTCCGGCTTCTCCCCCGTGGTCCTCTTGAAGAAGCCCTGCCTGGTCTTGTTGCCGAGCCGCCCCTTCTTCACCATCGCGCCCACGAAGTCGGGCAGCGCGAAGGTGTCGCGGCGCTCGTCCTTCGGCAGGAGGTCGAAGGAGTTCCCGGCCACGTGGGCCAGCGTGTCCAGCCCCACCAGGTCCGCCGTGCGGAAGCAGGCGCTCTTGGGCCGGGCCGTGGCCGGGCCGGAGACCGCGTCCACCTCCTCCACCGTGAGCCCCAGCGCCACCATGTGCTGGATGGCGTTGCACATGGAGAAGACGCCCACCCGGTTGGCCACGAAGTTGGGCGTGTCCTTGCCGTAGACGATCCCCTTGCCGAGGCGGCGCCGGATGAAGCCGGCCAGCCCCTCGGCGACCGCCGGGTCGGTGTGGCGCGAGGAGACGATCTCGAGGAGCCGCATGTAGCGCGGCGGGTTGAAGAAGTGGGTGACCAGGAAGCGCGGGCGCAGGGAGGCCGGCAGCGCGTCGCTGAGCTCGTTCACCGAGAGGCCGGAGGTGTTGCTGGAGAGGATGGCGTCGGCCCGGAGGTGCGGCGCCACCTGCTCGCCCAGCAGCGCCTTCTTGACCGCCATGTTCTCCACCACCACCTCGATGACCCAGTCGCAGGTGGCCAGGCGGCCGAGGTGGTCGGTGAGGTTGCCCGGCTCGATGCGGGCCGCGTCGGCGGCCAGGTAGAGCGGCGCGGGCTTCAGCTTCTCGAGCCCCGCCACCGCGGCGGTCGCCAGCCGGTTGCGGACGACCGCGTCGGCCAGGGAGAGCCCGGCGGCCGCCTCCTCGGGAGTCGGCGCCTTCGGCACGATGTCGAGCAGCAGCACCGAGAGGCCGGCGTTGGCGAGGTGGGCGGCGATGGTGGCGCCCATGACGCCGGAGCCGAGCACGGCGACCCGCTCGATGCGCGGCGCGGTGGGGCGGGAAGAGGCGGAGGCGGTCATCGGAGATCTCCAGGGGTGCGGCGGAGAGCGGACGGCGCAGCCAGACCATGGAGTCCAATGCAGGCGACGCGCCGCGTCGAGCCCGGGCGCAAGCAGCCGGAACTGCTTGGTTCACTCAGGCCCACGGATCAGCGAGTCGCACCTGTTGCTCCATCCACAGAACATATATGCTCCATGGCCGGAACATCCATGGCATCCACCCCAGAACACCGGCCGGCCATCCTGGCCTTCTCCACCAGCCGCCTCCGTCACGTCTTCGAGGCGGTGGCGCCGCTCCTGGCGGACCGGGTCGAGGTTCGCGTCTTCGACAAGGGGTTCGAGGAGGCGCTCGCCGTGGTGCGCGACCTGGTGCAGGCCGGCGAGCGGGCGGACGCGCTGGTGGCTGCCGGCGCCAACGGCGCCTACCTTCGCGACCACGCCGACCTCCCGGTGGTGGTGGTGGAGGCCTCCACCGTGGACGCGCTCCAGGCGGTGGTGCAGGCGCGCAAGCTCTCCAGGCGGATCGGGGTGGTGAACTTCCGGCGCATCGTGGCCGGGCTCGACGAGGCCAAGTGGCTGCTGGGCGCCACCGACTTCGAGCAGCGTGCCTACGTCACGCCGGAGGACGCGCGCGCCCACGTGGCCGACCTGGCGGCGCTCGGCTACGAGGTGATCATCGGCCCGGGGCCGGTCTGCGCCCTGGCCGAGCAGGCTGGGCTCGGCGCCGTGCTCCTCTACGGGCAGGACTCGCTGGTGGAGTCGATCCGCCAGGCCGCCGAGATCGCCGCCATCGCGCGCGGCGAGGCGGCCCGGCGCGAGGCGCTGCAGCGGGCGCTGGACCAGCTGGAGCCGGGCGTGGTGGCGGTGGACGTGGAGGAGCGGGTGGTCTCGGTGAACGGCGCGGTGGAGCGGCTGCTGGGCGCCGGCGCGGCCGAGCTGGTGGGCAAGCGGCTCACCTCGCTCTCCCCCGCGCTCGGCCTCCTGCGCACGCTGGTCACCGGCCGCGGCGATCTCGACGACGTGGTGCGGCTCGGCAACCGGACCGTGCTGGTGAGCCGCGCGCCGCTGCGGGAGCACGGCGTGCTGCGCGGCGCGGTCCTCACCTTCCAGGACGCGGCGGCCGTGCAGCGCATGGAGCGGAGCCTGCGGGCCCAGCACCGGCCGCGCCGCTTCGTGACGCGCCACGGCCTCTCCGGCCTGACCGGCACCTCGCCGGCGCTGGCGCGGGTCAGGGCGCTGGCCGAGCGGTACGCCCGCACCGACGCCACCGTGCTCATCACCGGCGAGAGCGGCACCGGCAAGGAGCTGGTGGCGCAAGGCATCCACGCCGCCAGCCGGCGGCGCGACCAGCCCTTCGTGGCGGTCAACTGCGCCGCCTTCCCCGAGACGCTGCTCGAGGGGGAGCTCTTCGGCCACGAGGAGGGGGCCTTCACCGGCTCGCGCCGCGGCGGGCGCCCCGGCCTCTTCGAGTCGGCCCACCTCGGCACCCTCTTCCTCGACGAGGTGGGCGACGTGCCGCTGACGCTGCAGACCCGCCTCCTGCGCGTGCTGCAGGAGCGGCAGGTGCTGCGGCTCGGCTCCAACGAGCCCACGCCGGTGGACGTGCGCGTCATCGCCGCCACCCACCGCGACCTGCGCGCCATGATCGCGCACGGCCAGTTCCGCGAGGACCTCTACTACCGGCTCCACATCCTCCCGCTCCACCTGACGCCGCTGCGCGAGCGCCCGTCCGACGTGCCCATCGTGACCGCCGAGCTCCTGAAGCGCGCGCTGGCCCGCCACGGCGCCCCCACCGCCCAGGCGCGGGCGCTGCGCATGCTCCTGCCGCGCCTGGCCGGCTATGCCTGGCCGGGCAACGTGCGCGAGCTGGAGAACGTGGTGGAGCGGGTGGCGCTCCTCTTCTCCGACGACGGCGGCGAGGCGCGGGTGGACGAGGCGGCCCTGCTGGCCGTCATGCCGGAGCTGCTCGAGGCCCCGCCAGCCCGCGCGGCGGAGTCCGCGGCGGCGGCCAGCGGAAGCCCGCCAGGCCTCCGCGCCGCGCGCGAGGCGGAGGAGCACCGCCACATCCGGCGGGTGCTGGCCGCGTGTGGCGGCAACCTGAGCGAGGCGGCTCGCCGGCTGGGCATCGGACGCACCACGCTCTACCGGAAGCTGGCCGCCGCGCCGGCCTGAAGGCTGGGAGGACCCGGCCTTGGCGGAGCCTCGCGGAAACATGGACGATTCCAGTCCTCGCATTTCTTGCGGAGTCAGGCTCGAATGGCGCACGGGCGCGCACGCCGGCCCACAGCCCCCTCGACGCAGCCCCCCGTGATTGCTGCACTTCCACATTCCAGCACTGGCTGGTGCGCCCCGTGCATCCATGCGTAAGTCCAGAGGTTTTGGACTGCACCGCTCCACAATCATCGCGCTGGGCGAGGCAGGCTTCAGAAGGCGGACGGCGGGACCGGGAGGGGACCGCAGCGCGACCAACACTCAGTTTCACCGCGGGCCCAAGGCCGGGTGAGCCAGGAGATGAGACGTGGCCAACAAGATCACCGAGGACTGCACCAGCTGTGGCGCCTGCGAGGCGGAGTGCCCGAGCGGTGCCATCGCCGAGGGCGACGATCACCAGATGATCGACGCCGCCAAGTGCGACGAGTGCGCCGCCCACGGCGGCGAGCCCGCCTGCATGTCGGTCTGCCCCACCGACTGCATCGT
>JANNKC010000420.1:0-2038 GCA_031396105.1 Anaeromyxobacter sp.
GAGCCGCAGGAGGGCCGGCGTGATGGTGAGGGTGGCGAGCGGGTCCATGGCCTACCCGCCAGCATACCCGTTCATACCCAATACGGCAAACGGGCAGGAACGGGTACGGAATCGGGTAGTGGGCCCGGATCCACGGCAACCTCGACGTGGAGGACCTGCGCGAGGGGCTGGAGCGGTTGCCGTTCGGGAAGGCGCCGCAGGTCGCGGCCAACCAGCCACAAGCCACTGCGCCGGGGGTAGACGGCGCGTCGGTGGCGCGGCAACCCGAAACCGGAGAAGGCGAAGGCCCCGGTTCTGATTTTCGCCAGCGAAACCGGGGCCTTCGAACTGTCGGGGCGACTGGATGTGAACCAGCGACCACTTGCACCCCAAGTCCGCCAGGACGGTCAGTCAAGCGATGCAGGGGCTCGCAAGGATTTGCAATCAGGGCGGGTTCCGCGGGAAGCATCTTTCATGCCTTCGCCGGGGTCAGCCGAGTTTCGCCGATCGTTCAATGCACCGGTAATGCAAGGCAGCGGCGAAGTGGCCGGGGGTCCGCTGCTGAGGCGGCCGAGCGGCTCAAGGTGTCCACCGCCACGATCTACGCGCTCTGCGAGGCGGAGAGGCTCGCCTTCACCCGGGTCTCGACGCACGGCATACGGATCGCGGAGGCGGACCTGGTGGCCTACCTGGGCGGCCGGCGCGTCTTGGGACTCGCGTCAAGGCCGCGGCGGGCGTGAGTGGGCGCCCTGCTGGCGCTCCTGGAGGCGTAGGGGTTTCGCCGCACCTTGGCCGTGGCGAAGTCCACCTCCGGGATCTCGCCTAGAGAGCTCTGCGAGGGCTCCCTCGATTCTCGAGCGGTCGAGGCTTTGCCAGGTCGCCAGGGCCTCGTGGCCCGCTTCGCCTCATTGACGAAGTCCGTGGCCTCGTCCTCGGTGAGGCTCCCCGGCCTGGCGGCCTGGAGCTGGTCGCGCAATTGCAGCGCGGCCAGGTCGCGGCGCAGCTTGGTCTCGGTGATGGCGCGCCCCCACTCGGAGGCGTCCTCGCCCTTGGCGGCCGCGACCCGCTCCTGCGGTGGCCATCGGCGACGGTCAGGGGCCGGACTGGCGCGGGGAGGGGACGCCCAGGTAGGATAGGGACAAACGTAACACGGAGCCTGCCATGCCAAAGACCGTCGAGACCTACCGGACCACCAAGGCGCTGCGGGAGCTCGTTCGGCGCGCCGCCAAGGTCGTCGACAAGCGCCCGTCCGAGTTCCTGCGCCAGGCGGCCGAGGAGAAGGCGCGGGCGGTCCTGCGGGAAGCGGCTGCCGAGAGCCTGCGGAAGCTGCTGGCACGCCTTCCTTCCGGTCGCGCCGCGTCCGAGGCCGCCGCCGAGCGGTTGGGCGAGGAAGCGGCCCAGGCTGCGAGGAAGGGCGTGTGAGGGTCGTCATCGACTCGTCGGTGGTGGTGGCCGCCCTGGCCACGCCCAACCCGGAGTCGGCGTCCCGCGTGGTCGTCGCAGCAGTTGCGGCCGGACTGGTGGAGTTGGTCATCACCGACGAAGTGGAGGCCGAGTACCGCCGCGCCGTCGAGTACCCCCAGGTGAGGCGCCAGGCCGCCCGGGTGAATCGGCAGGGCTTCATCGACGCCATCGTGGCGACGGCCGACCGCGTCGAGGCCGGCTCGGCGGTTGGCGCGGTGCCTGCCGACCCGGGAGACGACATGGTGGTGGCCGCCGCGCTGGCGGGTCGGGCGGACTTCCTCGTGACGCTCGACCGTCACCTGCTCGGCCTCGCTGGGCTAACGGGCGTCGTGGTCCTGCGGCCGGGCGAGTTCCTCCGAGAGCTGCGCGCGCACCACTGATCCACGGCAACCCTGGCGCCCGGGGGCCGCTCGGAGCACCGGCGTGGCGGCGGACCGGCATACATTGTATAAGCCTAGGCATGGCCACCAAGGACGTCATCATCCCGGTCCGCGTCACCAGGGCCGACCGGGACCTCCTGAAGCGCATGGCGCCGGGCGGTTCGGTGTCCGCCTGGCTGCGCGACCTGGCGCTCGCCGAGGCCCGCAAGCGGCGG
>JANNKC010000072.1:0-7487 GCA_031396105.1 Anaeromyxobacter sp.
GCCGCCCTCGACGGCACCGGTGAATGCACCGATGCCCAAGGCCAGCAGCGTGAGGTTGAGCAGCGCCACCAGCGGGCGTGCCCAGAGGTAGGACCAGGCGAGTGCGATCAGCCTCACCGCACGGCCCCGTTACCGGCGAGCCGCAACACCGCGGCAGCGGCGAGCGCATCACGCACACGCGCGTCGTGCGTGGCCACGACCAGCGTCGCGCCGGCCTCTCGGGCACTGCGTTGCAGCAGCGCAAGCACCGCGGCGGTGCTGCCGTCGTCGAGGTTCGCGCTCGGCTCGTCGGCGAGCAGCAGGCGCGGCCGGCGCAGCAGCGCCCGGCAGAGCGCCACCCGCTGCATCTCCCCTCCGGAGAGCCTGGCCACGGCGTCCCGCTCGTGGCCGGCCAGGCCGGCCCGGGTGAGCAGGTCGCGGGCGCGCGCCTCGGCGGCGGCGGCCGGGTCGCCGGCCACCAGCGCGGGCAGGAGCACGTTCTCCAGCACCGAGAGGTGACCGAGCAGGTGGAAGAACTGGAAGACCACGCCGACCTGGTCGCGCCGGAGCAGCGTCCGCTCCCGGTCCCCCAGGCCGGCCAGCGCCCGCCCCAGCAGCCTGACCTCGCCGGCGTCCGGCTCGTCCAGGCCGGCCGCCAGGTGGAGCAGCGTGGACTTGCCGGAGCCGCTCCGCCCCACCACCGCCACGGCCTCACCCGGGGCCACCGAGGCGGTGACGCCGCGCAGCACCTCACGGGGGGCGCCGCCGGGCGGCCTGAAGGTCCTCGAGACCTCCCTGAACTCGAGCGTGGGCTCCATGGTGAGGGCGAGAGATGACCCGCCCCGGGGCCCGGGGCAAGCGTCCCATGGGGCCCCCACGGGGCGCGGACGGGAGGCCGGTCCGTGCTTATCCACCGGGTATGGCCAGTCCCACCCCGCTCTTCGACTTCGGCGACACGGCGCGCGCCGGCGGCTTCCTCCCGCTCGGCGACGCGGTCATGGGCGGGCGCTCCCGCAGCCGCGTGGTGGTGGAGGGGCGCGTGCTGCGCTTCGAGGGCGAGGTGTCGCTCGAGGACGGCGGCGGCTTCGCCTCCATCCGCTCGGAACCGGCACCGCACGACCTCGGCGGCGCGCGCGGCCTGGCGCTGCGCCTGCGCGGCGACGGGAAGCGCTACAAGGTGAATCTCCGCACCGACGGCGCGCTGGACGGCGTCACGTGGCAGGCGGCCTTCGACACGGCCACCGGCGGGTGGGAGGTGGTGCTCTTGCCATTCGACCAGTTCGCCCCGGTGCTGCGCGGCCGCCCGGCGCCGGAGGCGGGGCCGCTCCGTCCCTCCAGGATCCAGACGGTGGGCTTCCTCATCTCGGACCGCCAGGCGGGACCGTTCCGGCTCGAGATCTCGGCCGTGGCCGGCTATGCCCCCGAGCACGACGCCGTGGCCTTTCCCCGTCCGGACGCCCCCTGATCGCGCGTCCGGGTGCCGGCGGACCGCGTGTGGGAAGGTCTTCGTCGGGGGCACCGCCCCGGCGGCCACGGTACACTCGGGAGCTCATGCCCCCCCGCGACGACCGTGCCCAGGCGCTGACCGCCCTCCCCCTGGCGGCGGCGCTGACCGCCGCGGCGCTCGGCGCCCTCCTCCTGCCCCGCCCCGACGCCTGCAGCCCCCCGCCGCCGTTCACCGGCCGCGAGGGCAGGCTCCGCCCCGCGCCGCTCGTCTCGCGTGGCTGCCCGGTGGCCGCCTCCTCGCGCGGCGCGCGGGTGCTGGTGGACGGCACCTACCGGACCGACGCCTGGGGCGGCGGCCGACCCACGGCGGACCGCCCGGCCTGGGCCGCGATCCAGCTGCCGCCCGGGCTCTCTCGCGTGCTCGTCTCCTGGACCTCGTCGCACAACCACGACCTCTTCGAGCAGTTCTATGGCGCGCCGAGCGACTACCGGCTGGAGGTGAGCGCCGACTCGACCGACGGCGCCGACGGCAGCTGGCGCACCGCCGTCACGGTGAAGGACAACCCGGCCCGCACCCGCGCCCACGCCATCCCGTTCGCGGGGCAGCGCTGGGTGAGGCTCGCGGTGACGCGGCTCCCGGACCGGGTCAACCAGTGGGGGCTGTTCCTCGACGAGCTCGAGGTGCACGACCTCTCCCGCGGCGGCGACGACGTCTGGCTCTTCCTGGGAGACTCCATCAGCGCGGGCGTCTTCGACCGGGCGCCCGCCCACCAGCCCGACTTCGAGCGCTGGGTGGCCCGCGCCCACCCCGGCTACTCGCCGCTCATGGTGAACGCCGGCCTGCCGCGCCTGCGCAGCTGGGAGGCCGTCGACCGGGTGGACGAGGTGCTGGCGCTCAACCCGGACGCCCGGGTGGTGGCGGTGACCATCGGCTCCAACGACGGCGAGCTGCCGAAGCTGCGCGCCGCGCTCCACGGCATCGTCGGGAAGATCCGGGCAGCCGGGAAGATCCCGCTCCTGGCTCGCATCCCCTTCCAGACCAAGTACGGCCAGGACTACGTGGCGGTGAAGAACGAGGTGGTGGACGAGGTGGCGCGCGCCGAGGGGCTCCTCCCCGGGCCGGACCTGTACGCGCTCTTCGAGGCCCATCCGGAGCGGCTCCACGACGGGCTTCACCCCGACGGGCAGGGCTCGGCGGACATGCAGCGGGCCTGGGCCGAGGCGGCCGCGCCGCTCTACGCGCCGGGGGGCGCGGGGCCGTGACCCCGCGCGTGGTCCTCACCATCGCGGGCTCCGACTCCGGCGGCGGCGCCGGGATCCAGGCCGACCTGCGCACCTTCGCGGCCCACCGGGTCCACGGCGCCAGCGCCATCACCGCCGTGACCGCGCAGAACTCGGTGGCGGTGACCGCCTGGGTGGCGCTCGAGCCGGCCATGGTGGTGGCTCAGGTCGAGGCGGTGTCCACCGACATGCCGGTGGCCGCGACCAAGACCGGCATGCTGGCCACCGAGGCCATCATCCGCGCCGTCGCCGACGCGGCGGGCCGGCTGCGGCTCGGGCCGCTGGTGGTGGACCCGGTCATGGTGGCCAAGAGCGGCGACCGGCTGCTCGACGAGGGGGCGCAGCGCGCCTACGTGGAGGCCCTCTTCCCGCGCGCCACGCTGGTCACGCCCAACCTCTTCGAAGCCGAGGCGCTGCTCGGCCGCGCCATTCCCGACGAGGCCGCCATGCGCCTGGCGGCCCGCGACCTCGCCGCGCTCGGGGCGCGGGCCGTGCTCGTGAAGGGCGGGCGGCTGGCCGGGCGCGCGCTCGACGTCTTCTTCGACGGAGACCGGCTGGTGGACCTGCCGGGCGAGCGGATCGACACCCGGAACACCCAGGGGACGGGCTGCACGCTCTCGGCCGCCATCGCGGCCCGGCTGGCGCTCGGCGACCCGCTCCTCGAGGCGGTGCGCGGCGCCAAGGACTGGCTCACCGAGGCGCTGCGCGGCGCCTACACGGTGGGGCGCGGCCGGGGACCGGTGGACCACCTGGGCACGCCGGTGCGGCGCTGAGCGGCCGCGACCCCGTCCCCTCCCGCCGCGGTGACGGCCGGCCCGCCACGCCGGGTCGTTGCGTGGACGGGCGGTGCGCGCGAGTATCGGACGATCCACATGGCCCTGACCCGCTACGTCGCCTCCCAGGGGGACATCCCGCTCCGCCAGCTGCCCGCCGCCGCCCTGCGCGCCGTCCTCCGCGAGGGCTACTCCCTGGCCAACCTCCGCGCCGACGTGATGGCCGGCATGGTGGTGGGCGTGGTGGCGCTGCCGCTCGCCATGGCGCTGGCCATCGCCGTGGGCGTGCCGCCCCAGTATGGCCTCTACACGGCCATCGTCTCGGGCGGCGTCATCGCCGTGCTGGGCGGCTCGCGCACCCAGGTGTCGGGCCCCACCGCCGCCTTCATCGTCATCCTGGCCCCCATCTACACGCGCTTCGGCATGGCCGGGCTGCTCCTCTCCGGCTTCCTGGCCGGGCTCATGCTCATCGCCATGGCGCTGCTCCGCGCCGGCAAGCTGATCGAGTTCATCCCCAACCCGGTCACCACCGGCTTCACCGCGGGCATCGCGGTGGTCATCGCCACGCTCCAGGTGAAGGACATCTTCGGGCTCCGGCTCGCCGGCAACCCGGAGCACTACCTCGACCGGCTCGGCGCCATGTGGGCGGCGCGCGGCACCTTCTCGCCGTGGGAGCTGGTGGTCGGCGCCTCCACCCTGGCCATGCTCCTCCTCCTGCCTCGCCTCACCAGCCGGGTCCCGGCGCCCATCATGGCGCTGCCGCTGGCGGCCCTCCTGGCGGTGGTGCTGGCCTGGCTCGTGCCCGGCGCCAGCGTGGCCACCATCGCCAGCCGCTTCCAGACCATGGTGGGCGGGATCCTGGTGGATGGCATCCCGCCCTTGCCGCCGCTCCCCATGTTCCCGTGGCTGGCGCCGGGGCCGGGTGGCCAGCCGCTCGACGTCTCCTTCGCCACGCTGCGCGCCATCGTGCCGGGCGCCTTCGCGGTGGCGATCCTGGGCGCCATCGAGTCGCTCCTCTCGGCGGTGGTGGCCGACGGCATGGCCCGGACCCGCCACGACCCCGACGCCGAGCTGCTGGCCCAGGGGATCGGCAACGTGGTCGGTCCCTTCTTCGGCGCCATCCCGGCCACCGGCGCCATCGCCCGAACGGCCGCCAACATCCGCTCCGGAGGCCGGTCGCCCATCGCCTCCCTGGTCCACTCCGCCACCATCCTGCTGGCGGTGCTGGCGCTGGCCCCGCTGCTCGGCTACCTGCCCATGGCGGCGCTGGCGGCGCTGCTGCTCCAGGTGGCCTGGAACATGTCGGAGGCCAAGCACTTCGCCCACACGGTGCGGGTGGCGCCCAAGAGCGACGTGGCCACCCTGCTGGCCTGCTTCAGCCTGACGGTCCTCTTCGACATGGTCATCGGCGTGGCGGTGGGCATGGTGCTGGCCTCCCTGCTCTTCATGAACCGCATGGCCAGCGTCATGGAGACCCGCCTCTCCGAGGACTCGCACCCGGCCGCGCTCGGCCCGCTGCCCAGGGGCGTGGTGGTCTACGACATCACCGGCGCCCTCTTCTTCGGCGCGGCGCAGAAGGCCATGGGGATGATCAACGAGATCTCCGACCGCACCGAGGTGGTCATCATGCGGATGGACGGGGTCAACGCCATCGACGCCACCGGCCTGGTCGCGCTGGAGAGCGCCGTGGCGTCGCTCAGGCGCCAGAAGTGCCGGGCCATCCTGTGCGGACTGCGCATCCAGCCGCGCAACCTGCTGGTGCGCGCCGGCTTCGCGCGGCGGCAGGACGTGGTGCTCTGCGACGACCTGGGGGAGGCGCTCGAGATCGCCACCGCCGGCCGCCCGCTGGCCATGCCGCCCGAGGGGCGGTAGAACGAGCCACCATGAAACGAGAGCAGCACGACCAGCGCATCGCCCTCTTCATCGACTTCGAGAACCTCGTCACCCGCACGGGCCACTCGCCCGACACCTTCGACCTCCAGCCGGCGCTCGACATCCTGCTGGAGAAGGGCAAGGTGGTCTACCGCCGCGCCTACGCCGACTGGACCCGCTTCACCACCGCCACGCAGCGGCTCCACGACAAGGGCGTGGAGCTCATCGACGTGCCGCCCTCCACCCGCGCCGGCAAGAACGGCGCCGACGTCCGCCTGGTCATCGACGCGCTGGAGCTCTGCTACCTGCGCGAGCACATCGACACCTACGTGCTGGCCTCGGGCGACTCCGACTTCTGCCCGCTCGCCTACAAGCTCCGCGAGAACGACCGCACGGTCATCGGCATGGCGGTCAAGGAGGCCACCAGCCCGCTCTTCGTGAAGGCCTGCGACGAGTTCATCTACCTTCGCGCGCCGGGGCAGAAGCGGCGCGACAGCGCGCCAGCCGCCAAGGACAAGGACAAGCCCGAGGCGCCCGCCAAGGCCCGGGTCATCCCCGAGATCGCCCGCGTGTCGGCCGCCGCCATCCTGGACAAGGCGGCCGGCCCGGTGAACCCCTCCGCCATCAAGGCGGCCATCGTGCGGCGCGAGCCGGACTTCGACGAGCGGGACCACGGCTTCAGCTCCTTCTCCCGCCTCCTCGAGGCCATGGAGAAGGAGGGGCTGCTGCGGCGCGAGCAGGGGGCCAAGGGGCAGTGGTACGTGCTGCCC
Organism: Anaeromyxobacter sp.; assembly: GCA_031396105.1. GTDB lineage: Bacteria > Myxococcota > Myxococcia > Myxococcales > Anaeromyxobacteraceae > JADKCZ01. The sequence goes on from JANNKC010000072.1 coordinate 6,122, forward strand.
CCGGTTGAGCCCGCCTGAGCGTGGCATCCGCCCGTCCCCACGGCGGTATTCGTTCGCTTGGGGCCGGGCCATGACACGGCGGTGACGCGCCGGACCGACACTCGGCCGCGGAGCGCACCCCCGACCATGGCCACCCGACTCGCCGTCCACCGCTTCGCGCAGCGCACGCTCCCAGCCCTCCTCTGCGCCTCGGCGGCGCGGGTGCCGGACCGGGCCTTCCTGCGCTTCATCGACCCCATCGCCCCCAGCGCCGGCCCGCGCGACCTGAGCTACGGCGCCTTCCGGACCCTGGTGTGCCGGGCCGCCGCCTTCCTCGACGCGGCCGGCGTCGGGCCGGGCGACCGGGTGCTGCTGCTCGCCGAGAACTCGCCGGAGTGGCCGGCGGTCTCGCTGGCGGCCCAGTCGCTGCGCGCCGAGCCGGCGGCCCTCTTCGCCAGCCTGTCGGCCGGCCCCGCCGAGGAGATCGCCCGGCGGGTGAAGCCGAAGGTCGTCTTCGTCTCCGGCCCCGCGCAGTGGCGCAAGCTCGCCGCGGCCGCCGGCGACCTCCAGGCCGCGGGGCTGCGGGCCGTCCTCTCGCTCGACCCGCTCGCCGCCGGCGCCGTGCCCGCCGGCGTCAACCTGGCGGATGGCCGCTCCGCCCTCGGCGATGGGGCCCCGGCCATCTCGCGGGCCGACCTGGAGGCGCGCGCCGCCGCGGTCACCGAGGAGGACCCCTTCCTGCTCCTCTTCACGAGCGGCACCACCGGCCGGCAGAAGGGGGTGCGGCTCCGCCAGCGCTCCATCGTCCACGCGGTGGACGCCGGCGCCCCCGGGGTGAAGACCACCGAGCACGACCTGGGCCTTCACCTCCTGCCCTTCGGCCACGTGGCCGGCCACGACCAGTTCTGCCTGGCGCTGGCCCAGGGCCACTCGCTCGCCATGATCTCGCGCAAGGAGGACCTCCTGCCGGCCCTGGCGCTCCACCCGACCTACCTGTTCTCCGTGCCGCTGGTCTACGACCGCATCCGGGGCGGCGCGCTGGCCAAGGTGGCCGGCATGCCGGCCCCGCTGCGCGCGCTCGTCACCGCGGCGCTGGCGGCCTCGGAGCGGGTGCGGGTCGACGGCTCGACCGCGCTCGCCGACCGCCTGCTCACGCGCGTGGCCGACGCCACGGTGGGCAAGAAGGTTCGCGCCGGCCTGGGCGGCCGGGTGCGCGGCCTCTTCTCCGGGGGTGCGCCGGCCTCGACCCCCCTCTTCCGCTTCTTCGAGGGGCTGGGGATGACCTTCGTGGAGCTCTACGGCATGACCGAGACGGCCGGGCTGGTCTCGCTCAACCCCTTCGACGGCCCGCGCCGCGCCGGCTCGGTGGGGTTCATCACCCCCGACC
>JANNKC010000078.1:0-5749 GCA_031396105.1 Anaeromyxobacter sp.
CGCCGTCATCGACACGAACGTGGTGGTGAGCGGCATCCTCAACCGGGCCGGCGTGCCGGCGGCCGTCCTCAGGGGCGCCGGGCTCCGCTACGAGCTGGTGTGGACGCCGGCCATCGCCGTCGAGTGCCGCCGCATCCTCGATCTGCCGCGTATCCAGAAGCGCCTGAAGGGACGCGAGGCGCAGGCCCGACAGGTGCTCGCCAGGCTCGCGACCATCGCCACCATGGTTCCGGCTGAGCTGCTCGGGGAGGTGCGCGTCGTCAAGGAGGACCCCGACGACGACGTGCTCTTCGCGACGGCGCTCGCCGCTGGCGCCCGGACCATCGTGAGCGGTGATGCGGCGGTGCTCGCCGTCGGCAGCTTCGCGGGCGTCATGGTGGTCAGCGCGGCTGAGTTCCTCGCGACGCTCGGCGAAGTCTGATCGGAGAGTCGGCCGGCTTCATTGAAGCGGACAAGTCACTCAACCCGCGGTGCAGTTAGGATGAGATCCCTTCTGGCAACTTCCAGAGAAAGCGGCGTCAAGGGCGCACCCATCCGTGTCCCTGACGTCATGGCCATCCGGCTCCGCCCATGGCCCCGGCGCGCCCGGCGAGGAACAGAAGACGGCGACGCCAGTAGCTGGGGATGTCCCAGGCAGCGACCAGTAAGTCACCAGGTGCACGATCAGTTCGAGCGAGCGCGTTCGGCCGAGTTTAGGTCACGCACGCCTTGACGGGCGTAGCGGAAGCTGCCGCGTCGCTCGCGTTTGAGTGCACCGCGCTCCTTGGTGGCGCGGCGCGCGCGGCGGTCGTCGACGTGTTCGCGGCGCTCCTGCGTTCGCCAACACCGACGGAGCTGCCTTCGGCAGGCCGGGCGTGAAGCAGCGCGGCGGAGGTTGCGCCCCTTTCAGCGGACGCGGGCAAGGCCTTCAGCGACCGCGGTGGCCAGCGGGGTGGTCGCCCGGCCGATGAGCGCGCGGAGGGTGCCGCTGCGGTCGTCCAGCTCCCCCTTGACGATATTCAGGTCGGCGTCGACGAAGATGTCCGCCACCACCCCGGGCAGGCCCGCGCCCACCAGCACGCCCTTGAAAGCCTCCGGAGGAAGGTCGGCGTAGGCGAGCTGCTTGCCGCTCTGCCGGGAGACCTCGGCCGCCAGCTCGGCCATGGTGAAGGGCACGTCGCCGGCGAGCTCGTACACCTTGCCCTCCTGGCCGGGAGTGGTGAGCACCGCCACGGCAGCCGCAGCGAAATCAGCGCGCGAGGCGGCGGCAATGCGGCCCGTGCCGGCGCTGCCCGCGAAGCCGTGCGCCAACGAGGTGGCGAGGTGGTCGGTGTAATTCTCCAGGTACCAGCCGTTGCGCAGCAGCACGAAGGGGATGCCCGACGCGGCGAGCGCCTTCTCGGTGGCGATATGCTCACCGGCGAGGGCCAGCCTGGAGGCGTCGCCGTGGAGGATGCTGGTGTACGCGATGAGCTTCACGCCCGCGGCCTTGGCAGCGTCGATGACGGCCTGATGCTGCGTGGCGCGCTGGCCCACCTCGCTGGAGGAGATGAGCAGGAGCGTCTTCACGCCCTGCAGGGCGGCGGTGAGCGTGGCGGGCTGGGCGTAGTCGCCCTGGCGCACCTGCACCCCCTTGGCGGTGAACTCGGCGGCCTTGGAGGGCGTGCGCACGATGGCCACCAGCTCCCTGGCGGGGACCTTCTCCAGCAAGCCGGCGAGGACGAGACGGCCGAGGTGACCAGTGGCTCCAGTGATGGCGATCAATGTGACTCCGTGTGGACTGCGGGTGAGCGGGCTTTATAACGGGGTCACTCCCTGGTGGTAAGTACCTACCTTGTGGTAAGTATGAGAAATGGGCGCACTAGCGAAGCGGATGCCTTCCCCCGACGTGTATGCGGCTGACTGTCCCTCGCGGGGGGTGCTGGACCACCTCACCAGCCGCTGGGGCGTGCTGGTGCTGGTGGCGTTGTCTGAGGAGATGCACCGCTTCAGCGCCCTGCGGCGGAAGGTGGGCGGGGTGAGCGAGAAGATGCTGGCGCAGACGCTCACCACCCTCGAGCACGACGGCTTCGTCGAACGCACCGCCTACGCCGAGGTGCCCCCGCGGGTGGAGTACCGGCTCACGCCGCTGGGCGTCGAGGTGGCGGAGCGGGTGGAGGGCCTGGTGACGTGGATCGAGAAGAACCTGCCCCGGGTGCAGCGCGCGCGGGCAGCGAAGGCGCGGACTGTCCAGGAAGGTTGAGCCCCCACGTTCTCCCCGAGCGGAGTTCGGACACTTCCTTGAGTGCTTTCTTACGAAAGTTCGAGAGTTCTTCGAAACTAGACTCTTCGGTTAGCGGGTAAGGCGTTCAACCCGCCGTTCGCGTCTGGTAACCTACCTTCTGGTAACTGATTCAGGACGTTGCGGGTCTTCCGCAGCCCCGCCCCACCACCGCGCCGAGGATGCGGCGGGCGTCGTCGAGCGCGATGCCGGCCCGGTCGGCGAGCGCCCGGGCGTCCTGGCCTGCGAGGTTGAGCACGCGCAGGGGTATGGCGGAGGGCGGGCCGGCTCAAAGCGGGGGCCCCCAGGGCCCGTCCCAGCGGCAGTGTGAGGCGGGGAGCCCGGGCTCCAGCTCCCCCGGCGCCAGTCGGAGGTCACGGAAGCTCGGGGCCCCACCTGGTCAGCGCAGCTTGACGGTCTCCCCCCGGAAGGAGATCGCCGTCGGATCGTCTCGCACGCCGGACGCGGGGGGCTCCGCCTGGACGCGGAGGCCGCCGGCCGCGCCCGAGGGGAGGTGGTCCGGCTGCTTCGTCTGCTCCTGGCGGCGCCAGCCCGCCTTGCCTGCCATGAAGACGGAGCCGCGGGTGTCGGCGCCGGACCGGGTGCGGATCCGGAAGTCGCCGGTGACGTCCTGCCACGGGAGCGGTCCCGCGCCGAGGTTCACGAGGTCGGCGTTCACGACGTTGACCCACGAGCTCTTTCCGAACGCGGTGTGGTGCTCCTCGACCACGACCGAGCGCACGCGCACCTCGACCGTGCCGCTCCTGAGCGTGAAGGGGACCACCGTCACCGGGTGCTCGTCCACGTAGGTCTTCCACCCCGGCGTCGCCGCCTTCCCCGAGCCGTGGACGGTGCACCCGGCCGAGGAGGCGGCGAGGAGCGGCAGGGCGAGGGCGAGGGCGAGCAGCGAGATCCGGGAGCGCATGGCGGGACCATGGCACGCCCGCTATCATCGCCGCCATGGACCTCGAGCTGCTGTACGGACGCGGCGCGCTCCCGCTCCACCTCCCCGACGACCTGGAGGTGACGGTCATCCGCAAGCCGGCCATGCCGGTGCTCCCCTCGGCGGCCGACGGCGTCCGCGCCGCGCTCGCCTCGCCGGTGGCCTCGCGCCCGCTCCGGGAGGCGGCGCGCGGCAAGGCGACCGCCTGCATCCTGGTCTGCGACATCACCCGGCCGGTGCCGAACGGCCTCCTGCTCGGCCCCCTGGTGCGCGAGCTGCTGGAGGCCGGCGTGCCGCGCCAGGGCATCACCGTGCTGGTGGCGACCGGGCTCCACCGGCCCAACCTGGGCGACGAGCTGGCCGAGCTGATCGGCGATCCCTGGATCCTCTCGACGGTGCGGGTGGAGAACCACGACGCCCGCGACGACGGCGCCCACGTCGACCTGGGGCGCACGCCGGCCGGCACGCCGGTGAAGCTCGACCGGCGCTTCGTCGAGGCCGGGCTCAAGCTGGTGACCGGGCTCGTCGAGCCGCACTTCATGGCCGGGTACTCCGGGGGGAGGAAGGTCATCGCGCCCGGCGTGGCCCACCGGGAGACCATCACCACCTTCCACAGCTCGCGCTTCATGGCCCACCCGCTGGCGGACAACTGCGTGCTGGAGGGCAACCCGCTCCACCAGGAGCAGCTGGCCATCGCCGCCATGGTCGGGCCGGTGCTGGCCATGAACGTGGTGCTCGACGAGGCGCGCCGGGTCTCGCTGGTCAACTTCGGCGAGGTGGTGGCGAGCCACGCCGCGGCGGTCGCGTTCGTGGAGCGCTACGCCATCGTGCGGGTGCCGCGCCGCTTCGGGACGGTGGTGACCAGCGCCGCCGGCTACCCGCTCGACAAGACCTACTACCAGACGGTGAAGGGCATGGTGGCGCCCAAGGACATCCTGGCGCCCGGCGCCGACCTGATCATCGCCTCCGAGTGCTCCGAGGGGATGGGCTCGCGGGAGTACGTCGAGGCGCAGCGGCGGCTGGTGGCGCTCGGCCAGGACCGCTTCCTCGAGGAGATCGCCGGGAAGCGCTTCGCCGACGTGGACGAGTGGCAGACGCAGATGCAGGTGAAGTCCATGAAGCTGGCGCAGGTGCACCTCTACACGCGCGGCCTGGCGCCCGGCGACCGGGCCCTCACCGGCGTCCACCTGGTGGACTCGGTGGAGGCGGCCGTGGCGAGGAGCGTGGCGAGGAGCGGCGATCGCGCCGTGGCCGTCATCCCCGAGGGGCCGTACGTGCTGCCGGTCTGCCAGGCCTGAGGAGGGCCGGCCGCCGCGGCCCGCTCACCCACCGGCTTCCGGCCACCGCGAACCGCCAGCGCCGCCGCGCCCAGGGCGGCCCGGCCGCCTCGACGCAGGAGGGCCTGGCCACCGCCATCGCCAAGCGGTACGGCCGGCTGCAGGACCTCCACACCAAGCGCGCCCGCATCCGGATGCAAGCCGGTGACCTCGCCGGGGCCCTGGCCGACTACAGCCAGGCCCTGGCGACCGAGGGCTCACCGGATCTGCGCGCCATGCTGCTGACCGAGCGCGCCGAGGCCCACCGTGGCCTGGGCCAGTCCGACCTGGCGGACGAGGACCTCCGCCAGGCGGTGCCGCCCGCCCAGCGGTAGGCCGGCGTCGCCACCTGGGCGGGGTGGCGCGGGGTGGAGCGGCCTCACCCTGGCGGTCGTCCCGGCGCTCCCAGCCCGCCCGCCACGTACCGGAGCTGGACCAGCCCGCTCGGCCAGGCGCGGTGCTCCAGCAGCTGGAGCCAGCGCTCCGGGCCGGTCTCCTGGAAGAGCCGGATCCCGGCGCCGAGCACGACCGGCAGCACGGAGGTGGTGAGCTCGTCGAGGAGCCCGGCGGCGAGGAACTGGCTCACCACGGCGCCGCCGTCCACGTAGGCGCGGCGCACCCCCTCGGCCTCCAGGCGCGCCAGCACCTCCGCTGGCGCGCCCGCCAGGAAGCGCTCGCCGTGGAGCGCGACGCCGGGCCGATGCGACAGCACGATCACCGGCTTCTCGCCATACGGCCACGTCGGGAAGGCCCGGACGACGTCCCAGGTCGCCCGGCCCATGAGCACGAGGTCGACCCCGGCGAGGAAGGTCTCGAAGCCGAGGTCCTCCGGTGGGCCGCCCTGGCGCCCCAGCCAGTCGAGCTCACCCTGGGGGCCTGCGATGAAGCCGTCGAGGCTCATCCCGAGGAAGGCGGCGGTGCGGGGGCGGGGCATGGCGGAAGTCTTGGGAGCAGGTAGGGGCGATGCAACCGATTCCCTCCGGCCGGCTCGGGCCCGAACGGGGATGGGGCCGGGAGTGGGGCGCCCACCCTGGCCGCCGGTCACTCGTCGTAGGTGGGGTCGCCCGCGTGGTAGTCGGGCGCTTCGTCGCCCGCGGCGCCTGGGTCGTCCGGCGCCCTGGCCCTGGCGATCGGCGGCGCCTGCGACGCCAGTCCCAGGTGGTCGAGGATGCGCTTGGCGACCCCGGGCTCGGCGATGAAGGCGATGAGCTCCAGGCGGCCGGCGCACTCGGGGCACTGCTGGGGTCGTCG
>JANNKC010000457.1:0-3719 GCA_031396105.1 Anaeromyxobacter sp.
AGAAATGTCAACTGAACGCCGGATCCGCTCACGTCCAGATCGATCGTCGTCTCGCCCTTGCGCACCTCGGCCTGGGCTTCCGCCTGGCCGAAGTCATACGTGGACTCGACCCGCACCACGTAGACGCCGCCCACAGGCACCGTCAGCGAATACCGCCCCAAGGCGTCGGTGGTGGTGGTCACCGTGGTGTCGTCGGTCGCGCGCACCACGTCCAGCGTCTGCGATCCCATGGGCTTGCGCCGACCGCCGCCGGCAGCGGGACGATCTGGACCGGGCCGTGGCGCCCGCCTTCTGGGAGGGCTTCGAGGCCGACCCGCTGGCCGGGCTGGAGTTCCTGGAGAACAAGATCGCCCCGCTGGCCATGGACTCGGGCTTCACCTTCATCCGCTACGTGGGCACCGACGTGGACGCCTTCATGGCGGCCTTCGAGCTCGCCGAGGTGGCCTCCGGCCAGGTGGTGCCGAAGGGGCAGCGCGGCATCCTGCTCGGCAAGCAGTACGCCGAGGAGTGGCTCAAGCTGAAGAACGCCCGGCGCCTGGACCAGATCAAGGACGCCCGCGACCGCTTCCGGCGCACGCTCGCCAAGGACGAGGAGCTGCAGCGCTGGAAGAAGGAGCTGCAGAGCCGCAGCCGCGAGATCCTGCTGCAGCTCGATCCATTGCAGGCCGAGGTGGCCGAGGCCCGCCTGCGCGGCCCGCTCGGCGCGCCGGCCGGCGAGGACCTGCCGAAGCTCCTGGCCCGGCTCTTCGACGTGACCGACCAGAACTTCGACCAGCGCCACGACCTCTTCTACCGGGAGCTGGCGCCGCTCCTGCGCCTCTACCAGATCAGCGTGGGTGACACGATCACCATCAAGGCCCCGGGCAAGACCGGCGCCTTCAACTCGGTCAACGTCAAGGTCTACGGCTTCATCCAGTTCAAGGGGATCGAGAAGTCGGGCATCGCCGGCACCACCAGCGTGATGGACCTGCAGAGCTTCCGGGACCTCTACGGCTACGTCACCAGGGACAAGGCCGAGGAGCAGGCCCGCATGAAGGCGGCGGTGGGGGCGCGGGCGGTCTCGCGCGAGGAGGCCGAGGCCACCCTCTTCGGCGGCGACGCGGCCGCGCCGCTGGTGGGCGAGACGCGCCAGGCCAACATCGACGAGCGGGCCCTGCTGGCCGGCGTGGCCGAGAAGCGGCAGGCGGCCGAGCAGCTGGGGGCCAGGGTCTACGCCCAGGAGGAGATCGACCGCGGCGTGGCGCTCAACGCCGCCATCCTGCTGACCGACCCCAGCCGCATCGCCGAGGGGCAGCGCGAGGTGCAGGCCGCCGCCGACGCGGCCGGCCTGAAGCTCAAGGTGGTGGACTGGCAGACGGCCTCCGGCTTCGTGGGCCAGTTCGTCACCGTGCTGCGCGTCATCCTCTACGCGGCGGTGGTCATCTTCTTCGCCATCGCGCTGGTCATCATCAACAACGCCATGGTCATGGCCGCCCTGCAGCGGGTCCAGGAGATCGGCACCATGCGGGCCATCGGGGCGCAGCGGCGCTTCGTGGTGGTCATGCTGCTGGTGGAGATCGCCACGGTCGGCCTGGTCTTCGGCCTGGGCGGCGCGGCGCTGGGCGCCGGCGTGGTCGGGCTCATCCGGGCCGGGGGCGGCATCCCCGCCTCCACCGACCTGCTCTTCTTCCTCTTCTCCGGCCCGGCGCTCCTGCCGCGCATGGGCGCCACCAGCGTGGTGGCCTCGCTGCTCCTCGTGGTCGGGGTCTCCATCCTCTCCGGCCTCTACCCGGCGCTCATCGCCATGAAGGTCACGCCCGTCGAGGCGATGGCCTCGGACGACTAGCCATGCTCCTCGTCGACCTGCAGATCGCGGCCCGCAACCTGACGCGCCACACCCGGCGCAACCTCTTCCTGGGCGGGGCGCTGGGGGCGGTCACGGCGCTCCTGGTGCTGCTGGGCGGGCTCACCAGCGGCATCGAGGCGGCCATGATGGAGTCGGCCACCACGCTCATGACCGGCCACGTCAACGTGGGCGGCTTCTTCAAGGTGACCAGCGGCTCGGCCGCGCCGCTGGTCTCGGAGTACCCCAGGGTGCTGGCGGCCACCCGCGCCGCCGTGCCGGAGATCGACTTCTTCACCGTGCGCGGGCGCGGCTGGGCCAAGGGCGTCTCGGAGAGCGCCTCGATGGACCTGGTGCTGGGCGGGGTGGACATCGCCAACGAGCCGGCCGTGCGCCGCGTGCTGCAGCCGCTGCAGGGGTCGCTCGACGAGCTGGCCAGGCCCGACACCATGCTGCTCTTCCAGGGGCAGGCCGAGCGGCTCAAGGTGGGGGCCGGCGACGTCATCACCCTCTCGGCCCCCACCGACCGCGGCGTCAACAACACCGTCGACCTGCGGGTGGCGGTGGTGGTCAAGAACGTGGGGCTGCTCTCGGGCTTCTCGGCCTTCATCCAGGCCGACACGCTGCGCCGGCTCTACGGCCTCTCGCCCAGCACCACCGGCGCCATCCACCTCTTCCTGAAGGACCAGGCGCAGGCGCCCCAGGTGGCGGCCCGGCTGCGCGGCGTGCTGGCGGAGCAGGGCTGGCGGGTCATGGAGCCCGACCCGCAGCCCTACTACATGAAGCTCTTCCAGACCGTGCCCAGCGAGGACTGGACCGGCCAGAAGCTCGACATCACCACCTGGGAGGACGAGCTGGGGCAGTTCAAGCAGCTCATCGTCGGGCTGCGCGTGCTGACCGGCCTGCTCATCTTCATCCTCATGATCGTGGTCATCATCGGCATCCTCAACACCCTGGCCATCGCCATCCGCGAGCGCACCCGCGAGATCGGCACGCTGCGCGCCATCGGGATGCATCGGCGCAAGGTGCTCTGGCTCTTCGTGCTGGAGGCCGGGCTCCTGGGGGTGAGCGGCTGCGTGGCCGGCGCCGTCCTGGCGGCGCTGGTGGCCGCCGGCCTCAACGCGGCCCACATCGCGGTGCCCGAGGCGATCCAGCTCTTCCTCTCCCAGGAGCACCTCTCCTTCCTGCTGCAGGGCCGCGCCGTCGCCGTCGACGTGGTGCTCCTCTCCCTCATCACCGTGGTCGCCTCGGTCTACCCGGCCGTGCGCGCCGCCCGGCTCCGGCCGGTCACCGCCATGCACCACATCGGGTGAACGCCATGCCCAGGCCGACCGCGCTGCTCCTCCTCGCCCTCCTGCTCCCCGCCGCCGCCACCGGGGCCGCCGCCGAGCCGCTCCCCGACCCCACCACGCCGGCCGGCCTGGCCGCGGTGGTCAAGGTCATCGACGACCGGCAGCGCAACTCGGGCGACTGGAAGGCGCTCTGCTACATGGAGGCCAAGGAGAAGGGGAAGACCGACGTGGCCTCCGAGCTGCTGGTCTACCGGCGCGACGCCGACGACAAGCAGATGTTCCTCTTCACCAAGCCCAAGGCCGAGGCCGGCAAGGGCTACCTGCGCCTCGAGAAGAACCTCTGGATGTACGACCCGGCCACCGGCCGCTGGGAGCGGCGCACCGAGCGCGAGCGGATCGGCGGCACCGACACCCGGCGCGGCGACCTCGACGAGTCGCGCCTCTCCGAGGAGTACGACGCCAGTCACGAGGGCGAGGAGAAGCTGGGCGTCTACCAGGCCTGGAAGCTCACGCTCACGGTGAAGCCGGGGGTGGACGTGGCCTTCCCGGTGGTGAAGCTCTGGGTGGACCGCGTCACCCTCAACGTGCTGAAGCGGCAGGAGCTG
>JANNKC010000048.1:0-3777 GCA_031396105.1 Anaeromyxobacter sp.
GCGCTCGCGGCTGATCGACGACTACCTGGCAAGCTTCCCTGAGACGGTCCCGCGCAGGTACCGTGACCCGCCACAGCTTGAAATCCGGGTACACGTGCGTCGTCAGCGGCAGCACGACGACCATCGGCGTTCCCGCATCGATCAGCTCGTCGGCCTGAATGATCAGGACGGGTCTGAGTTTGCCGATCTCACGGCCACGGGAGGGATTGAGGTTTGCGGTCCAGATTTCACCGCGCCTCATCACCGCTTCTTCCTGTGGTGCCGGGCGCCAGAGCCGCCCATGTACGGCCCTCGGCGCTCCGCCACGCGAAGTCCTTCGTTGTCGAGCGGCACGGCTTCTTCTGCAAGGGCGAGGGCGTCCTCGCGAATCTTCGGATCCGCGTAGGCAGCACGTGCCTCCGCGACGAATGCAGCGAGATACCGCTGTCGCTCCCTGCGTTCGAGAAATTCGGCGATCGCCGTGCGCGCGACTTCCGACCGCGCCACGCCCGCACGTCGCGCTTCGTCGTCGAGTCGGGACTCAAGATCCTCCGGCAGTCGTAGGCTGAAGCCTGCCATGTATCACATTACGAATAACAGAATGTAATACATAATGCCTTACGATCTGTATTTCAGCAAGTCATCGCCGGTTTGGTCTCATCATCCGATAGCCTTTACGGCAGGAGGCCAGGAATGACCAGGTTCGCCAAGGATCCCGCAGCGATCTCAAAGCTCTCGCCTGAGCAGCATCGCGTGACGCAATCGTGCGGCACCGAAATGCCCGGAACGGGGGCGCTGCTGCACAACAAGGAGCCCGGCATCTACGTCGATATCGTTTCGGGCGAGCCGCTGTTTGCTTCGACCGACAAGTACGACTCCGGATCCGGCTGGCCGAGCTTCACGAAGCCGATCGAGCCCGCAAACGTGAAAGAGCTGTCGGACGAGGCTCACGGCATGGTCCGGACAGAGGTGCGCTCTGCCCATGGCGACAGCCACCTGGGTCACGTCTTCACGGACGGACCGCGCGAGCGCGGCGGCCTGCGCTATTGCATCAACTCGGCTTCGCTCCGATTCATTCATCGGGACAAAATGGATGTGGAAGGCTACGGGGCCTATCTGAACCAAGTGGGAGACAAGTCATGAGCGAAGAACGCGCTGTGCTTGCGGGCGGATGCTTCTGGGCCGAGGGTGGCGTTGTGGCAGTAGGTGAGCCGGTAGCCGGCCTCGGGGAGCCGCTTGCGCAGCGCCCGCAGGACGCAGGTCTTGCCGACGCCAGGGTCACCGGTGAGGAGCACGGAGGCGCGCTCGGAGACGGCGGTGCAGAGGTCATCGACGACGCTGGCCTTGGAGCTGGGGAGCCAGAGGTCGGCGTCGGCGATCTCCTTGGAGAAGGGCGCCTCCTTGAGGCCGAAGCCGGTGAGCCAGGCGTCGCTCATCGGGAGCCCTCCTCGTCGGTGCGGCGGCCGGTGGCGCGGGCGAGGAGCGCGCCGGCGGGGTCGAAGAGCGTGCTGGGCCTGGCGACCACCTCGCCGGGTCTGCGCGGCAGCCGCTTGCGTCGGGCGTTGGCCTTGGGATCGACGAGGTGGAGCGGGAGCCGCTTGTCGTCGTGCTCTACCCAGGCGTCGCCGCCGAGGAGGGAGCGGCCGACCGTGACGACGCGGCCGGCCAGGAAGCCCTGGTCGAGCTCGTAGTCCTGGCCGTCCCAGGAGACGGTGGTGTCGGCGCGGACGCGGCGGCGCTGCCGGACCGTGAGGGCGTCCCGGAGCTTCTGCTCGTCGAGGTCGTCGGCCGAGCGCTTGGTCGCGCCGAAGACGGTGGCCGGGGCCCGTCCCATGAGCGAGGAATGCGGCGCGACCTGGTAGTGCTGATCGATGAAGGCGTAGAGCCTGACCTCGACGTCGTGGAGCGATGTCATGGTGCCGAGGTGGTCGAGGCAGCCCTCACGGAGCGTCCTCCAGAAGCGCTCCATCTTGCCGCGGGCCGGGGCGTCGTACGGCCTGGCATGCAGGAGCGAGATGCCGAGGCGGGCGCAGGCGGTGCGGAGGACCTCGCCGATGTAGGTCGCGCCGTTGTCGAGGTAGAGCACGTCGGGCGGGCCATGCTTGCGAAGGGCCCGTACCAGGATCTCGAGCATGTCGGTCTCGCGCTCGGTGTGGCGCGCCTCGATGGCGACGATGAAGCGGCTGGCGTCGTCGAGGAGGGCGTGGATCCGCAGGGAGCGGGACTTGCCGTCGATGGTGAGCGCCGGGCCGTGGCAGACGTCGGCGTGCCAGAGGGCGCCTGGGCTCGACGCCTCCCACCGCAGCCGCGTCTTCTGCCCGCCGCCCTCGCGCATCGGCACGCGGTCGAGCCCCTGGTCGACGTAGAGCCGGCGCACGGTGGCCGGCGAGACGGCGTCCTTGGCCAGGCGACCGTCGGCCACCAGGGTGCGCAGGATGAGCGGGACCGAGGCCGAGCGGTGCTCCTGGCGGATGTCGAGGAGGAGCTGGCGCTGCTCGGAGGTGAGCTCCTGGCCGTGGCCGCGATCGCTGCGCGGGGCAGGCCGGAGGGCGGCCAGGCCGCCCTGCCGGTAGGCGTAGTACCAGCGCTCCAGCGTGGTGACCGAGAAGCACTTGGTCGCGTCGGCGCCGGGCGGCCGGTAGCGCTCCTGCGCGAGTGCGTGGAAGGCGGCGCGCAGCTCGCCGTGGTCCAGCTCCCGGGTGGTGAGCGATCCGACGATGGTGCTGCGGAAGATGGCCACCTCCTCGGCGTGGTCCTTGGGGGAGAGCGGTGCTGTCGTGGGCAGCGGCAGCTGAATGCCGTGGGCGAACTCGTCCATGTCTGGCTCCTCGTGGCGCCTCGCCGAGATGGCGGGGCGCGACGGAGAGCCATGCCTGGCGGTCAGGTCGAGGCAGAGCGATCCCGGGTGGTGGGACCAGCTACGCCAACGCCGCCGCGGCGATGGACCTCGGCCTACATGCTCGCCCCGAGGAACGCCGCCGACTCGATGGACAGCCCTCCGGAGGCCGGCGCGCAGGCGGCCAGGGTGGTCGCGGCCCGCGCCGCTACCTGGCGCAGCCGCGCCCCGGCCGGCAGCGCCCGGACCATCGGGAAGAGCCGGCCGGCCCGCACCGACCGGGACCACCGGCGCAGCGAGGCCCACCCCGCCGCCGCGGTGGCACCCACGATGGCGAACGGGCTCACCCGCCGCCGGACGGCGGCAGGCGCCAGCCCGCCGCAGCCCCAGAGCGCCAGCGCCAAGGCGATGGCCCCGGCGCCGTAGAGCCGGCCGGGCGCGATGCCCCGCGGGCCCACCACCACGACCGCACCGCAGGACTGGCAGAGGTACCGCCGGAGCAGGACGCCGATCAGCCCGGGGGCGCCGCCCACCTCGGCCGGGCCCCACTGGTGGCGCTCCCGCAGGCCGTGGCCGTGGAGGCCAAGCAGGCCGCCCGCAGGCCGGCCGGGAACACCGCAGCAGGGGCACCGGCCAGGACGCACCTCGTCCACCGTCGGCGGCCGGGCCAGCCAGCCCTTGACGCCGAGCGCTGCATGTACGAATCGAGTACTGCTCTGGTCGCCTGCAAGCACAGGCTCTGGGGCACGGCGGGGAGCGTGTTAGAGCACGCTCCTCGCCACCTACTTCCAGGGGCCGGCTGCGCGCCGGTGCCCCCTCCTCGGGCGCGGAGATACCACCGCCCAGAGTGAAAGCCAGTCGCCACCCTCCGCGGTGGCCGTCACCGGCCCGCTCCGCCACTCGCCATCAGGCAGCTTGCGCGAGATCGGGGCCTACGCGGTCATCGGGCGTGAGCGGCAACA
>JANNKC010000101.1:0-2252 GCA_031396105.1 Anaeromyxobacter sp.
GGCGGGCCGTGGTGACGTCCGCCGCGGAGGTGAGCCCTGGCGTAATGGTCGGCACCTCCTCGCCATCAAGGACTCGCAGCCCCTCCCAGGGACCCATGACCCAGTTGACGATGGCCACATGGACGGCGGCCTCGCCCGGCCAGGGGTAGCTGCGCCAGGCGTCAGTGATGGTGCCCCCCGCGGCCACCAGCTTGTCCAGGCTGGCCTCGCGGCTCTCGTTCTGGGCGATGGAGTTGGTGGCGACAAAGCCTGCCCGCTCCCCTGGGCGCAGCGTCGCCAGCGCCTGGGTGAACCAGTAGGTGACCAGATCGGCCGCGCGGTTGTCCGGGAAGCGCCCGAAGAGCTCCTCCACGTACTCGTCACCGAGTTCCCGGCGCAGCTTGCGCACGCCCAGGTAGGGCGGGTTCCCGACGATGGCCAGCTCCCCCTCCGGCCGGGGCCAGGCGGTCGCCAGCGCGTCCCCGTGGACGATGGTGTCGGTCAGGCTCTTGAGCGGCAGGACGGAATCGTCGAGGCCCAGCTCTCGGTTGGCCAGGTGCTCGCCGATCCAGAGGACCACCCGGGCCAGGAACGCGGCGAACTCGTTGAGCTCGATGCCGTGGAGCTGTCGCACCGTGAACCAGGGCCCGGGCGGCGGCGGCTTGATGTCGGCCCGGCGCTTGGCCACCCTGCGCTGGAGCGCGTTCCAGCGCTGGGCCAGGGCGGCCTCGAGCCGCTTCATCTCGCGGTAGACCACGTAGAGGAAGTCGCCGCAGCCGCAGGCCGGGTCGAGGACGTGGAAGGCCTTGAGCTCCTCGACCAGCTTCTCGGCGTCCTTGGGGTGGCGCAGCGCCGCGATCCGCTCGCGCCAGGGCTCGATGATGGTCGGCAGGATGACCCGCTCGATGTCGGCCTCGCGGGTGTAGTGGGCCCCGAGTTCGTGCCGCTCCACCGGACTGAGCGCCTGCTCGAAGATGGTGCCGAAGATCTCCGGGCGCACGTCCTGCCAGTCGAAGTCCCGGGCCGCCTCCAGGAGGTGGCCGATGTGCTTCTTGGCGAGCTCGATGCGGGGGTGCCCGCGATCGAAGAGCGGGCCATTGACGTACGGCGCCAGCCGGTTGTGCTTGCCGGCCGCGCCCTCCCGGGCGAAGTCGTCGAAGAGCTGCCAGAGCGGCGCCAGCGCCCCCTCGGCGTGGGCCCGCCGCATGGTGTCGGTGAACATGTTGACCGGGATGAGCTCGGTGTCCTCGGCGAACATGGCGAAGACGCACTCCAGCACCACCCGCGCGATGCGGCTGCGGTCGCGATCCTGGTCCCTGGAGCTCTCGATGGCGTCCCGGACCACCCGGCCGAGGGCGCTGGCGACCTCGGCGGTGACCCGCTCGGCGCGTTGGCCGAGGTCCGGGTCCTCGCCCCGAAGGAAGCGCAGGGCGTCGGCGCGGCCCGGCAGCTCCTGGAGCTTGAGTCGAAGCTTGGGGTGGAGCTGTCCCTGCTCCTCGTCGGTGTCGTAGATCCAGAACTCCTGGAAGTTGCAGAGGACCATGAAGCGGGTCCGCATGCGGGCCCAGTAGCCGAGGACCTGATCATGGTGCTGCTCGAGGTCCGTCTCGCCCGGCCCCTTCATCTCCCAGACGCAGACCTTCGGCAGGTACATGTCCATCCGCGTCGTCTCGTAGGAGACCGCGGCGTCGTCACCACCGAAGAGGCTGCGCTGGGGCCTGGACGAGCCCTTCACCGGCACCCGCACCGGGTGCTGCTCGAAGATGGTGCCGGCCTTGAAGCTCACGCCGTAGGCGTCCATGAGCTGCTGCAGGAACGACTGGGCGCCAGCCTGCTCCGTCCCGGCGTACCCCTTCCAGTGGTTCACGAAGCTCTGGAGGCGGAGGACCCGCTGCTCCTCGGTGTCTTCAGGGGCCGCGGAGTGACGCTTGGAGGGGTTCATGCGGGTTCCAAAGCTAGCACGCGGCCCCGTCACCCACGGTGGGGTCGCGCGCTCGGCCGCGCTCGGCCAGCTCCAGTCGGAGGCCAGCGAGCTGGTCTTGCGGCGCTGCGGGTAGGAGCACGGCGAGCTTGCCGTGCTCATCAGTGGCTGCCCTTACCCGCGCGACGACCAGGGCTGCGACGAGCGGCCAGCGCCGCTACGCCAGGAGATCCGAGACGTCGCCCTTGCCCACCCGCACCACCACCGGCTCCGGCCCGGAGAGGTCGATCACCGAGGACGGCGCGGCCTGCCGGGAGCCGCCGTCCAGGATCAGCTCCAGCCCGTGGCCGAG